>OZ242341.1:2913306-3237007 GCA_965208545.1 Candidatus Poriferisocius sp. | reverse complement strand
AGAAGCTGACGCATCCTCTGGGGTGGGAGGTGTTGCTCGCAGATGTCGATGCCCAGGTGGCGCACTGCGTCGGCCACGGCGTTAGTTACCGCCGCGGGTGCGCCAATGAGGCCGCCCTCGCCCACCCCTCTCCAGTCGGCGTCGTGCAGGGGCTCAACCTCAAGGTGCTCTACCTCTATGACCGGCATCTCGGCAGCCGAGGGAACCAGATAGTCGGCCAGCGAGGCGGTGAGCAGGTTGCCGTCTCGGTCGTAGTGATGGCGCTCGAACAGCACGGCGGCGATCCCCTGGGCCACCCCGCCTTGGATCTGTCCGTCAACGATGGCGGGGTGGATCATCTCTCCACAGTCCTCCACAACCACGTAGCGCGGTATGGCGATCTCGCCGGTGTCGGGGTCGATCTCCACCCAGCAGCAGTGGGTGGCCGATGCCCAACCCCCCGGCGGTGTGCGGTATTCCACCGAGGCCTCGATGCCCTGGTCCATGCCCTCGGGCAATGACGAAGGCGCGAACCAGGCTTGCTGGGCAATACCGGCCAATGGAACCGAACGGCCCGGTGTGCCCCTCACCGAGATATTCCCATCGACGATCTCCAGATCGGCCGGGTTGGCCTCCAGCCTTTCGGCTGCGATGGCCAGCACCTTGGCCTTGACCTCGGCAGTGGCTGCTCGGGCCGAGCCGGCGCCCATCATCGATGACCGGCTGCCTCCGGTGCCCAGCACGGAGAACGGAGTGGAGTCGGTATCCCCGAAGACAATGCGAACCCGGTCGAGTCCCACCCCCAGCTCGTCGGCCGCCACTTGGCCAATGGTGGTCTCGTGGCCCTGTCCGTGGGGGGATTGACTGGTGGAAATGGTCAAGTCGCCGGACGGCTCCAACCGAGCCCAGGCCTGCTCGCCCCGAAGGTCGAATCCGGCCGATTGGGCGAAGTCGGGCGGACCCGGGGCGATTTCTATGAAGGTGGCGAAGCCCAGGCCGAGCAATCGCCCCTCGGAGCGGGCGGCGGTCTGCTGGGCGGCGAAACCATCCAGATCCATCATGGCGACCGCCCGGTCCAGGGTTTGACGGGCGGTAATACCCGAAACGGTCGGTCCGGTGATCATGCGGGTGGGCTGGTCCTGGTCGATGAGGTTGCGCCGGCGGATTTCCACGCGGTCGAGGCCGAGTTCAGCGGCGATCTCGTCCAGCATTCGCTCCCGCACCCAGGTCTCTACCGCCCAGGGGCCCCGATAGGCGATGTAACTGCACTTGTTGGTGGCCACCACCCGGCCGCGGAATGCATACGCCTCCAGCCGGTAGGCGTTGGGAATCAGCATCTTCACCAGATTGCAGAACAACGACGACGGATAGGGCGGCATGGGATAGGCGCCCTGGTCCATGGTCATGTCGGCCCGAATGCCCAGGAGGGTGCCGTCGTTTTGGACTGCCACCTCCATCACCAAATCCTCCTCTCGGCCGTGTCCGGCCATCTGGAGGTTTTCGGTGCGGTCCTCGGTCCACTGGACGGTGGCGCCTAGCAGCATGGCGGCCGCGGCGGTGCAGATCGTCTCTCGTCCGACCTGTCCCTTCGAGCCGAACGCGCCGCCAATGTCTCCGGTGCGCACCCGGACTTTGCCGAAGGGCAGCCCCAGCAAGTTGGCCAGGTTCAGCTTCACCGCATGGGGGCGCTTGGTGGCGATCTGGATGTCGAGTTGGCCGTCAGAAGGGATGTACGACGCCACCATTACCCGGCCCTCAAGGGGCGCGTGCCCGAATCGGTGTTGGGCGAAGGTGCGAGCGATCACATGATCAGCGCGGCCAAAAGTCTCATCTATATCGGCGCCCCACGACTGCTCGGTCTCATACACCACATTGGTGCCCAAGTCCTCAAACAGCAGGGGGGCGTCGGGCGAGACGGCGTCGTGCATATCCACCACTGCCGGCCGGGGGCGATAGTCCACCACCACCGCAGCAGCACCGTCAGCCGCGGCCTGGCGGGTGCGACCGACAACGACGGCGAGCGGCTCGCCCACGGTGCGGACCCGGTCGCGGGCCAAGGCGGTGAAGGGCGTGACGGACAGCTCAGGGGGACCGGCTATGGCAATGGGGGCCACCACACCGTCAAAGTGTTCGGCGGTGAAGACCTCAACCACACCAGGAGTGCTCTTGGCTGCTTCGGTGTCGACTCCCAGGATGTCGGCATGGCCCAGTTGGCTGCGGACGAAGGCGATGTGCAGCAGGTCGGGATGGCGGATGTTGCCCACGAAGCGGCCCTCGCCCCGCAGCAGGCGAGGGCCCTCGACGCGGTCGACGCTCTGGCCGGTCAGGCGGGCGGTCACGCGGGTTCTTCTTGGTCCTCTGCGGGTTCTGGGGGCCTCTGGACCTCGATCAGACTGCTGCGGTACCAGGCGCCCTCGTCTAGGTCGGCGGGCAAATAGGCGATATCGGGGACCAGGTTGCCGCCTTCGAAGTCGCGGAAGCCGAGTTCGATCCGTCCATCGGCCAAGCGGCGGGCGCGGATCTGACCGAACGAAGTGCCGCCCAGTTCCACGTCCAGGGTGGAGTACCACATGCCAACTTGGGTGTCGGAGGGCAGGTAGCGCCGCTCGGGCAGAATCTGGAAGCCGCTGGCCAGCTCCACCCCATGCTCGATGCGCCCGTCTTCGCCCAGTCGGGCCATGACTCGCAGTTCAATCGGCGGATCAGGCTCGGGCTCTTCTTCGGGCTCAGCGGGCTCTTCAGGCGCAAACAGCTCAAGAAGCAGTCCGCTGTCGTCGATCTCCAGCCGTTCCAGGAAGCGGTGGTTGGTTGCGTCGGTTGCGGCAGCCGCACACAAAGCACCGTCGATGAGCAGCCCATAGACCGGGGAGGCGGCACGCAACTCCGTGTCGAGCGCCATCAGCTCATCGACATTCTCGACACCGGCAGCTTCATAGGCGTCTCGCAGATCTGTGGGATTGGCGTTGCAGCTTGGCTGGTCGGCCAACATCGCCTGAACTTCGGGATCGTCCCAGCCCAGCTCGGCAGCGCGGGCCGCGGTGACAATCGTGCTGGGCACCAACGCCGGCGAGAGGATGCTCTCGGCGTAGGCCAGCTCGGAGTGGACAGCAAATGCATCGGCGAATGACAGTGCCCCGCCGCCCTCGATTTGCTCGAGGAGCGACTGCCAGGAGGCAGCCAGCGACGCATAGGTCTCCGAAACCCGTTCGGCCGTGCTGAGAACCAGGTCTTCCACGGCAACGGGGCTGATCGCCTCCCCGTTGGACAGCGTCTCCAGCAGGTCCGAACTATTGACGAGGATTGCAAACCGCCCCGCCGCAGTCCTGAGCAGTGCGCCGGATGAGGGACTCGGCACAGTGACCGGATTCGGCTCCGCGGCCTGCGGGAGGGCGGCAATCTCTGGCCGGTCAAAGATGCCGTCGAGCAGCTGGGTGCGCACCCCGGCGGCGTATCGGGCCCTTGCCTCCGTCTCGGCATCAATTTCGGCCTCAGGGTCGTCGACGGAGGTCACTGTGGTGATCACCGTCCCCTCGTCATCCTCATCTTCCACGTCCTCGTCAAGCGCGGCTGACACCGAATAAGCCACGCCGTCCACTTCCACCAGCACGGGGTCGTAGGTCGGGCCGCTCAGCACCATGAGGTCGTGCCACAGTCCGTGGAAACTGATCTCATCTTCATTGCCGTCCTCTACGAAGACTGCAGTAAACACCCATGCGGGGCCGGTCCTGTAGAAGGTCACCGAAAACGGGACCACCTGCGGAGTCGTGGTGCTGCTGGCGCTGGCCGTCTCCTCGTTGGTGTGGTAGGCGACCCCCGCTGGCCAGAGGTCGGAGAACAACGGTCCGGTGCGGTCGAACACCCGAGGACCGACGACATACAAGATGGCATTGCTCTCCTCGTCGGGGAATGAGTCGCCGCCCAGATTGCCGACGCGGAAGTTGACGGGGAGGGGATCACCGGCCACCACTTCTGTGGGAATGTCAATCTCTTCGATCTTCAGCAAGGGCCTGCTTTGTTGCGCCTCCTCCTCCACGATGGTGAGAGTGAGGGTGAAATCGACCATGGGTCCTTGGAGGTCTCTGGTCAGGAAGGTGGTCGCCTCGATTCCATAGACATCGGCCGGGAAGTACTGCTCAATGCGAGAGTTGCGGGTGCCAGCGGCGTCGTCGTTATGGGCGACTTGGCCGGGGACCACCGACCGCAGGGCGACGATCGGCGCGACGATAAGCACGGGATCGCCGATCTCCGAGGTCAGGTCGACCCTCACCCTGGCGCCTTCGGGCAGAGTGAACACGAAGTAGCGGGAGGGGTGGCCGGTCAAGAAGATCGACTGGCAGGATTCGGGGGTCCAAAAGCCGGTGACCTCGATGTCTTGCCCTGGCGTCAATGCGCCGAGGGCTTCCGGCTCGCAGGTGTCGACCAAGGTGACCACAACCTCGAAGTCGGCCGGTCCCCGGGTGCGGCCTACGGTGGTGGTGGCCTCCAGTTGATAAACACCGGCTTCGAGTTCTCTTTCGATGCGAGCGTCGAGTGCCCCCACGCCGCCATCGTCGTCCTCTGTAATCCGGTTGCCATCCGCGTCCAGCAAGTAGAGGTAGGAATCGGCATCCGACGAGTTCAAGTCGACCCTGATCCGCCCGGTGGCGTCAATCTCGAACCGAAAGGTGTGGGCGTCGCTATTGGCCCGGAAACGCGAATCGCAGTCTGCGGTGGTCCAGCGCCCGCTCGCCGTCAACTGGCTGCCCGGGGTGCTGTCCAGCAAGCCCAGATCGATGGTCTCGCAGTTCGCCTCTTCCGTGGAGGCTTCTTCTTGGGTGGTCACCTCTTCGCTGATCAGAACTGGCTCTTGGGCCGAAGCCGCACCTGCCCCGACAATGGCCAGCACCCCAGCCAATAGGGCTACGACCGCTCCCGTCGCTGCTGCTAATCGAATTCTCCGCATTGCTTGCTTCACCGTGGTTCTCCCTGCCGGCCATTCGCCATTCAAGTCGCTCTTGGTGTGAGACGCGGTGGCAAGAATATGCAGCATTGAGGTAGCTCAGCGATCTAAACACCTTGTTGGTCAATAAGTGCGGTTTGACAAGGCTGTTTTGCATCCCGATGGGATTGCTGCCACCGCCCTCTACACTGGCCTCATGGCCTTGTTCGGGATGAAGAAGACGATGATGATCGACCCGGCCGATGCGCTTCCGGGGCGGGACATTGAGATGCCGGTGCCGGAGACCCACTTCGTGAACGGCAACCCACTGAAGCCGCCGTTCCCCGACCAGATGCAGCAGATCATGGTGGGAATGGGCTGTTTCTGGGGGGCGGAGCGGGTGTTTTGGCAAGCGCCCGGCGTGTTCACCACCGCGGTGGGATACGCGGCGGGATTCACCCCCAATCCCTCCTACCAGGAGGTGTGTAGCGGTCTCACCGGCCATAACGAAGTGGTGCTGGTCGTGTTCGACCCCGGGACCACCAGCTACGAGCAGATGTTGGCTCTGTTCTGGGAGAACCACGACCCCACCCAGGGAATGCGCCAGGGCAACGACGTGGGCACTCAGTACCGCTCCGGCATCTACTACTTCGACGACGACCAAAAGGTGGCCGCCGAGGCGTCACGGGAGCGGTTCGGTGCCCGGCTGGCCGATGCCGGCTACGGGGATATCACCACCGAGATCATCGCCGCCCCGCCCTTCTACTACGCCGAGGACTACCACCAGCAGTACCTGGCCAAGGTTCCCGGTGGCTACTGCGGCCTCGGGGGCACCGGCGTCACCTGCCCCGTGGGCATCACCACCGATTGAAATTTTTCTTGCTTTGCTCCAGGCCGCTCAGGCCGGGGTGAAGATGCAGCGCCCGGTGGCGTTGTCGTGGCGAACGTGGCCGGTGCGGCCGACGGCTTCGGAGGCCAACAGGTCGCGGAGCAGGTCGAGGTCTTCGGGAGTGTTGGCCAGGAAGCGGCGGCCCTCGGATCCGTTGCCGTCGAGGCGACCGCAGACATAGCCCATAGACGGCTGACCGTCGCGGTCGTGCATGACGGTATAGGCCTCGATGCGGCCCGGCCCGCTAGCCGAATCGTCAGGGACGGCGGGAGCGGTTTCCATTGCTGATGAGGGATGCGGCCCGTCGGGCCGGTCCCAGCCACCCTGCTTGGGCCGGGCTGAAAGCACCGCGGCGGCGTGTTTGGTCATGAAGAACCCATTGCCGGTGACCATGCCGACCGAACGGTCGTCTTCGCGCAACTGCTCAACCATGGCCGCAATCGAGTTCATGTTGTAGGCCGAGCCCGGACCGCCGGCGTAAGGCAGTCCCCCGGTGACAGTGAATGGGCGGGGGTCAAGCTCGTCGATGCCCAGCATGGCGCAGGCCATGCGCACCGCTATGGGAAAGCAGGAGTAGAAGTCGAACAGCGCGATGTCGTCCACACCGACGCCGGCCTGGTCGAGCGCACCAACCGACGAGTCCTTCATCGACGGACACTCGGCGAAGTTGGGACGAGTGCTGGCGAACCAGGCCTCTTCGGCGGCGTTGTGGCCGCCCCACCAGTACACCCAGCGATCCTCGGGGATTCCCAACTCCCGGGCCTTGGCCACCGAGGTCATCAAATACGCCCCGGCCTGATCGGTGTTGAGCACCGCGTTGAGGTACTTGGTATAGGGAAAGCCGATCATGCGGTTCTCGGGCGTGGGAGTGGCGAGTTCTTCAGCGCTCCGCTCGGTGGGAAACCAGGCATAGGGATTGGCTGCGGCCACCGCGGTGAACTCGGTCATCATCTCGCCCAGGCGCTGAGCGTGCTCGGCCAGCGTCAACCCCTGGGCAGCCCGAAGGGCATTCTCGAATAGGGGGTAAGCCTGGATGGGGCGGGTGAGGCCATGACGCTCCTCGATCTCCGACACCATTGGCTTGGCGACCGGAGCGAACCGCTCGTCGGCGCCGGTTGGATCGCCGCCAGTGGGCCAGTCCAACTCCACCCCGGCCGCTTTGGCCCGCTCGTGCGTCTTCCAGATCTGCCCGCCAGTCATCAGCGCCACTTCGGTTCGACCGGCCATGATCTCCGCGGCCAGATGGTTGGCTGCCAGCACGCCGATCTCCCCGCCGCCGCCGGTGTGCTGCGTCCGGGCCCGCCCATCGATACCCAGCTGTTCGGCGACAAGCGCGGCGCCGTTCAATGGAGTCCAATAGGCCAGGGGTATCTGCAAGAAGGTGTCCACGTGGGCGAACACGGATTGGCCAACGCCGGAGTCGTACGCGGCCCGAGTGGCCACGTCGGCCAGCATGGTCACCGGGTCGGGGGCAGTTGTCGGGTCGGTCTCTCGCCCCACGTACTGGGCCACACCCACCAATACCGGTGCCCGGTCGCTGCTCATCGCGGCGATGCTAAACAGATTCCCTCGCGATCCGCTGATCGGAGCAAAGCTGCGTAGGCTCTGGAGGGTGAAATTCGGAGTCTTCTATGAGCACCAGCTGCCCCGGCCTTGGCAGCCCGGCGATGAGCAGCGCCTGTTGCACGAGGCCCTCGAGCAGGTGGAGCTAGCCGATCAGTTGGGATACGACTACGCCTGGGAGGTGGAGCACCACTTCTTGGAGGAGTACTCGCACTCGTCGGCCCCCGAGGTGTTCTTGGCCGCGGCCAGCCAGCGCACCGAGCGGATAAGGCTGGGGCATGGCATCGTGCAGATGCCGCCCAAGTACAACCACCCGGCCCGGGTGGCCGAGCGCATCGCCACTCTGGACCTCATCTCCAACGGCCGGGTGGATTTCGGCACCGGCGAGTCGTCGGCCGCAGTGGAGTTGGGCGGATTCAACATCGAGCACGCCGACAAACGCCCAGCGTGGGCCGAGGCCACCGAGCAGTGCTGCAACATGATGGTCATGGAGCCCTACCCGGGGTATGAGGGCGAGTACTTCTCCATGCCATGCCGCAACGTGGTGCCCAAACCGGCGCAGAAGCCCCACCCACCGCTGTGGGTTGCGTGCTCAAATCGGGAAACCATCAAATTGGCCGCCCGACTGGGCATGGGAGCGCTCACCTTCGCCTTCGTGGATCCCGACGAGGCCGCCCACTGGGTGGATGACTACTACCGGATATTGCGCGAGGAGTGCGTGCCCATCGGCCACACCGTGAACGCAAATATCGCCATGGTGGTGGGCTTGTCGATGCACGCCGATCGGGCCGAGGCAGAGCGCCGGGGCCTAGAGGGATTCCAGTTCTTCGGCCACGGCCTCTTGCACTATTACGTGATCGGCCGGCACCAGCCGGGCCGAACCAACGTGTGGGACAACTTTCAAGAATCCCGGGAGTCGTTTGAGGGGCTGGGAGAGACGCTGGGCATCGGAACGCCCGACCAGGTCACCCGCCAGCTGAAGGGCTATGCCGATGTCGGGGTGGACCAGGTGATGTTCATTCAGCAGTCGGGCCGTAACCGCCACGACCACATCTGCCAGTCGCTGGAGATGTTTGCCAAAGAGGTCATGCCCGCCCTGAAGGAGGGGGAAGACGAGCGGGAGGCGGCCAAAGCCGAACGCCTCGCCCCCTACATCGAGGCCGCCCTCGCCCGCCGCACCCCTATGGCGCCGTTGGCCGACGACGAGGTCCCCGTGGTGGAGTCACTGGGCACTTCCTGAGCTCGGTCTTAGACCTCAGGTGTCAAATAGGCGGCGAAGACCCAGCCGGTGACGGTGTTGGCTCTGACCTGGACCCAGGTGCCGCTGGTGGGGGACTCCACCACTTGGCCGGTGAGGGTGACGGTGGACCCCAGGTTGGCAGTGCCCAAGACCTGATGGGCGGTGCTGGGGCCGGCTCTCACGTTGAGGGCGGAGGGAACGTCGAACACTGTCCACCGCGTTTCGGGGGGATAGCGGGGGTCGATCTCCAATTCGACCACCACCTCGACAGGCTCGGGCAGTGGTGCTTCGGTAGGGGTGGGCTCGGGGGTGGATTCCGACTCGGTCTCCTCCGACTCGATGGTCACCCAGTCGAGTCCCCAAGTAGACACGATGCCGGCTAGTGATAGTGCCACGAAGGCCAAACCGGCCACCGCCACACAAAAGACAATTGCCCGTACGCCCATCTGGCTAGCGGGCCTGCCAGTCGGGGGGACGGCCCTCAGCCCATGCGTTCACTCCTTCGATGGCGTCCTCGGTCGCTCCGGCCACAATCCGCATGGTCTCGCCGAAGCGCACGGCCTCCACCCACGACATGGTGCGAGTGCGGGCAGCCACCTCCTTGGTGGCCCGGACCGCCAGCGGTGCCGAGGCGACGAGCCGGTCGGCCAAGGTCTGTGCCTCTTCCATCAAGTTGTCGTGGGGCACCACTCGCCAAACCAGTCCCATCTCCCGGGCCCGTTCGGCATCTACTCGCTCGCCGGTCAACAGCAATTCCATGGCGTCGGCCCACTCCACCCGCCGGGGCAACCGGATGGCCCCCACGATGGTGGGCACGCCGAGGCGCACCTCGGGATAGCCGAAGGTGGCCTGGTCGCTGGCAATGAGGAAATCGCAGGCCAGCGCTCCGGTGAGCCCGTAGCCCAGGCAATGGCCGTTTACCGCGGCGATGGTCGGCTTGTACAGCTCCAAGCCCGACTCGAAGGAGTTGATGGTGGGCTTCTCCCAGAACGTGCCCTCAAACACGCCTACCGATCCTTCGCCGTCGCGCATGTCGGCCCCGGCGCAAAATGCCCGCCCCGCTCCGGTGATGATGGCCACCCAGGCCTCGTCGTCTCCCCGAAACCGGTTCCAGGCCGCGTTCAAGTCTTGGCGCAGCTCCCCATTTATGGCGTTGAGGGCGTCAGGGCGGTTGAGGGTGATGGTTGCCACATGGCCGGAAAGGTCATAGAGCACGGTGTCGGGCATGGCTGGCTCCCTTCTTCTCGGCGCTCAATCAAACACCAGGATGGCCCGGCCGCTGATCTGCCCGCGTTGCAGAGCATCAACCGCCTCGTTGATCTCATCGAGGGCGAAGCGCTGGGTGACCATGCTGTCCAGGTCTAGGTCTCCCCTTCGGTACCAGTCCATGAAGATGGGGAAGTCCCGCTCGGGATGACTGGTTCCGCCGATGCTTCCGGTGAGGTGCTTCTCGTGCATCAGCAGGTCACCCACGTCGATGGCGGGAACAGAGACTGGAATTCCGACGAGCACCGCCACCGCCCGCTCGTCGGATCCCCAGCGCTTTGACCGCAATGATGGCGCCACCTGCCCGATGGTTGCCTCCGCGCCGATGCAGTCGAAGGCGAAGTCCACCCCGGCACAGGGCGCGCCCATCAAGTCCATGCCGTCACGGGGGGTCAGCTCGCGGATCCGGGCCACCGGGTCGCACTCCGAGGCGTTCACTCCAAGGGTGGCCCCGTGGCTGCGGGCAAACTCAAGCTTCTCCTCGGTGAGATCTACCGCGATGATGGGGTCGGCGCCCAGCGCCTTAGCGGCCGAAAGGGCTGAGCAGCCCACCCCGCCCACGCCGAACACTGCCACCGACGACCCCGCGGTGACCCCCGCGGTGTTCATCACCGCACCGGCACCGGTCATCACCGCGCAGCCGACGATGGAGGTCACATCGACAGGCACATCGTCGGGCATGGGCACGATGTACATCTCATCGGCGATGGTGTGGTCGGCCCAGGTGTACACCCCCAGGCTGACCGCCGACGTTCCGTCGCTTTGGACCACCTGGGCGGGAGCGGGTCGGCGATCAGGGGGCTGGGTGCTGCGGGGTAGCCAGGTAACGAACACCCGGTCGCCGGGGTTCACGTGGTTCACCTCGGAGCCCGCCGCCACCACCTCGCCGGTGGCCTCATGGCCCAGAACCACATCGCTTGCTCGAGGGGTGTGGATCTCATGGAGCTGGCTGTGGCACACCCCGCTGGCGAATTGGCGCACGACTACATCGGTAGGACCGGGGTCGGGCAGTTCCACTTCTTCGATACGCAGGGGTTGGCCCATTTCCTGGGGAACGACGGCGACGCGAGCTGGGGTTGGCATGGCGCCAGACTAGGGGGGCTGCCGCCTACCGGGCATTCAGCAGCGTCAGGGGTACTTGATGGACAGCTGGCGCAGAGAGCGGGGGCCGGGGCTGTGGGGCATTTCCCGGCGGTGGACGGTGCCGACGGTGTCGAAGATCACCACGTCGCCTTGTTGCCAACGGTGGGTGTAGGTGTGCTGGGGGACGATGGCGTGGTCCATGGCGGCCTGGGTAAGGGCGAAAGCCTCCTCAGGATCGTCGATTCCTTCGAAGCCGCAGGAGAACGACGAGACGTACAGCGCCACCCTTCCAGTGTCGGGGTGGGGCATTTGCACCGGGTGCTCGACTACTTCGCCCGAGCCGGGGTAGACGATGTCGGGGTTGGCCTTCAGGCGGCGGGCAGCGGCTTCCGACGGGTCCTCGTCGTGGTGATTCTGTCGGAGGCGGGTGTTGTTCTCCGACGTGATGGTGTAGCGCCCGATTCGCCCGGCCAGCTTCCCGGCCAGATCGTTGGGCAAAGTCTCATAGGCGGTGTACATGTCGCAGTACGAGGTATCGGCCCCTCCGTCGGCTGGCACCCGCTGGGCGTTGAGCAGCGACTCCCGGGCGATGGTGTCCAAGAAGGCGTAGTCGGTGTGCCAGGGCAGCGGGCCGCTGCCCGCGGTACCGATCTCGTGGCCGTTGTCATTCAGCTCATTGGACACGGCCAGCACCTCGGGGGCCTCAGTGGGGATGTTGTACAGCTCGTCGGCCGGGAATGGCTCGCCCAGTTGCCGGGCCAAGGCGGCCAACTCGTCGGCATCACAGTCCCGCTGGCCCCGCAGCACCACCACCAGCCGATCGGCCAGCGCCTGGCGCAGGGTTGCCAGGTCGTCGTCGCTCAGCGGCGCGCCCGGGTCCCAGCCTGATGCCAACGCACCCAGGGGGGCATCGATGGGCTCGGTGCGAATCATGTCTCTATCCCTATCATGTCAACCCTGCGGACTCACCGTGCTAGTACAAGGTGAGCGACGGTCGAGGAGGAACCACCGTGGAAGGCCAAAAGATTCTGATAACCGGGACCGCCGGGCAGATCGCTCTGCCCATGACCCGACACTTCGCCCAGAATAACGAGGTTTGGGGGCTGGCCCGGTTCAGCCAACCGGGGTCGAAGGAGCAGGTGGAGGAGGCTGGGGCCATCCCCCACAAGGCCGATCTGGCCTCCGGCGAGCTCAACGGGCTGCCCGATGACTTCGACTATGTGATCCACATGGCTGCATTCATGGCGGCCAGCCCTGACTACGATTTCGCCCTCACCCAGAACGCCGAGGCCACCGGACTGCTGATGGCCCACTGCCGCAACGCCAAGGGATTTCTGCACGCGTCCACCGCCGCGGCGTACAAGAACAACACCGACCACACCTACGTCTACGCCGAGGGCGATCCGCTGGGCGACAGCGAACAGCCCTATTCGGAGACCTACGGAGTGACGAAGATGGCCGCCGAGGCGGTGGCCCGCACCATGTGCCGCCTCTATGACCTGCCCACCGTGATCGGGCGCATCAACGTGGCCTACGGCCAAAACGGGGGACTGCCCGCCATCTTGTTGGCCATGATGACCAACGGCATGCCGGTGCCCCTAAAGGACTCGGAGCCCAACATGTTCTCTCCGGTTCACGAGATCGACATGTGCGCCCACGCCGAGGCCTTCTTGGAGGGGGCCACAGTGCCGGCCACCATCGTCAACTGGGGCGGCGACGAGAACGTCAGTATCGAGGACATGTGCCGCCGGATGGGAGAACAGGTCGGAGTGGAGCCCGAATTCCAGTACTTCCCGGTGGGCACCCACAGCCGGGCCTACAACAGCGCAAAGCGCATCTCCATCACCGGGGAGTGCACGATGTCGTGGCAGGACGGGATTGACGACATGGTGGCGGCCTGGGACCCTGAGCAGGGTGCCAGGATGATCGCCCGGCTCATGGGCGAGGGTTGACGGACCACTAATCCGCTAGAACGAGCAATAGGGGGAGCTATGCCCAATCACCCCACCCTCGACGGGGTCAACTTCATGGACGGGTTCTGGTTCCAGCACGAACCCCACGAGGCGTGGACCTGGATGCGGGAGAACGCCCCGGTGTACTACGACGCCAACAGCGACGTGTGGGGCATTTCCCGCTACCACGACATCTTGGCCATCGAGAAGGACCCCAAGACGTTCTCCTCCTACCGCAGCCCCCGTCCCCATGGGAATTCGCTGCCGATGATGATCTCCATGGACGACCCCGAGCACAAGCAGCGCCGGAAGCTGGTGAACCGGGGCTTCACCCCCAAGCGGGTGCGGGACCGCACCCCCGAGGTCATCGCCATCTGCGACGAGATCCTCGACAAGGTGTGCGAGCGGGGCGAGTGCGACTTCATCTGGGATATTGCCGCTCCTTTGCCGTTGCTCCTGATCGGCGACATGCTGGGCTTTCCCCGGGAGAGCTACGACGACCTGCTGGAGTGGTCCGACGACATGATGCGGGCCACCACCGAGACCGACCAGGAGGCGCTGGAGAAGGGGATCATGGCTGGCGTGGCCTTCCGGGAATTCCTGATGGGCGTGATCGCCGACCGCCGGGCCCGCCCGCCCCAGTCCGATCTGGTGAGCGTGCTGTGCCATGCCGAGGTGGACGGCGACAGCCTCGACGACGAGTCGCTGTATCAGGAGGGGCTGCTGATCCTCATCGGGGGTGACGAAACTTCCCGCCACGTGATCAGCGGGGGGATGCTGGCGCTTATGGAGCATCCCGACCAAAAGGCGCTGTTCAACCAGCGGGCGGCCGACGACGCTTGGATGGAGCGGGCGGTGGAGGAGCTACTGCGCTGGGTGACCCCCATCAAGAACATGTCCCGCAGCGCCACCCGAGATGTGGAGATGCACGGCGAGACCATCGGAGAGGGCGACCAGATCATCTTGTTCTATCCGTCGGCCAACCGTGACGACAGGGTGTTCGACGACCCGTTTGCGTTCGATCTGGAGCGAGAGCCCAATCAACACCTGGCCTTCGGATGGGGTACACACTTCTGCCTGGGTGCGTCTTTGGCCCGCTTGGAGCTCAAGATCATGTTCCAGCGGCTGGCGGAGCGGATGCCCGACATCCAGCTGGCCAACGACGAGCCGCTGCCGTGGCGGGCGTCCAACTTCATCGTCGGTCCCGAGGAAATGCCGGTGACGTTCACCCCCAGCGCCCCGGTGGGAGCTTGATTCTGTCCGAGACCCGGTTCGGAGGGTGGAGGGGAGTCGTGCTGCTAGGCGGCTGTCTCGCTCTGGCGGCCGTTGCTGGCTGTAGCGACGAGACAGCGCCTTTGGAGCCAACCGCTCCTTTGGCCTCCGAAGAGGTGTCTGAGGAGGAGTTTGCCATGGGCAAGATGGTGTACTTGACGCGCTGTGTCGGGTGCCACGGCGTCGATGGCGTCGGCATCGTCGGGCCTGACATCCGCCCCGGCAAGGTCTTGGAGAAGTACGCCTCAGCCGAGGCGATGGAGGCGCTGGTGCGCGACGGCATCGGCGAGATGCCCGAGTTCGGGTCCAGGCTCAGGGATGAGGAAATAGTCGCCGTGGTCGGATACGTGAGAGGCGGCTTGGGTTGACCTAGACCGCCCAGGCATCGACAACGTCGTTAGTGGTGGTGACGGTGGCAACGATGCCGAGGGTGTGTTCAAACACGGCGTCGACGTAGTCGGGCGGGGTGCCGGCCACGGCATCGCGGGGGATCACCACCACGTAGCCGGCGTTGACCGCATCGAACGTCAAGTTGATGATGGCTACGTTCACCGATACGCCCACGGCCACGATGGTGCGGACGCCCTCATTGCGGAGTAGCGAGTTGAGCTCGGTGCCCTCGAATGGCGACAGGCCATGGTGACGAGGCAGCACGATGTCGGCTTCAGCCACCCCGATCTCGGGCACCACCTCCACCGCAGGGGTCCCCACGTGCAACTGCACCGGCATCTTGGGCATGGCCCGGAACAGCCGGGCATTGCGGTTGCCGCCCCAACCGTCGGTGCGGTGCTGGGCTGTGCAGTGGATCACCCGCACGCCTGCAGCGCGGGCCGCGGTCGCCAACGCCGCCACGTTGGGGATTAACCCCTCCTTGGCGGCCTCAGCCAGCGCGGGCAGGGCCGACAGCTCCCCGATCACGCCGTTTTGGCACTCCTGAAGCACCAAAGCAGTGGTGGCCGGATCGATGATGTCGCCCAGGTCCATTGGTGTTCACTCTCCCATGCCGAGTTCGTGGCAGGCCATCCAGTCGGCAGGCGATCCACCTCCGGCTATAGCGTGGCCTTCACTATGAGCGCTACCACCTCTATGTCAGGCCCTGAACAGATCATCGCCGACATCATCAACCCGGATACCCGGGGCAACCTCTATCCGCACTACCACGCCCTGCGAGAAGCCGCCCCTATCCACAAGACCCACAATCCGATCCTGCACGAGGCGTGGGTGTTCACCCGCCACGCCGATGCCGATCAACTCCTGCGCAACCCCAAGGCCATCAGCGACCGCCGAACCACCGAGTTGTACAACGTGGGGGCAGGGGGCACTGAGTACTACGACATGATGAAGCGGATGCTGCTGTGGCTGGACCCGCCCGACCACCAGCGCATCCGCTCGATGGTGGCCCGGGTATTCACCCCCCGGGCGGTGGAGAAGATCAAGCCGGCTATCAACGACGTGGTGAGCGGGCTGCTGGACGCGGTGGCCGACGACGGCGGCATGGACGTGGTGAGCCAGTTCGCTTACCCGCTGCCGGTGCATGTGATCTGTGAGATGCTGGGCATCCCCCGCAGCGACATTCCCGACATCGAGCAGTGGATGTGGGACTTCGCCCGCCGGGGCGACATCGCCGCGCTCAGCGACGAGATGATCGTCAACGGGGAAAAAGCGGTGCGGGGCTTCACCGAGTACTTCACCCAGTTGGCCGCCGAGCGCCGGGCCAACCCCGGCGACGACTTGATGACCAAGCTGGTCACGGTGGAAGACGAGCGGGGGCCGCTCACCGACCACGAGATCGTCCCGACCTGCATAATCTTGCTTCAAGCCGGCCATGAGACCACCGCCGACATCATCGGGAACGCCACCAAGGCGCTATTGGAGAATCCCAGCGAGCTGGAGCGCTTGCAGGCTAATCCCGGGCTGATCGACGACGGCTTCGAAGAACTGCTGCGCTACGACAGCTCAGTGCAGATCAACCACCGGGTGCTGGCTGCCGACGTGGAGGTGGCGGGCCAGACCTTCCCCGAGGGTGACCTGTGCGTGGTGATGCTGGGGGCTTGCAACCGCGATCCCGAGGCGTTTCCCGAACCCGACCGGCTGGACCTCACCCGCGATGCCAGCCAACACAACGGCTTCGGCCTGGGCGCCTACTACTGCTTGGGCTCATCGCTGGCCCGAGCCGAGGCCATAGCCGCGCTGGACGCACTTGTGCAGCGGTTCCCCACCCTGGAGTTGGATACCGACCAGCCCGCGCCCATCTATCGCCCCACCCTCGTCCTCCACGGCCACGAATTCCTCCACGTCCGCTGGAACTAGGAGGACTCTGCTGCGTCAGTTGGCTCAGTTGTTGTACCAGCCGGCGCCGATGAGGGTGCCGTCGACGTCCATGACCCAAAAGCGCATGGTCTGAGGGCCCCGGTCGGCGGGGTTGTCGTTAGCGGTGATCCAGGTGCCCTCGGCGGTGGCGTTGCGCACTGCCGGCCCCAGCAGGTCCTCGATGTTGGTTCCGATAAGGGTGGGGTCGATGTGGGTGAGGATTTCGCCGTCGGGGGCCGCGATGATCCCGGTGAAGTTTCCGTCGAGCGTGTCGGTCTTGTTGTAGTACTCCGCGGTCGGAATGAGGCCCACAGAGATGCCCTGGGGGTCGTTGTAGAACTCGAGGATGGCCTCCATCCCGCCCCGGCGGAAATGATCGGCTGACTCGGCGATGAGCTGGGGTACGAACTCGTCGGTGTTGATGTACCAGCCCGACCCGAAAAGCAATCCGTCGTGGCGGACCACCCAGGCGTTCTTCAACTCGAACGCACCCTCGTCGCCGAGAGTCCCCGCCGCAGGGTTGACATACACGTACGGCACCCAATGGCCCGCCTCGGTGGCTGCGAGCATTTCGGGGCCGAAGTTGTAGCCGTTGATGTCGGTGCCCACCCAGCCCTTGACGTCCAGGCCCCGCCGGTCGGGCTCATAGTGGCCGATCACCGTGTCGTCCTCGTCGATGACGAACACGTACCACTGGCCATCAAGGTTGGCCGGGTTGTTGTGGTGGGCAAGCGCGGCATCCAACCCCTCGGCCTCATACTGGGCAATGGCTTGGTCCACAACGAACTTCGTATAGGCGGCCGGATCAGACTTCGACGGCGCCGATACTTCATCGACCGTTTGGTTCTCCGCACCGTTCTCGGAGCCGTCGCTACAGCCAGCGAAGAGCAGCAAACCCGCCGCCACAACGGCGGCCACCGCCAACATAAACCTGCTCATCTACAGGCCTCCTGCCTGGACCATTACAAGCCACCGCCCACCGTGCAGATCGCGCTCCCGAGCTCGTTAATGAGAATGTTGGAAAATGGTCCCCAGGTCTGACCCTCTTCAAAGACCTTTGTGGTGTATCGGCCTGTTGCCAATCCGGAGATTTCCAACGAACCGTTCTCGTTTCCCTTCCCGCTCCAGTCCACATCTATCTCGGCTGCATGTGGGTGGTAGTCGGGTTTATATGTCACCACGTATCCCGTAGCGGATTGTTTCCCCGTCCACGTCACCGTGATCGTTGACCCGCTTACCGAGCACGCCACTCCGCCAGATGCTGATGCGCCACCCGCCAATACGGTGCCGGACACCAAGACCAGAACGATCGCGAAAACCGCGACAGCGCGGGTGACGAACCGGGTTCTCTTATTGCCGATTTTGCTCGTGTTATCGCCAACTCTCTGGGCAGCTCGACGTTTCCGCCGCTGAATTCGGCCGCGCGGTGTCCGGACCATTACAAGCCACCTCCTACCGTGCAGCTGATGGTTGCGAGATCGCCCTTTGAGCCGTCACTCAAGGTCGCAGTGCCGTACACACTCCAGGTGCCCTGAGAAATCGGGGAAAACGTATGAGTTGTCGAACCCTTAAAGAAGGCGTCGTCGAGGGTGATCTGTTGCCCATATCTCGGATATCCCGAGGAATGGTCCGCCCACACCTCCCAAGCGGTCGTCCCCTCTGCCGCGTCCAACGTCACGGTGATCGAAGACGAGGTCGTCGAACACGAAAGGCTGCCATTGGCAGACGGTGCCGCAGTGGAGGTAGCAGTAGGGGTAGCGGTGGCTGTGGGCGTAGGGGCCGCGGTGGTTACCGTGCAGCCCACTTCCCCGTTCTCGTCTCCGTGGTCCCCGAGCTTGAACCATGAGCCGTCGACGGTTTGCATGATCACCCACACGGTGTACGTGCCCAACGCCAATCCGGTGAACTCCGCCGAGGCGGACTGCGAACCGCCGCTGATCCAGTCAACAATTTTGCCTGTCTCTGAGCCCGAGGAATCCCGTACCCACGCCGTGTACTGACGGGCGCGCATTTCGCCGCTCCACGACACCGTGATCGAGGACGCACCTGCTGAACACGACGGCCCGTCGGATGCATGCGCGCCCGTCGCTAGAACCAAACCGGACATGGCTACTAAGACGACGGCGAAAACCGCGACAACGCGAGGGGCTAACCGGGTTCCCGCCTTACTGCACTTGCTCACCACAATTAAATATATGAGCAAGAGATGGTTATAACAAAGTATGAGCGAAGATTGAGTTCAGGAGGCCATTCTGGGCTGGTCAGAATTTGTTGGCGACGCCGGATTATCGGTGCTGCCAGCCAGCACAACGGTTTCGGGCTGGGGCCTACTACTGCCTGGTGGAAAATCCACGATGCGTATCTCGCATTGGCCTAGGACAATAGTTGTGTATCACAGCATTGAACTGATGATTAGACTCCCTTGCCATGACCAGTAGGAAGTCCATAATCATCATTGTCTTGGCGGTTGCTCTGTTCGCTGGGTCGGTCTCTGCGCAGACCCGGCCAAGCGGGGAAGAAGAAGACCGCACTGCCATGTTGGAGGAGTTGATCGAGAGCCAGGAGGGCCTCATCGGCCAGCAGCAAGCTCTCATCGACGAGCAGGAAGCCCTCTTGAACACCTACCGGTGCAGGTTCAAAGTCGACGTTGAGGTGGTACCAGGCGGTTGTGCAGCCCCGGCGCTCAGCGAGGAAGAGGCTGCTGACGGAGCGCAGTTGTGTGCCGGCTGGCGTGAGGAGGCACACTACACGCAGTTGATCGTAGCTTCGTGGACGTTCGTAGCGACCGGACTCAACAACGGCGATATCACCATGGACGCCCCGCCACTACAGCGATTGTCGGCCTCGGTGGACGAGTACCGTGAGCGTGTCTCAGCAATCATCCCCAACCTAGAATCAGAGCGGTTCTCGGAGTTGTTTGGCGCGATGGCCGAAGAGATTAAGGCGGTAGCCGACACCTATGCCCGAGACGGTTCTGCCGACGAGATGGTCACTGTAATTTTCGCCGCCCTCGACCAACTGGCCGAACTCGAAGCGGCACTAGCCGAGGTCTGCGGCTGACCGATTGGATTGGCAAGGTCCGGAGCAGTCACTCCGGGCCTTGCCCCTCTCGTCTCCTTGCCGCCGCGCCCCCCGCCGTCATCGAAGAGTCCTTAGGCGGGCTTAAGCACCAGGCTGAGCCAGCGGTCGGCGGAGGCGGTCCAGCCATTGGGGACGACCACGGTGGAGGAAGTCTCCTCGATGATTGCGGGGCCGGCGATGGCAGGGCCGGGCAGGAGGGTGTGACGGCGGTAGACGGGGGTGTCGGCCATTTCACCGCTGAACCAGGCGGGGCGATACGAGAGGGGAACTGGCGGTCGGTCGGCTACTTGGTCGGTTGACCAGTCGGGTTTCGGGACTGGGCCAATCACCCGCACGCGATAGTTCACAAACTCCACTGGGTCGGCTTGGCGGATGCCGTAGAGCTCTTCGTAGAGCTGGTTGAACGCGGTAGCCGCTGCGTCGAGGTCGCATCCGGGCAGGGGGACGGTGAGCTCGTGGGCTTGGTGGCGGTAGCGGACGTCTATCTCCCGTTCGAGCACGATCTCCTCGGCGGTGAATCCCTCCGCCCCGATCTCGGCGGCAGCCACCGCTTCCAGCTCGGTGTAGATGGCCTCGACGACACTGGCGTCTGCGCTGGCCTCAACGCTGGCCGAGTCGATTACCTGAGTGCGGACATGGTCAGTCACCACGTCGGAGGCCAACAGGCCCACCGCCGAGCCGACGCCGGGGTTGGCCGGGACGACCACCGTGGTAATGCCGAACTCTTCGGCTAGGCGGGCCACGTGGACTCCGGCCGCGCCGCCCGAAGCCAGCAGGGTGAAGTCACGGGGATCTATGCCCCGCTCCAGGGTCACCACCCGCACCGCCGCGGCCATGGTGGCATTGACCACCTCGTACACCCCAGCGGCGGCCTCCTCCGAGTTCAGCCCCATGGGCTCGGCCAGCTCGGCCAGGGCGGCGTGGGCCAGGTCGGCTCGGATGGCCATGCGGCCTCCGAGGAAGAAGTCCGGGTTCAGATAGCCCAGCACCAGATCGGCGTCGGTCACCGTGGGCTGGGCGCCGCCCCGGTCGTAGCAGACCGGTCCCGGCTCAGCCCCGGCGGAATCGGGCCCCACCCGCAGGGCTCCGCCGCTGTCCAGATAGGCGATCGACCCTCCGCCCGCGCCCACCTCGGCCAAATCGATCACCGGGATCTTGATGGGATAGCCGGTGTTGATCTGCTTCACGCCCGAAGAAGCGGTACCGCCCACGAAGAACTCGTGGGCGATGGCGGCTTGTCCGTCTCGCACCAGCCCCGCTTTGGCGGTGGTGCCGCCCATGTCGAAAGAGATCAGGTTGTCGATGCCGCTGAGCCGGCCGATGTGAGCGGCAGCCATCACCCCGGCGGCCGGACCCGACTCCACCAGCTGCACCGGCCGACGGGCCACGGTGGCGGCCGAGATGATGCCGCCCGACGAGCCCATGATCTGCAATCGGGCCCCGATTCCCTGATGGGCAAGTTCCTCGTCCAACCGGGCGATGTAGCGGGTGACGGTGGGGCCCACGTAGGCCGACATAACGGTGGTGCAGGCTCGGGGCAGCTCCCGGTACTCGGGCCACACCTCGCTGGAAACCGCCACGTAGAGGTCGGGGTTCAGATCGGCGATGATGTCGGCCACCTGGCGCTCGTGGTCCCCGTTGGCATAGGAGTGCAGGAAGCAGACCGCGACCGCTTCCACCGGCTCGCGGGCCAGCAAGTCAGCCAGCGAGGCGCGGGCTTGCTCGACGTCGAGCGGCACTACCACCGAGCCGTCAGCCCCTGTCCGCTCTACCACGTCCACGGTGCGCCGCCGGGGGACGATGGGCGGCTGTTTGGTGTAGAAGAGGTCGTACTTCTCGGCATCGCCCTTGCGCTCGTTGCCGATGATCAAGATGTCGCCGAAACCGGCGGTGGTGACGTAGGCCACCGGGCCGCCCTTGCGCTCCAAGATAAGGTTGGTGGCCAAGGTGGTGGCGTGGACCACTTGGGACACCTCAGGAGGGTCATAGCCCGCCTCGGCCAAGAGTTCGGCAATCCCATCGAGCACTCCGGCTGCCGGGTCGTCGGGGGTGGTGAGCACTTTTGCGGTGCAGATGCTGCCGTCGGAGCGGTCGATCATCACCACGTCGGTGAACGTTCCCCCGATGTCGATGCCCAGTGCGACGGTCATCGGCTTCTCAGTGCCGCGGTGGCTGCCGGGTCCACCTCCCCGGTCTTCGTGTTGATGACGACGCCGTAATCCCGACGGGCCGCCTCCGGCGAGACTCTGCCGTCGCGCACATCGGCGGCTACCAGCTCGGGGTCGCGTTCATGCGGGTCTCCGAAGCCGCCGCCAGCCGAGGTGAGCATGGTGATCATGTCCCCGGCTTGCAGCGGGTAGGCGGTGACTTTGGCTGGCAGCTGCTGCTCCTCGCGGGTGCCTCGGTTGAGCACCCAGCCCCCGCCCGCCCCGGGCGAGCCCCCATAGATGCCGGGAGGGGGGCGGCGGCAGCGATCGGTGGCCCGGCCGGTGAACTGGCCGTCGGTGAGGATGCGGATGTCGCGGCGCGATCCGGTGCCGCCCCGCCACTGTCCCGGTCCCCCCGAGTCGGTCCACAGCTCGAATCGCTCAAAGCGCACCGGGTGCTCCTGCTCATAGGCCTCCACGGTGTGGAACGCCCCGCCCGCGCCCAGCACCAGCGGGCCGGTCACGTCCACACCGTCGCGGTCGGAGCGAGCCCCAGAGCCGCCGAATTGGGGATCCATGAATGCCCACGGCCGCCCGTCGGCCCCGGTGCCGTTCATGATGTAGACGTGGACGTTGCAGGAGGCGGCCACCGCCCGGGCCGGATCGAGCTGGGAGAACGCCCCGAGCATGGCCTCCACCACCGCCATGACCGTGGCCATGCGGGCGTTGAGCGCGGCGGGCGGATTGGGATTCACCAGCGTGCCCCGGGGCAGGCGCAGCTCCAAAGGCCGGAAAGCGCCGTCGTTCACCGGGATGTCGGGGGCCAGCAGGCAACGGACGGCGAACAGAACTCCAGAGGTGGTCTGCGACACCGCGGCGTTGATCGGGCCCGGTGCTTGGGCTGAGGTTCCCTCGAAATCGGCGGTGATGGTCGAGCCACTCACGGTGAGGGCCACTTGCACCTCGTGGTCGGCATCGGGGTTCACCCCGTCGTCGTCGATGATGAACGAGCCGGTGTAGGTGCCGTCGGCCAGCGCCTCGATGCCCGCCCGGGTACGGCGCTCGGTGTAGTCCAACAGTTCGTCGGTGATCTGGTGCAGCCGCTCCAGGCCATAGCGGGCCGACAGATCGGCCAGCCGGTCGGCACCCAAATTGGTGGCCGCCATCATGGCCCGGATGTCGCCCAGCACCTTCTCTGGGGTGCGGCTGTTGGCCGCGATCACATCCAGCATCGGCTGGTTGGGCTCCCCGGCGATCGCCAGCGGCACGGGGGGCAATACCAGGCCCTCCTGGAACATCTCGGTGGCGTTGGCCGGCAGGCCGCCGGCGGCCATGCCGCCCAGATCGGCCACGTGCAGCAGGGCGCAGGTGAAAAACGCCAGCGTGTCATCAACGAACACCGGGCGGAACACCATCACGTCGTTGGAGTGGATGCCGCCCCGGTAGGGATCGTTGGAGGCGTACACATCGCCGTCGGCCATGTCCGAGGACGGGAAGTCGTCCAGCAAGGAGCGCAGCGAAGGACGCAGGCTGGAGAGGTGCATAAGCGGCGCACCCATCGACTGGGCGATGAACTGGCCCCGATGGTCGAAGATGGCAGCGGTGGAGTCACCGCCCTCTTTCACCACCGAGGAGTAAGCCGATCGCACGGTGGTCAGCCCCATCTCCTCGGCGATAGCCCCCAAGGCGTTCTTTACTACCTCCAGCGCAATGGGATCCGAGGGCCGGGGGTCGGTGCTCAAAGTTCGAACGGCCCTTTGCCCATTTGGTCGCGGATGGTGGTGACGGCGGGGTTGGTCATGGAACGGCGCTGCCAGTTGGCCCCGTCCACCACCATGGTATGGCCGCTGATGAACCGGGCGAATGGGGAGGCCAAGAAAGTGGCCGCCCAGCCCAGTTCCCGCAGCCGCCCCACCCGCATGGCGGGCTGGCACGGGTCCTTCTCGTGGGTGCGGTCGAGGCTGGAGCGGATGTCGGCGGTCATGTCCTCGTGGGGAAACAGCCCCGGCACTAGGCCATTCACCTGGATGCCGTATGGACCCCATTCCACGGCCAGGCTCTCGGTCATGGACTTGACCCCGGCCTTGGCCGCGGCCGAGTGGGCGAAGCCGGGTCCACCGGTCCAGGCGTAGGACGCCCCGATGTTCACGATTGACCCGGTTGTGCCGGCCGCCAGGTGGCGACGGGCGAACTCCCGGGCGCAGAAGAAGGTGCCGTTGAGGGTGATGTCCACCACCGTGCGCCAGGCGTTGGCCGACATGTCCTCGGCTGGCACTGGAAAGTTGGCGGCAGCGTTGTTGATGAGCACGTCGGGCATGGCGAACCGATCGGTGGCCGCGTCGAAGGCCTCGGCGATCTGCTCGGCCTGTCGGATGTCGCAGCCCACCACCAGCGCCTCGGCGCCAGTGGCCTCGATGGCGGCCTGGCCCGCCTCCAAGTGCTCGGGTTTGCGGCTGGCGATGACCAGATTGGCTCCCAGCCGGGCGAACTCAGTGGCGATGGCCTTGCCCAGCCCGGTGCCCCCGCCGGTCACGAACACGGTCTGGCCGTCGTAGGTGCCGGGCACCAGCGCGGTGGCGCCCTCCGGAGCGGGTTCGGGCAATCCGATGATCTCAGCCATGGGTCAAATCCTCCCTAAGACCGCTTGTACTCGGGGTCGCGCTCTTCGGCTCGGGCCGCCCGGAACTCGGCAAAATCGTCCGACCGGTTGATGAGCGTCTGATAGGCGTACTCGTCGTTCATGGAGCTGCGCAGCCCTTCGATGGCCAGGTTGCGGATTACCCGGCGGGCAAGCTGCACCGTGTAAGGCGAGGCGGCGGCGATCTGGGTTGCCATCTCCATCACGGTGTCGTCCAACTCCTCGGAGGACACGATGCGGGACACGATGCCGTGGGTCAGAGCCTCCTCAGCGCTCAGTATTCGGCCGGTGAGCACCATGTCGCTGACCAGGCCCGACCCGCAGATCTCGAACAACCGTCCCACCCCGCCAGTGTCGGGGATCACCCCGTGGGTCACTTCAGGCAGCCTGAATCGGGCCCCCTCGGCGGCCACCCGTATGTCGCACAACAGGGCTCGCTGGAAGGAGCCGCCCATGGCCCATCCCTGGATGGCCACGAGGATGGGGGCGTCAATGTCCCAAATTTGTTGAATGCCCTTCTGGCCCCGGTCCATGAGGGCGTGGTGGGCCATTTCCACCTGGCCGCCGCCTATGGCCGACACGTCTCGGCCCGACGACCACGACTTGCCCTCGCCCCGCCACACCACGGCTCGGATCGACTTGTCGGCCTTGATCTCGCCCAAGATGTCGAACAGCGCCAGATCCATGTCGTCGTCGAAGGCGTTGTGCTTGGCGGGATTGTTGTTGGTTATGACGGCGATGTGTCCGTCCACCGTGAGCTGTACTCGATCATCGGCCATGGCCTCACCGTATCTGTCGCTTCCGCTTTAGGAAGAATGGGGCCGATATGGGACACAATGGCTCCCATGGCGATGTATCTGGACATGGTGGGACACCGCGGAGAGCCCCATCAGCGGGGATGGCTGCCCCGCGACTGCACCCTGTACGGGTTGAGCGTGGGGGCAGGCTTCGAAAACCTGGCCTTCGTGGGGGAGATGGCCTCGGGCCACCCTCAGCAGGTGTACCCCAGCTTTGTGTGCTCGGGGGGCCGGTCGGACAAGCCCAGCAGCGGCGACAATCCCATGTTCCGGTTTGGCGACTACCAAGTGCATCAGCTGGTACACGGCGAGCAGGAGCTCATCGTCCACGGCGAGATTGGGCCGACGGGGTCGGTGATCAGCACGTCGACCGTGGTCGGCATCTACGACAAGGGCTCCGGGGCGGTGGTCCACAGTGAGAGCGAGTCGGTGGACGCCGCCACCGGCGAGCCGATGTTCACCACCGGCTCCAAGCTGTTCGTGATGGGCGAGGGCGGCTTTGGCGGCGACCCCGGGCCAAAGACGCCGGCCTGGGATACCGAGGATGCACCACCCGATGCCACCGTGGACTGGCAGACCCTGCCCGTGCAGTCGCTGCTCTACCGGCACGGGGGCAACGACCCCAACCTGATCCACTACGACCCCTCAGTGGCCGCGGCCGCCGGGTTCGACGGTCCCATCCTCATGGGGCTCAACACCTACGGATTTGCCTGCCGAGCGCTGGTGGAGACGGTATGTGGTGGCGATCCTCTGGCCCTGGGATCGATGGCCGGTCGTTTCGCTTCCCCCGGCTACAACGGCGATGTGCTCACCACCCAGATCTGGCACAACCGCCACGAGGAGAACGAAGTGCTGTTCCGGGTGGTCTCCAACCGGGGCACCACGGTTTTTGACAAGGGCCGGGCCACGCTTCGGTAATCAGCAGGAAGGGCAATTCCATGAGCAAGTTGGTGATCGACGCCGACGGCCACATCAGCGAGCCGGCGGACCTGTGGGAGGAGTTCTGCGATCCCGAGTTCCTGGCGTTTGCGCCCCGGCGGGTGCTGGACAGCCAGGGACGGCCCCGCACCTTCGTGGGGGGCGAGATGGCGCCCTACATCCCGTTTGATTCCGAGGCCTATGACAAAGAGCGTCCCAAAGGGGGCGTCGACCCCCACGCTCGGTTGGCCGACATGGACAGCGAGGGCATGGACATCTCGGTGATCTTCCCCACCACCGGTCTCATGTTTGGCGGCATAGCCGACGCCGCGGTGAACAACGCCCTGTGCCGGGCGTACAACGACTGGCTGCGCACCTACTGCGACACGAATCCCTCTCGGCTGCTGGGAGTGGCGGTGGTGCCCCAGGTAGACCCGGCGCTGATGGTGGCCGAGGCCCGCCGGGCCATCGATGATCTGGGATTCGTGGCCGTGATGCTGCGGCCCAACGTGATCGCCGATCGGACCTTGGACCATCCGGCCTACGACGGTTTGTGGTCGCTGTTGGCCGACAGGGGAGTGCCCGCCGCCCTGCACGAGGGGACCACCCAGAATGTCCTCCAATCGGGGCTGGATCGCTACGACAACTTCATGTTCCGCCATGTGTGCTCCCATCCTCATGAACAGCAGATGGGCTGCCTGGAGCTGATCGCAGGCGGGGTACTGGAACGCCACCCCGAGTTGCGGGTGGTGTTCCTCGAGTCAGGCTGCGGATGGGCGCCCCACTGGCTGGAGCGCATCGACGAGCATCTGGACTCCTGGGGCCACGCCTCGGCCCCGCTGGAGCTGAGCGCCACCGAGTATTTCCTCCGCCAGTGCTTTATCTCCTGTGATCCCGAGGAGCGGACCGTTCCCGGAGTGTTGGACATTTTGGGCGACGATTGCGTGGTTTTCGCCACCGACTACCCTCACCCCGACGGTGTATTTCCCGGCGTGGTGAAAGCACTGGCCGACCGGGACGACCTGAGCGACTCCTGCAAAGACAAGATCTTGGGGCTGAACGCCAAGCGGTGTTTCGGCCTGTGACCAAGAGGAGGAAGAAGCCGTGAAGGACAGCAAGCGTAGGGTGTCGGCTTTGCCGCGTTGGACGTTGGTGCTGTTGGCCTTGGCCCTGGTGGCCGGAGCCTGCGGAGGCAATAACGACGACGACGGCGACGCGGGGACTGAAGCCCCGGAGCCGACGGTGGCCGCGACGGCTCCCGAACCAGCCGATGCCGACGGCCAAGCCGAACCCGCTCCAACAGAGAGCGAATCCGACGAACCGGCACCCGCCCCTACGCAGGAGGAGCCAGAGGAAGCTGAGGCACCCGCTCCAGAGGAAGCGCCCGAGGCCACACCTGAGCCCATCGTTTTGACCGATTCGTTCCGAGGGGTGACCTCAGAGACCATCCTCATCGGCCACCCAACCATCGATTTTGAGAAGTTGAATGCCGATTTCGGGCTTGACCTGCCCTACCAGAATTTCGGGCCGCCGCTTTTGGCCTTGGTGGACTGGTACAACGAGCAGGGCGGCGTGCTGGGGCGGCGCATCGAGGTGGTGTCCGAGCTGTACATGCCGGTAGGGTCCACCACCGCAGAGGCGGTGTGCCTCAAAATGACGGAGGACCAGCAAGTATTCGCGGTTCTCACTGGGTTTGCCGGCCCTGGCACAGAGCATGTGAACACATGCATTACCGAGCTGTATGACACCATCTTGGTCGGCGGCCTTCCCACCCCCGAGCAGGCCGAGGCGGCGGGTGGTCTATGGGTCACCTCCGAGATGAGTTTGGGGCGGCGCAATCAGGCGATGGTGTCCATCTTGGAGCAGACCGGGCGCATCGACGACCTGAGTCCGTTCATGGTCTTCGGCGGCCATCCCGAACAGCAGGCACTGGCGGACGGCGTTGCCGATGCCTTGAGGGCGGCCGGGGCCGAAGTGCCAGTGGTCGTGGTGGTGAACAACTCCGGGGACCAGGCCGCCACACAGGCCGAAGTGGACGTGTACGTCGAGCGGGCCCGCAGCGATGGTGTTAGGTCGGCGATACTGATCGGTGAGGCGGAATTCCGCAACATTCACTTATTTACCACCGCGCCAGAAATCATCTACATCATGGGCCACGGCGATCGCCTTACCGATTGGCTCCGTGAGCCGCCCGATGGCCTCCAATCCGGAACCAAGGTGTTCACTGCCCGAGCCGGCCCATCACCGATGGAAGATCCCCGCATCCTGCACTGTATCGGCGTGATTGAGGCCGCTCTGGAGATCGAGATACTGCCTCCAGAAGAATTAGAAGAAGGGGACATACAGCACTGGGCCGGAATGATCAACGCCTGCCGCGATCTGTCCATGTTTATGCAAATTGCCGAAGCGGCCGGTCCTGATCTCACCAACGAATCCTGGGTGGCGGCGTTGGACAACATTCCCGACATCTCGGTTCCCGGAATGGCGTTCGCCTCGATCAGCTCAAGCAAGGTGGACGCCGCCGACGAGCTGTACCTGGTTGAATACGACTTCGACACCCGGGCGTTTATCGAGCTGGAAGGCCCCATCGACGTGGGGTAGCTCCACCCGATGAGGGGGAATCATGAAACAACGCGGTGTAGGCGCATCGACTCGCTGGTTGGTTGTGGTCGTGCTTGTGGCATTGGTGGCCGCGGCGTGCGGTGGCAATGACGACAATGGGGGAGGCGACGCGGCCACGCCCCAGGCCGAGACGACAGCACCGACGGCCGAGGCTGAGCCCGAGCCCGCTCCGGCCGAGCCCGAGCCTGACGAACCGGCACAGGCCACCGCCGAAGAACCGGCGCCCACCGAGGGGCCGGCCGCAGTTGAAGCCCCTGAGGCCACACCGGAGCCCACTCCCGAGCCCGTTGTCTTGACCGACTCGTTCCGGGGGGTGACCTCCGAGGCGATTCTCATCGGCCACGTCCACGTCGACTTCGAACGGCTGCGGACCGACTTCGGGCTCGACTTGCCTTACGGAAGCTTCGGCCCCCCATTTCTGGCCCTTGTGGACTGGTACAACGAACAAGGCGGCGTGCTCGGACGGCGCCTCGAAGCGATTTCCGAGGCCTACTGGCCGGTGGGCTCAGCGGGCGCCGAAGAGCTCTGCCTCAAGCTGACCGAAGACGTGGAAGTATTTGCCGTGCTGGGCGGTTTCACCGGATCGGGCTCGGCCGGGGTCAACACCTGCATCACCGAACTGCACGAGACCATCCTGGTCGGCGGATTGCCCTCACGGTCGGAGGCCGAGGCCGCCGGGGGGCGATGGGTCATCGCCCCCACCAGCCTGGATCGGCGCAATGCCGCCTTTGTGTCGGTGTTGGAGCAGACCGGGCGAATCGACGAATTGGGCCCGATCATGGTGATTGCCATCACCGGCGCGCCGCCCGGGCTAGTCGACTCGGTGGTGGAGCTATTGGAAGCCGCTGGCGCCGAGGTGCCGGTGGTGGCGAAAGCCGCCTACACCGGAGACACCATCGCCACCCAGGAAGAGATGGACGTGTTCGTTGAGCGGGGCCGGGTCGAGGGAGTAGAGGCGATAATGCTCATCGGAGAATCCCCGACCCGAGACGCCCAGCTGTTCGCCAACGCGCCTGACATGGTCTATTTGGTGCCCAATGGCGACCGCATCGGAACCTGGGAACAAGAGCAGCCCGAAGGCCTTAGTCCTGACACCGTGGTGCTGACCGCCCGAACCTTCCTGGACTACCCGGTGGACGATCCCCGCATCCAGCAGTGCATCGAGGTGGTCGAGGCTGCCACCGGTGTGCAGGTTGTGCCCCCCGACCAGCAGGCTGAAGGCGATCCCGACTACTGGCCGGGGATGTTCAACGCCTGTCGCGACCTGGCTATTTTCGTGCAAATCGCCGAGGCCGCCGGTCCCGATCTGACCAACGAATCGTGGGTGGAGGCGCTGGGCCGGGTGCCCGACCTGTCGGTGCCCGGCTATGGCTTCGTCTCTATTCGGCCCGGCAAGATCGACGCCAACGACCAGCAGTACCTGATGGAGTACGACTACGACTCCAAGACGTTTGTTGAGCTGGCCGGCCCTCTCGACGTGGGTTAGCCAGTTTCGGAGACGGTGCGATGGAGCTTGGCACTTGGAGTGAGCAGAGCGAACGACTGTGGGAGTTGGCCAGCGGTGAGGGGATGCCGCGGCGCCAGTTTCTGGCGCTGCTGGTTGCCGGCGGGGCCGCCGCGGTATTGGCGGCCTGCGGTGGCCGCGGTTCGTCCTTGGTGTCCATTACCGGCGGCCCGGTCTCGACTGTTGATCCGGCCGCGCTGTTCAAAGATCCGACGCCGTTCATCCAGCGGGGCGCATCGCTCGAATCCTGCCTGGAGCTGATGCCGGGGCTGATCACGCCGAACGACCTGTTCTTCGTCCGCAACAACTCCACCAGCGTCGAACTATCGGTGGATGACTGGTCGCTGATCGTCGAAGGCGACGCCGTCGAGCAGCGTCTCGACCTCAGCTATGACGATGTTAGTCGTCTCCCGAGTCGATCGGTGACCACCTATCTGGAATGCGCCGGCAACCATCGGGTGATGTTCGACCGGTTGCAGGGCCGAGCCGCCGAAGGAACGCAATGGGGACGAGGCGCGATCGGCAACGGCATTTGGATCGGCGTCTCATTGGCCGATGTGCTGACTCTGGCCGGGTTGGCCGACGATGCCGTCAGCGTGCTGTTGGTGGGACTGGATGAGGACTCGCCAGAGGGGGGCTTCCAGCGTGTTCTGCCGCTGGAAAAGGCCCTGGATCCCGACACGATCCTGGCCTATGAGATGAACGGAGAGCCGCTGCCTCGCGACCACGGCTTCCCGCTGCGGGCCATCGTCCCCGGTTGGGTGGGCAGCTCGCAGATCAAATGGCTGGGCCGCATTGTGGTGTCGGCCGATCCGCAGTGGACCCGCAACAACACCACCTCCTACGTGCTGATCGGCGACGACTACACGCCCGAGGGAGAGGCGCTGGGCCAAGTGGTGACCGAGCAGAACATCAAGAGCGCCTTGGCGCTTCCGTGGCCGGCTCGGCTGGATACCGGCGATCACACCTTGAGGGGTTACGCCCACTCACCCCACGGACGGATTCACCGAGTGCAATACAGCGATGATGGTGGCGCCAGTTGGCGTGATTCACGGGTGCTAACCCCGCAACCCCAGTATTCGTGGGCCCAATTCGAGTTCGACTGGTTAGCTACCTCCGGCGAGCACACGATCATGACTCGGGCCACCGACGCCGCAGGCAACACCCAGCCCGATCGGGTCCCCTTCAACCAAAAGGGCTACCTGTTCAACCAGCCCTTGCCCCATCCCGTTCGGGTGAGCGTATAGCGAAGACCTATAGCCCCATGTCGTGGTAGTCGGGGACTTCGTAGCGTCCGATGGCCTCGGCCCGGCGCTGGAGGAGGGCGACGGTGTCCTCGATGTTGCGGCCGATGATGAACCGACGCTGCTCCACGCAGTCGACCACGAAGTTGCCGTGTTCCACCAGATCAGCCACCTGGGGTTCCTCGCCCCTGATCTCGGTCAAGATGTCCTTGAGCTCCTGGAAGGTCATGCTGCGCCGTCCGGTGGAATCGCCGACCCGGGCGAGATGGGCGGGCCGGTTGCGCTGGGCGGTGAACAGGCCGGTGTCCAGCATGCCCCCTGACGGGTAGAGCACCGAGGCCCGCAGGTCGCTGCCCTCCCGGATCAGGTTGATGTGCACAGTCTCGGTGAAGCAGCTCACCGCGGCCTTTGAGGCGGCGTACACCGAGGCGGTGGGCACCGGGGCGAATCCGCCGTCGCCCGAAGAGGTGTTGATGATTTGGCCGGGCTCGCCGCCAGCCAGCATGCGGGGCACGAACTCGGTGGTGCAGATGGCCACACCGAACACGTTGACGCTGAAACACCACCGCCAGTCGTTGGGCTCTTGCTCCCAGGGCTTGCCGCCTCCGCCGGAGGTGACCCCGGCGTTGTTGAAGAGCAGATTGCAACGGCCGTGGGCCTCGTAGACATGGTCGGCCAGGGCGGCCACCGAGGCCTCATCGGCCACGTCGGTGGGCCAGCCCGACACCGAGCCCAGATCGGACAGCTCGGCCACGGTGGCGTCGGTCGTGTCGGCCTCGACATCGGCGATGACCACGGTGGCACCTCGTTGCAACAGAGCGGTCACGATGCCCTTGCCGATGCCGCCGGCTCCGCCGGTGACCACCGCCACCATGCCGTTGACGTCGAGACGCTCAGATGGGGTGTCGCTGCTCATAGTGCCTCCTGTGGTTGGCTGACCCGAAGTGGTCTAGCAGCTATTCGACAGCCTGACTAACGCTCAATCCGCGTTGAGGGATTCCCGGGCGATTTGGGCGGGATCGGGAGGCGCAGCGCTGGGCGTGGTGATGTCGATATGGGAGATGACGCCGGTCCAGGGGAAGGGGGGCTGATAGTCGTCGTTGACCGGGAAGCCGGTGTCGTGGCCGATGACCAGCCCGGTGCCGCCGTTCTGCCAGGAATTGGGGAAGGTCCGGTCGAGCTCCATCCGGGCGGTGGTCTCGCCGTCCACCAGCAGCTCGACGATGCTTGAGGCCGGTGATGTTGGTTGGTACCGGCACCCCAGGGTGGTGGAGCCGGGGGGAACGGTCGGAGTGGCCAGCCGGAACTGGTCGCCTGACAGGCAAAGGCCCAGCACCACAGAGCCGTCCAACCCGTACAGGGCCAAACCGCTGGTCCAATCGCCCATCGCCCACAAGATGCCCTCGGCCCCGCCGGTGCCCACCTTCGCGGCAGCGTCGATGGTGAACCCCCGCACCAGCACCGGCATCACCTCGTCGGCTATTCGGCCTGCACCCGGTCGGTACCGGGCTTGGGCGGGGGGCGGATAGGCGGGCGGATAGATGGCCGGCATCCGCCCGGCGTAGCCGTCGTCGAGGGGAAGCACCCCGAAACGCTCGGCCGCTTCCCACCACGCGGCTTCAAGCTCGGCCAGCTTCTCGGGGTGCTCGGCGGCCAGGTCGCGAGCCTCGGAGAAGTCATCGTCGAGCCGGAAGAGGGCCCAAGTGTCGTCGTCGAACGAGCGGCTGCCCTCCATCATCGCCACTTCATCGCCGTGGGCCTGGGCCACATGGTCGGTGGTGGCCTTCCAGCCGTCCAAGTACATGGCTCGCGACCCCTGAACTTCGAAGTACTGCTCGGTTCGGGGCGAAGGGGCATTGGCGTCGTCGAAGGTGGCGGACAGGCTGGCCCCGTGGATCGGCGTCTGGGCCACCCCATCCACCGACTCGGGAGCGTCCACCCCGCACAGCTCCAGCACGGTGGGGGCCAAATCGATGGCGTGACAGAACTGGGTGCGCACCTCCCCCTGAGCGGCAATGCCTGCCGGCCAGTGCACCACCAGCGGGGTACGGGTGCCGCCCAGCCAGGCGTAGCGCTTCCACAGCCGGAACGGGGTATTGCCGGCCCAGGCCCAGCCCCAGGCGTAGTGGTTGTAGGTTCGGGGACCGCCCAACTCGTCGAGCCACTCCAGGTTGGCGGCCACCGACTCGGGCAGTCCCTTGGTGAATCGATGCTCGTTGACCGAGCCCACATGGCCACCCTCGGCGCTGGCCCCGTTGTCGGAGCACAGGATCACCACGGTGTTGTCCAGCTCGCCGATGGCCTCCAAGTGATCGATTATTCGGCCGATCTGGGCGTCGGTGTGGGTCAAGAACCCGGCGTACACCTCGTGCATGCGGGCGAACAGCCGGCGGGCGTTGGCGTCGAGCTCGTCCCAGGGCTGCACCCACGATGGCCGCTCGGTGAGGGTGGTGCCCTCCGGTGCTATCCCTGAGGCCAGCTGCCGCTCGAAGGCCCGTTCCCGCCACCGGTCCCACCCGTCGTCGAACATTCCTCGGTAGGGCTCTACCCACTCAGGGGTCACGTGGTGGGGGGCGTGGGTGGCGACCTCGGCGTAATAGCAGAAGAAGGGCTTGTCGGGAGCGGCGTGCTTCTGGTCGGTGATGTGGGCGATTGCCTGGTCAGCCAGATCAGCGCTGAGGTGGTAGCCGTCGTCGTAGTGGGCCGGAGGACTGATGTAGTGCTGGTCTCGCACCAGGTTGGGAGCCCAGCAGTTGGCCCCGCCGTGGAGCACGCCGTAGTAGCGCTCGAAGCCCACTCCGGTGGGCCACAGGGTGAACGGGCCGGCTGAGCTGCGTTCGCCCCGAGGTGCGAGGTGCCACTTGCCGATGGCCATGGTGCCCCATCCGGCGTCGCGCAGTATGCGAGGCAGCATGGCGGCCGACGGAGGAATGCGGGCGGTGTAGCCGGGGAACCCCATGGTCATGTCGGACAGAAAGCCCATCCCCACCGCGTGGTGGTTTCGACCGGTCAATAGCGCGGCTCGGGTGGGCGAGCACAGGGCCGTCACGTGGAATCGGTTATACGACAATCCGCCAGCGGCCAGCCGGTCGAAGTTGGGAGTGGCAATGTCGGCCCCGAAGCAGCCGAGCTGGGCGAATCCGGTGTCGTCCAGCAATATGACCAACACGTTGGGCACCCCTTGGGGGGCACGGGTCAGCTCAGGGGGACGGGGGGTGGACTCGGCCACGGTGAGCCCGATGTCGGCTGCGGTGTGTGGCTCGGTCATGGCGGCTGCTAGCGGCGCGACCGGTAGTCGGCCCCGGGGATGGTGGCGAATTGGAATGGCTCGGGTTGGCGGCCCTTGAACAGGGCAAAGCACTCTCCGGTGAGGCCCGAATCGAGAATCGCCATGGCTGCCTCGGCCACCTCCTCAGAGTCCATGATGACCATGCCCGCGGCTTCGAGGCGGTCTCGATTGCCGCCCAGGAATCCAGTGCCCACCGTGGCCGGGCAAACGGCATTGAGGCTGATGTCCCGCTCGGCCAGATTGGGAGCGGCGCTGCGGACCAACGCGGCAATGGCGTGTTTCGACATGGAATAGCCCAAGTCGATTGGCAGCGGGCTGAACGAGGCCATCGAGCCGGTTATCAGCACATGGCCGCCCCCGGCTGCTTCCAGCAGCGGCACCGCAGCCCGCAAGCCGAACACCACACCGTGCTGGTTGATCCCGATGATGCGGTGATAGTCCTCGTCGCTCATCTCGGCAACGTCGGACAATCCCATCATGATCCCCGCGTTCAGGTGGGCCAAATGCAGGTGGCCGGGATCGTCGGCCATCTCCGCGGCCAGTGCAGTCCAAGCCGAGGAATCAGCCACATCTAGGTGGCGATACCGCCCGCCGATCTCGTCGGCCACCTGCTGCCCGGCGTCGTCCACTACGTCGGTGCAGATCACGCTGGCACCGGCCTCGGCGTAACGGCGAGCACAGGCAGCGCCAATTCCCGAGGCTGCTCCGGTCACCAAGGCGGTCTTTCCCGACAGGTCCACGGTCAGCTCGCTGACTCTTTGGCGCCTCGGGTGAAGGCGTCTTCGGTGTTCAAGTCGTACAGGCCGTTGATGAACTGGAGCGGGGGCTTGGTGGTGTATTCCTCCGCCGCCCGGCTGGGCATGATGTTCTCCCGGTGGCGCAGATCCCACATGCTCTCGCACCGCCCGGAGTACTCATCGGGCTGCTCCAGCATCCAGATGATGCCGTCGGCCGGCACCGAAGAGGGCTCCCAGTCGGTGAGGTCGATGTCGCCCATGTTGGCCAGCGTGCCCTCGGATGCCACCGGGATGTCGATGCGGAAGCAGTTGACTGCAATGCGGTCGGGGTGGAGCTGGCGGGCCAGATCGGTGGTCATTCGCTCGAGGGCCAGCTTCGACATGCCATACGACATAAGTCCGGGAACCGGGCGCAGCGCCGCCTGCGACGACAAGCTGAGGATGCGTCCCCGCCCCGCGGTCCGCAGGTGGGGGAGCGCGGCCCGCACGGTGAGCAGCGGGGCTCGCAGGTTGATGTCCATGATGAGGTCGTAGCGCTTGAGGGGGATGTCCACTTCGCCCACGAAGGTAACCGCGGCGTTGTTCACCACCACGTCGAGTCGGCCCCAGGCCTCTACCGGGGCGGCCACCATGGCCTCGATGTCGTCAGCCGAGGTCAGGTCGGTGGGGACGGCCAGAGCCTCGCCCCCGGCGTCGATCACCGCCTCGACGGTCTCATCGATGGTGCCGGGTAGCGGCTTGGGCGATGCCTTGGTGGATCGGGCGGCGCATGCCACCTTGGCCCCCTTGGCCGCGGCAGCCATGGCGATGGCCGCGCCCACCCCTCGGCTGGCCCCGGTGACCAGCACCGCCTTTCCGGCCAGGTCGTATGGCTCAGACATCAGCGCCCCATGGCATGCGTCGCTACCCTAACGAATGACCAGTTATCGGCCGGAATGGATCCTGGGTGGGTGAGCATCGACATCTGAGAGTGGCACCGGTAGGCGGCTGCGTCGGCGCGGTGATCGGCGGGGTCGACCTGAGCGACGACCTGTCCGACGAGGCGGTGGCCGAGATTCGCCAGGCATGGCTGGACCACTTGGTGGTGTTCTTCCGGGACCAGCACCTGACCCTCGACCAGTTCTCGGCCTTCGCTCGCCGCATCGGCACCCCCGGCCGCTATCCGTTCGTGCCCGGCCTGCCCGATCATCCCGAAATCATCGAGGTCAAGAAGCTGCCCGACGAGACCATCAATTTCGGCGGCATCTGGCACACCGACACCGCATACCTGGAGCGGCCGCCGATGGCGTCGATGCTCTTGGCCCGGGAGGTGCCCGCCGCCGGCGGCGACACCGAGTTCGCCAACATGTACGCCGCCTACGATGCCCTATCCGACGGGCTGAAGGAATTCCTGCGGGGCCTGCGGGCGGTGAACAGCTCGGCGATGGCCGATGTGTCCAAGACCCGGGAGGATCGCATTGCCGACGCCAATGAGGCTGGTCACACCTCAGCGGAGAGCTATGAGGCAGTTCATCCGGTGGTTCGCACCCACCCCGAGACCGGTCGGCTGGCTCTCTACGTCAACGTGGCCCACACCGCCCGGTTCGAGGGCATGACCGAGGAAGAGAGCCAGCCCCTGCTGCGATTTCTGTTTGCCCACCAGTCAAAGGCCGAGTTCACCTGTCGATTCCGCTGGGAGGCGGGCTCATTGGCACTGTGGGACAACCGCTGCGCCATGCACAACCCCATCAACGACTACCACGGTCAGCTCCGGGTCATGCACCGCATCACCTTTGAGGGCGACGAGCCCCGCTAGACGATTCGTTGGGCTGACCTCGGGGGCCAGATCAGACGATCCGGGAGTCGGAGTCGGTGGGCCAGTAGCGGTCCCGCAGATAGCGCTTCATCAGCTTGCCGTTGGGATCGCGGGGCAGCGACTCATCGAAGTCCACCCCCCGAGGGCGCTTGAAGGCGGCCAGCCGCTCGGCGCACCAGGCCAAAAGAGCGCTTTCCGTATCGCTTCCCGCTTGGGCCGAGTCGACCAGTTGGACCACAGCCCGCACTTCCTCACCCAGGTCGTCGTTGGGGACGCCGATCACGGCGACATCGGCCACGTCGGGGTGCATGATCAGCGCATCCTCGATCTCCTGGGGGTAGATGTTGACTCCGCCGCTGATGATGGTGTGGGCCACCCGGTCGGTGAGGTACAGGTAGCCCTCCTCATCGAGACGCCCCATGTCGCCCAGCGTCCGCCAGCCGCTGGGATGGGCCGCGGCCGCGGTCCGCTCGGGATCGTTGTGGTACTGGAAGTCCCGCCCGCCGTCGAAGTACACCACCCCGACCTCGCCGGCGGGCATCTCATTGCCGTCGGGGCCGACAATGTGAACCGGCTGAAGCGGTCGCCCCACCGACCCGGGGTGGGCCAGCCACTCCTCGGAGGTGATGGCGCTGTGGCCGATGTCCTCGGTGCCGGCGTAGTACTCGAACAAGATCGGCCCCCACCACTCGATCATCTGCTGCTTGACCTCCACCGGGCAGGGGGCGGCGGCGTGGATGGCCAGTTGCAGGCTGGAAAAGTCGGCCGCTTCTCTCACCTCGGGCGGCAGCTTCAGCATGCGGGAGAACATGGTGGGCACGAACTGGGCATGGGTTACCTGGTACTCGCCCATGAAGCGCAGGCAGTCGGCGGGGTCGAATCTTTCCATGAGCACCACGGTGCCCCCCACCCGGTGTACGCACATGCAGAACACCAGCGGGGCCGAGTGGTAGAGGGGGGCGGGAGACAGATAGACGCTGGTGTGGTCAACGCCGTAGTTGCCCATGGCCAGCGCGGTCTGCACCGCGGGGTTGGCCGGGTCGCCGATGCCGGTCTGGGCGGTCGGCTTGCGGATGCCTTTGGGCCGGCCAGTAGTGCCCCCCGAGTACACCATCTCTCGGCCCTCGCCCTCGTCGGCAATCGGCGCGGTGGGCAGATCGGCGGCTGCTCGGGCCACCGGCTCGAACCCGTCTGGGGCGTCGGTGCCAGTGGTGAGGCGCACCGGCACCCGGGCCAAGTCCAGTTCGGCCACCACCGGAGCGGTTCTACCCGACGTCACCACCGCGGCGGCACCGCAGTCGTCGAGCACCGCCTGGATCTCGCCGGTGGTGAGGTGGTAGTTGATCGGCGTATAGATCAGACCCGCCAGCTGGGCGGCCCAGAACATCGCCATCGACTGCGAGGTGGTCTCCGACACAATGGCCAAATGGTCCCCGGAATTGAGGCCCCGAGCCCTAAGCAAATGGGCTAGACGGTTGGCCTCTTCGTCCAGCTCCCGGTAGGTGATCACCTCGCCGGTGCGCCCCATGATCACCGCCGGTTGGTCGGGAGCATGGGTTGCGAACCGACGGGGATGGAGCATCTCCGAGTCCATCGGCGGGACGATAGCTGCTTCAACGGTCGGACGAGTTCTCCGCTGAATCCCGGCTATAGGGTGAGGCCAGCTACGAATTATCAGGGAGAGACCACCCATGTGGCATGAAGAAGAGCTGTTGATCGACGGGGAGCTGAGGGCTGCCGAGGGGGGCGGCGTGTTCGAAACGATGAACCCCGCCACCGAGGAGGTGCTCGGGGTGGCCGCCAACGCCACCGACGCCGATGCGGTGGCCGCAGTAGCTGCCGCTCGCCGGGCTTTCGACACCACCGACTGGGCCGATGACCACGAGTTTCGGGCTCGGTGCCTGCGCCAATTCCACGCCGCGCTGGAGCGCCATCTCGAAGAGATGCGGGAGCTGACGGTGGCCGAGGTGGGCTCTCCGGTGATGCTCACCTACGGCGGTCCGCAGCTCGAGGCCCCGGTGGCGTCGGTCGAGTGGGTGGCCGACATGATGGACGGATACCAGTGGTCCGAAGACCTCGGCGTGGTCGAGGCCTATGGCAGCAGCCATCGGCGATGGATCGAGCGCGAGCCAGTGGGGGTGGTGGCCGCCATCACGGCCTACAACTTCCCCGTCCAGCTCAACCTGGCCAAGGTGGCTCCCGCGCTGGCCGCCGGCAACACGATGGTGTTGAAGGGGGCGCCCGACACCCCGTGGTCGGCGCTGGCCTTGGGCCATCTGATCGCCAATGAGACCGACATCCCTCCCGGAGTGGTCAACATCTTGAGCTCAGCGGAGAACTCGGTGGGCGAGGTTCTCACCACCCACCCGGATGTGGACATGGTTACCTTCACCGGCTCCACCGCCACCGGTCGAAAGATCATGGCTGCGGCCAGCGCCACGGTGAAGAAGACCTTCTTGGAGCTGGGGGGCAAGAGCGCTTATGTAGTGCTGGACGACGCCGACGTGGAGACGGCGGCCGCCATGAACTCGTTCATGATCTGCACCCATGCCGGACAGGGGTGTGCAATCACCACTCGAATGCTGGTTCCTGCGGCCATGGCCGACACTGCCGCCGAAGTAGTGGCGGCCACGCTGGCCAGCATCCCCTACGGCGATCCCACCGATCCCTCCATGATGATGGGACCGCTGATCAACGCCCGCCAACGCGACAAAGTCCACAAGCTGGTAACCGACGCCATAGACCAGGGGGCGAGGCTGGTCACCGGCGGCAAGCGGCCCGATCACCTGCCGGTGGGCTTCTACTACGAGCCCACCCTGCTTGCCGGAGTGGGCGAGAACGACCTGGTGGCTCAAGAAGAGGTCTTCGGCCCGGTGCTGGCCATCATCCCCTATGAGGGAGGCGACGACGAGGCCATTCGGATCGCCAACAACTCGATTTACGGCCTTTCGGGCGCGGTGAACAGCGCCGATCCGGAGCGGGCCCGGGCCGTGGCCCGGCAGATCCGGTCGGGCACGATCAGCGTGAACGGCGGCCTGTACTACGCCCCCGATGCCCCCTTTGGGGGATACAAGCAATCGGGCATCGGCCGGGAGATGGGCGTGGCCGGATTTGAAGAGTTCCTCGAGATCAAGACTCTGGCTGAACCGGCTGCCTAGCCGAGGAGCGGGGTCGGCATGAGCGCACAGGAGGATTGGGCCGGCACCAGCATTCCGCTGATGGCCCAAGCGGCGGCGGCCCGCTTCGGCAATGCTCCCGCGGTGGTGGAGGGCGACAGCGTGCTGTCCTACGCTGAGCTGGGGCGCTTGACCGACCAGGCCGCCGCGGCCATGCAGGCCGCTGGAGTGCAGGCCGGCGACCGGGTGGCGGTATGGGCCTCCAATCGCCTGGAGTGGATCATCGCCGCGCTGGGCCTCCATGCCGCAGGGGCGGCGTTGGTACCGGTGAGCACCCGCTTCAAGCCGGCTGAAGCCGCCTACATTCTGGCCCGCAGCCGCGCCCGCCTCTTGGTGGTCGAGGCCGGGTTCGCCGGCATCGACCCCGCCGGGCTGTTCCACCGGGATGACGCCGACCTGTCGGCGCTGGAGCGGGTGGTGGTGTTGCCCCCCGGCGAGGTCGGCGATGTGCCTAACGCGGTGTCGTGGGCTGAGTTCCTGGGGGCGGGGGAGTCAGTTGCCCCCGACGCGGTGGAGGCCCGGCGACAGGCGGTGGGTACCGACCAGATCAGCGACATCTTGTTCACGTCGGGTACCACCGGCGCGCCAAAGGGGGTGATGATGACCCACGGGCAGACCCTGCGGCAGTTCTCCGACTGGTGCGACTTCGCCGATCTTCGCCAGAGCGACCGGTATCTGATCATCAACCCCTTCTTCCACATGTTCGGCTACAAGGCCGGCTGGCTGGCCTGTCTCATGCGGGGGGCGACGGTGTACCCGATGCCGGTATTCGAAGTGGAACAGGTACTGGAGCTGATTGAGGCCGAGCGGATCGCGGTGCTGCCCGGCCCGCCCACCGTGTACCAGACCATCCTCGACCACCCATCTCACCCGACCCGGGACTTGTCCAGTCTGCGGGTGGCCATCACCGGTGCGGCCGACATCCCAGTGGAGCTGATCCGCAGGATGCACGAAGAGCTGCCGTTCGAGCGTATCTGCACCGGCTACGGCCTCACCGAGGCCGGCACCTGCACCGGAACCCAGCCCGGCGACGATCCCGAGACCATTGCCACCACCGCGGGGCGAGCCATGCCCGATCTGGAAGTCCGGGTGGCCGATGGCGAACGTGAGGCCGCTCCCGGGGAAACCGGCGAAGTGCTGGTGCGAGGGTTCAGCGTGATGACCGGGTACTTTGACGACCCCGAGGCCACTGCCTCGGCCGTCGACGCCGACGGATGGCTGCACACCGGCGACCTGGGAATCATGGACGAACGGGGCTATCTGAAGATCGCCGGTCGCATCAAAGACATGTTCATCGTGGGGGGGTTCAACGCCTACCCCGCCGAGATCGAGAACACGCTCCTGGGCCATCCCGGGGTGGCCCAGGCCGCGGTAGTTGGGGTTCCCGACGAGCGGCTGGGTGAGGTGGGCCAGGCCTTCATCGTGGCCCGTCCGGAAACGGCGATCGATCCCGATGAGGTGATTGCCTGGTGCCGAGAGCGCATGGCCAACTACAAGGTGCCCCGGTCGGTGGTGCTGCGGCAGTCGTTCCCGCTGAACGCCACAGGCAAGGTGATGAAAGACGAGCTGCTGAAGAATTCCTAAGGCTCGAACTGGCGCTTCAGTTCCCGCCGGAGCGTCTTGCCCGACGGCAGTCGGGGGATGGACTCCACCACCAGCACGGTATGAAGGCTCTTGTAGGAGGCCAAAGTGTCGGCCACCAGGGCCTTGAGGTCGTCGACTGAGGTGTCGGCGCCTTCGGCGAACTGCACGGCGGCGGCCACCGCTTCGCCGGAATCGGGGTCGGGCACCCCGAACACCGCGCAATCAACCACACCGGGATGGCCCAGCAGCACTGCCTCCACCTCGGCGGGGGCAACCTGGAAGCCCCTGACTTTGATCATCTCTTTCACCCGGTCGGTGATGTGCAGCCACCCGTCGGATTCCATCCAACCCACATCGCCGGTGCGATACCAGCCGTCGGTGAACGCGTCGGCGTTGGCCTCGGCGGGCAGATAGCCGGCCATTCTCGCCGGGCTCTGTGCCTGAATCTCGCCGACCTCGCCAGAGGACAGCACCGCTCCGGTCTCCAAGTCGGCAATGCGAACTCGGACATCGTGAACGGGCAGGCCGGCAGAATCCAGCCGCCACAAATCGGGTCGGTGGACCGGGTTGCTGGTGATGACCGGCATCTCGCTGGCGCCGTATGCGGGTAAAAAGCCAACGCCGGTTCGCTCGGTGACCCGCCGGGCCACGCTCTCGGTCACCGGGGTGGCCCCCCACATGATGTAGCGCAGCGACGACAGGTCGTACTCCTCTAGGCGGGGGTGGTTGGCCATGGCCAGGGCTATCGGCGCCACCGCCATCTCCAGGGTGATGCGGTCGGTCTCGACGGCGGCCAGAACTGCGTCCAGGTCGAAACGGGGGTGGAGCCGAACCGACGACCCCGCCCACACCGAGGCCAGCAGGTTGAGCAACCCGAGGATGTGGAAGGGAGGTGTGGCGATCTGGAACCGGTCATCGGCGGTGAGGCCGAGCGCCGATCCCCAAATGACGATGGCCGCGCCGATACTGGCGTGGGTGTGGCGCACCGCTTTGGGCATGCCGGTGGTGCCGGAGCTGAACACCAGCACGGCCTCGGTCTGGTCCCAATCCAGTTCGACGGCCGTCGGCTTGGCTGAGTGGATGGCCAGGGCGGCCACGGCGGGGTCGTCGTCGAGATGGATTACCCGGTCGGCCAGCTGAGGAGGGAGGCGCAGGTGGGTTTCACCGTCGGTGATAGCCAGCACCGGCTCGGTCAGGCCAGCAGCGTGGGCGGCCTCTGCCTCCTTCCACGCCGAGCTGATCATCACTGCGGAGGCCCCGAGCTTGAGGATGCCGAAAACGGCGGTGAAGAACTCAGGCCGGTTCGAGGCCATCACCGCCACCCGCTGATGGGTCGACACGCCCCGTTCGGCCAACAGACGGGCGAACCCCTCGGCCTGTTGGTTGAATTTCTCGTAGGTCAGGAATCGGTCTTCGAACCGAACGGCCACCCGGTCGCCGAACTGGTCGGCGGCCGATTCCAGCAGGCTGTGGACGCTGGTGCCCTGGGGATAGTCCAGCGGCGGGAACAGCTCCGACACCGACTAGCCCTCGGCCCCGGAGGGGAAGCTCTTGCCCTCGAGCTCGGGATCAAGGGGCAGGTCGAAGCAGTTGAACGCCACCGCCAGGGTGTCGTAGGCCCCCACGGTGAAGAGCAAGTCCATGATCTGGCGGGTGTCGAACGCGTCGGCCAACTCGTTCCATGTTCCGCCCGACCAACCGTGGTTGTGGTGCAGCTCGTCTACCGCCCGCAGCAACAAGGCGTCGTCAGGGTTCCAGCCGTCAACAGAATCGGCGGTGGTGCGGTCGATTTCCTCGGCGGTAAGCCCCACTTCAAGGGCAGCGGCCGCGTGCTGGACCCATTCGTATTCGCTTCGGCGCAGCCACGCCACCCGCAGCACTGCCAACTCGATGGCCCTCCCGGGGAGGGTGTTGAAGTAGAGCAAATGGCGATTGAATGCCAGGAATGCCTGGGCCAGCTCGGGATAGCGGGCCATCACCGACAAAGCGTTGTTGGGGCGCCTCACCTGCTGTTTGCGGTCGGCCTTGCGCTTGTCGTAGGCGGAGCCTGCCGGTGGGCGCATTGGCTCCATGGCGGCAAATCCCTCGGGTGTCCACTCTGACAGCTCTAGCGGAGCGATTCGCCGCTGGCTGGCAGGGTTGTCGATGTTGTCGGCCGAGCTGCTCACCCGATCCTCCTTGGCTTTCCGCCCGGATGGTAACCGACTCACCGAATGCCCAGATCAATGCCAATGGCTGCTGGCGTCTGATATGAACGAGGCTGAGGAATTGCTGTGCGCATAGGACTGATGGTCGGGCCGGAACGGCGCCGATACGCCACCAAGACGGCCCGAATGATCGAGGCGGCCCAAGAGGCCGAAGCGGCCGGGTTTGCGTCGGTGTGGATTCCGCAGATACCCGACGAGTTCGACGCCATGACAGCGGCTGCGCTGATTGGGACGGCCACCTCGACAATGGAAGTGGGAACAGCGGTGGTGGTGGCCCAAACCCGTCACCCAATCGCGCTGTGCCAGCAGGTGCTCTCGGTGCAGGTGGCCTGCGAGGGTCGATTCGCTTTGGGATTGGGCCCGTCGCACCACTGGATTGTGGAGGACATGCTGGGGTTGTCATATGACCGGCCGGCCGCGCAGATCAGGTCGTATCTTGATGTGTTGGACCAAGCGCTGGCCGGCCCTGGACCTGTTCGGGTGCAAAACGAGCACTTCCAGATCGACAACCCGCTCGACATCACCGACCAGCCCGCCACTCCGGTGTTGCTGGCCGCACTGGGACCGGTCATGCTGCGACTGGCCGGCACCCGCACCGACGGCACCACCCTTTGGCTGGCCGACGAGCGGGCCATCGGCGAATTCATCGCCCCTCGGATCACCCAGGCCGCCGCCGAGGCCGGTCGACCCTCCCCTCGGATCGTGGCCGGGGTGCCGGTGTGCTTGTGCAGCCCGGGGGAGGTGGACGCGGCCAAGGATCGGGCCGAGCGGCTGCTGGCCGAGGCCGAGGTGTCCCCCAACTATCAGCGGCTGTTGGACCGGGGCGACGCCGCGGGGGTGTCGGACATCATGGCCGTCGGCGACGAAGCCGCGGTCTTGGCCCGGCTGCGCACTTTCGCCGACGCCGGGGTCACTGATCTCTCGGTGCGGGTTCTGCCAGTGGGCGATGGCCGCGACGAGCTCATCGCCTCCAGCCAGCGAACCCGGGAGTTTCTGGCCTCGTTGACCCCGGAGATCTAGCGGCTCAGGCCGCCGACTGGACCTGGTTGAGGGGGTTCATGCCCGGGCAGCCCTTGGCCCGCTCGGGTATGTCGGCGTAGTCGATGGGAGTGGCCACCTCGGCCTTGGTGGGGCAGAACTGCTCGGCCAGGGGGGCCAGCGCCTCCAAATCGAACCCGTACACCTCAGCGGCGTTGGTGGTGAGGATTTGAGTGGTCTCCTTCTCGGTGAGGTTGGCGAAGGTGAGCCGCAGGTGCTCTCGGGTATGGGGATGCGACCCCTCGATATGGGGGTAGTCGGAGCCCCACATGACCCGGTCGGTGCCCACCGTCCGGGTAAGCAGAGCTTCTGAGGGCCGCAGGAACGACGCTCCGATGTAGCACTGGCGGGCGAAGTACTCGCTGGGAGTGAGCGACATATCGGCCACCGCTTGGCTGCCGAATACGGTCTCGGAACCGTACTTGGAGTACCGCATCCGGTGGAAGAAGCTCTCCAGCTTCTCCAGAGTGTCGGGCACCCAGGCAGTACCGGTCTCGGTAGTCACGTACTTGAGGTTGGGATAGCGCTCGAACACGCCCGAGAACATGAGGTGCCACAGAGCCCGCTGGGTCCACCAGGTGGCCTCGAGGACGAACATGGCCAGCGACGAGGGAAAGTGGTTGCCGTAGTTGGGCGATCCACCGCCGGCGTGGTGGTTCAGCGGAAGACCGGCTGCCGCGGTGGCAGCCCAGATGGGCTCGTAGGACTTGGAGTACAACGGCTCGAACGGAGAGTCGGGCGGTGCGCCGGGGATGAGCACGCCGCCCTTCAACCCATTCTCTGCAGCCCACTCGATCTCTTTGACGGAGCCTTCTACATCGCCCAAGAACACCTGGGCGATTCCGGCCCGGCGCTCGGGGGCCTGGCTCACGAACTCGGCCACCCACCGGTTGTGGGCTCGCAGTCCGGCCCAGCGGTGCTCGAAGTTGTCCGAGTAGGGCGGCGCTTCGAATGCGGTGGCCGCGGGCGGTGCGAACGGGGGCTGGGTGTTGGGGAACAGCACCTCGGCGATGAAGCCGTCGGCCTCCTGCTCGGCCAGCCGATCAGACGACGACCAGTTGCGGTGGCCCCACACCTCGGGATCGCCGTCCACCCCCACCTCCATGGGCGAGCGCTCCATGTCGGCGAACATGGCCTTGCGGCGCTCGTTGTGTTCGTCCATGAAGTCGGCCCACTCGTCGAACTCGTCGTGGTAGCGCGACTCCAGATACGGCCGGTAGCCCCTCAAGTCGGCGCCGCAATGTGTGTCGGCACTAATGACAATGTGATGTTCCATCGGCTTCCCCCGTTGACTCAGAAATCTAGCTGTTCACGTCGATTACGACCCGGCCGCGGATTTCGCCTGCGAGGATCTGGGCGGCGGCGGCGGGGACGTCGGACAGGCCGATGGTGTCGGTCATGGCGTCGAGCTTTGCGGTGTCGAGGTCTTGGGCCAGGCGGTTCCAGGCTTGGGCCCGGCGCTCAGCGGGCTCATAGACGCAGTTGACCCCGGCCAGGGTGACGGCCCGGAGGATGAACGGGGCCACCGAGCTGGGAAAGTCCATGCCTTGGGCCAAGCCGCATGCGGCCACGCACCCGTGGGGCTGGGTCTGGGAGACGATGTTGGCCAAGGTGTGGCTGCCCACGGTGTCGATGCCTCCGGCGAAGCGGGTCTTGCCCAGGGGCCGAGCCGGGCCGGAGAGCTCGTCGCGATGGATGAGCTCGGACGCTCCCAGCTCGCGCAGGTAGTCGCCCTCGGTTTCGATGCGACCACTGGAGGCGATCACCTCATAGCCCAGCTTGGCCAGAACCGCCACCGCCACGCTGCCCACCCCTCCGGCTGCCCCGGTGACCACTACCGGGCCGGAATCGGGGGCGATGTCGTGCTCCTCTAGAGCCAGCACGCACAGCATGGCGGTGTAGCCCGCGGTGCCCAACGCCATGGCCTGATGGGGGGTGTAGGCGTCGGGCAGGGGAGTGAGCCAGCCGCCGTCCATGGCTGCCTTGGTGGCCATGCCCCCCCAATGCGACTCGCCCACGTCCCAGCCGTTCACGATCACCCCGTCGCCCGGCGACCATGCTGGGTCTTCGCTGCTGGCCACTGTGCCGGCCAGGTCGATGCCGGGAACCATGGGCCAGGTTCGCACGATGGGGGCGCCGTTCACGATGGCGAGGCCGTCTTTGTAGTTGAGAGTGGAGTAGTCCACGTCCACGATCACCGGTCGCTCGGGCAACTCGGAATCGTCGAGTTCGGTGATCTCGTGGGAAAGGTTGCCGTCGTCGTTTTGGCTGAGCAGGAGGGCTCTGAACATCCCGCCAGCCTGCCTCAGAGGTCGCTGCCCCGCCTACCCGAGGACTCCGTCTGCTTGGAGGCGGTCTATTTCCGCCTCCGAGAATCCGGCGACTTCTTTGAGTACGTCTTTGGTGCTGGTGCCGAGGGTTTCAGCGGGGGTTTGATCGGTGTTGGCTCGGGAGAACTTCACCGGGAACGCGGGGGCTAGCCAACGGGAGGGCTCGTCAGCGTGGGGATGTTGCAGGGGGACCAGCGCATGGCGGTGTTGGATTTGGGGGTCTTCGGCGGCGGCGTAGGCGGAGGCCACCGCGCCGGCGGGTACTCGGATTTTGTGCAGTCGGGCCACTAGTTCCTCGGTCGATTGCTCCGCCATCCACGCTGCGACCGACTCGCAAATCTCAGCTCGATTGGCAGCTCGTACGGGTATGTCGGGGCCAAGCTCCCATAGGTCGGGGCGGCCCATCTCCTCAGTGAGACGTTTGAATTGGGCGTCGGAGGTGATGACCAGAGTTATCCAGCCGTCCTGAGATTCAAAGGTGTCCAGGATGCCCCTCGGGTCGCCATTGCCGATGCGGTCGGGCATGCCCCGTTCGCGGTAGAGATCCAGAGGCTCGTCCCAGATCATGGTGACCAGGCTGTCGAGCATGGCCACGTCGATGTACTGCCCCCGGCCGTCGATGTCACGTTGGCGAAGCGCAGCCACCACCCCCAGGGCGCAGAGGGCGGCCGGGAATTGGTCGCCGACGGTGGCGCCGGCCTTGGTGGGTGGGCCGTCGGGGAAACCCGACTTGGCCATCAGCCCCGATCGACCCTGGATGATGAGGTCCATGGAGGCCAGATCGGCATCCGGCCCATCTGGCCCATAGCCGGTGATGGAAGCATGAATCAGCCGTGGGTTCAGCTCGGCCAGCGTCTCGTAGTCCAGCCCCAGCGAGGCCATGACTCCCGGCCGAAAGTTGTCCACCAACACGTCAACATTGGCCGTCAGCCGCCGAAAGGCGTCCGCTCCCTCGGGCCGACCTAGGTCGAGAACCACGCTGCGCTTACCCCGCCCCTTGCGCAGATAACTGATCCCGATGTCGTCGGGCCCCAAGGCCTCCGACTGTTCCCCATCAGCCCCCACCCACGGCGGAATGCGCCAAGTCACGTCCCCGCCCGGCGGATCCACCCGAATAACCTCCGCCCCCAAAGAAGCCAAGAACCAAGTACAGACCGGCCCCGAAACCACCCTGGTCAGGTCGACAACCCGCACCCCCTCCAATGGCTTCATGTCTTCTTGCTTATCATTTCCCCAAGTCGCAACCCATCCCCGCCGCGACTAGACATTTAGCCCGTGGCCAAACATCCATTTCACGACGTCGCCATCGTCGGCATAGCCAACTCCGAACAAGCCCGCATTCTCGAAGGCCACGACTCCACCACCATCACCTTCCAAGCCGTCCACCGTGTACTAGCCGACACCGGCCTGAGCCCATCAGACATCGACGGCGTCGCCGCCGGCCCCTTCAGCGGCCCGCTCACCTACTACATGCGCAACGGCCCCTCGTGGCGCCACTACATGGCCCCATCCATCCCCACCATCTTGGACGCCGCCTCCGCCATCGCCACCGGCCAGTGCCACACCGTGTTGGTGGCCCACGGATCAGCCGGCGTCTACACCGAGCGGGCCTCCACCGCTCCGTGGACCCGGCCGGCCCACGAGTTCGTGGTGGCCTACGGCATGTTCACCGCCGCCGAGTTTGCCCTCATCGCCCAGCGCCACATGCACATGCACGGCACTACCCACGAGCAGCTGGCCACGGTGGCCGCCACCGTCCGCAACAACGGCCACGTCCACCCCGATGCGGTGTACCACGGACGGGGCCCGTTCACCCCCGATGACATTCTGGCGTCGCGCATGGTGGCCGACCCCTTCCACCTGCTCGACTGCGCGATGACTTCCGAGGGGGCGTGCGCGCTGATCCTCACCACCCGGGAACGGGCCCAAGACCTGCCCACCAAGCCGGTGTACATCTTGGGCGGGGCCTGCGACAGCTTCGGCCCCTCCTACCAGCACCCCCCGGCGTGGGATTTGGCCGGCCCCTCTGGCAGGAACAACGGCTACACCGGCCGGTGGGCGGCCCAGAAGTCCTTCGCCATGGCCGAGCTCGGTCCCACCGACGTGGACGTGTGCGAGTTCTACGACCCGTTCTCGTTCGAGATCATCCGCCAGTTCGAGGCCTACGGGTTCTGCGAAGAGGGCGAAGGCGGCGACTTCATTATGGACGGCCGCATCGGCCCCGGCGGCCAGTACCCGGTGACCACCGACGGGGGCACCATGTCGTTCAGCCACGGCGGGGCCGCGGTGCAGCAGCTCCAGCGAGTTATCCGGGGGGTGGAGCAGCTGCGGGGCACTTGTGTGACATCCCAGGTACCCGACGCCCAAGTGGCCATGTGCTCCAACGGCGGCGCTGGTGCCCTGTTCACCGATGTCATGCTGCTGGGAACGGAAACCCCATGAGCGAGCTACTGCAACCCCAGTCGCCGGGAATCCCCCTGCCGGTGCCCACGCTGTATTCCCAGCCCTACTGGGACGGCTGCAAGGTCGGTGAGCTGCGCTACCAGCGATGCCGGGACTGCGGCGCCATCACCATGGATCCGGCTCCGGCCTGCTCGGCCTGCTTCTCGACCAACCTCTACTGGGAGGTCAGCACCGGACAGGGCGAGGTGTACTCCTGGACCACCGTTTGGCGCCCCCAAACCCCGGCGTTCACCGTGCCCTACGTGGCCGTCATCGTGACCCTGGACGAGGGGTTCTGGCTGCTGGCCAACCTCATCAACTGCCCCGTAGACGCCGTCCACGTCGGGATGCGAGTCAAGTCCACCTTTGTGGAGCTGAGCGAAGAGATCACCCTGCCCTACTTCGAACCGGCTGATTAACGGGAGGGCTCGAGGTAGACGTTGGTGGCGGTAGGGACGGCGGCGCGCAGGCGGGCCTCCACCGCGGCAATGGCCGCGGGCATCTGATCGCCCGATAGGTGGTCGGCGAAGTCCACTTCGGCAGCTACCAGCAGCTCCTCGGGGCCGAGGTGCTGGGTGCGCATGTCGACCACCCGGTCGATTTCGGGCGATTCGTCCAACGCAGCCCGCAGACGGGCCCGATCCTCTTCGGTGGCGCTCTCGCCGATCAGCAGGCTCTTCATCTCGATGGCCAACACGATGGCGATGATCCCCAAGAGCACGCCGATCACCAGGGTGCCCGCTCCGTCCCACCGGGGTTCACCGGTGATCTCGGCCAGCACCACGGCGATCAACGCGAACACCAAGCCGATCATGGCCCCGAGGTCTTCCAGTAGCACCACCGGCAACTCCGGGGTGCGAGACCGCCGGATAAACGTTCCCCACGAGAGCTTGCCTCGCACCTTGTTGGATTCCACGATGGCGGTGCGGAACGACAGCGACTCAACCACGATGCCGAAGATCAAGATGCCGATGGCCACCCAGAGCGATTCCAGCTTGTGGGGGTGGCGCAGCTTCTCGATGCCCTCGTTGATGGCGAACAGCGCGCCCAGGGTGAACAGGATGATGGACACCACGAACGACCAGAAGTAGCGCTCCCGGCCGTAGCCGAACGGGTGGCGGGGGGTGGGCTCCCGCTTGGCCAACCGCCCGCCCAACAGCAACAGGGCCTGGTTGCCGGTGTCGGCACAGGAGTGGACCCCTTCGGCCAGCATGGACGCCGAGCGGGTGACGGCGAACCCTACGAATTTGGCTATGGCGATGGCCAGGTTGGCGAAGAGCGCCGCCAATACAGCTTTGGTGCCTCCTCCAGCGGCCATGCCCAATGGGTAGCACACCGCAGGCGGGTAATCTCAGTTGCGTGTTCAGCATCGAAATTGAGGGGCCGGTGGCCCGGGTCACTCTGGCCAACCCGCAGCGGCGCAATGCGCTCAGCCTGGAGCTGATGCAGCGCCTTACCCATGCGCTGCACGAGTTGGGTGAAAAGACCGACGTGGGGGCGATCGTGATCGCCGCCGAGGGGCCGGCATTCTCTGCTGGCCACGACCTGTCGGAGATGGTCGATCGGGACGGCCAGTTCTACGACGACCTGTTCGAGGCATGCACGCACCTGATGGACGCGGTCCACGCCGTGCCCCAGCCGGTGATCGCCGAAGTAGACGGAGTGGCCACCGCCGCGGGCTGCCAGTTGGTGGCGGCCTGCGATCTGGCGGTGGCCTCCACCGAGTCGACATTCGCCACTCCGGGGGTGCGCATCGGCCTGTTCTGCTCCACCCCGATGGTGCCCATCTCCCGGGCAGTTGGGCGCAAGCGGGCCATGGAGATGCTGCTCACCGGCGAGCCCATCGACGCGGCCACCGCGGCCGAATGGGGTCTGGTCAACCGGGTTGTTCCCGCCGACCAGTTGCGAGCGGCCACGAACGAACTGGCGGCCCAAATCACCCGGTACAGCGACCACACCATCGCCATCGGCAAACAGGCCTTCTACCGCCAACTCGACTGCGGCGAGCCCGAAGCCTATGAGTTGACCCGTGAGGTGATGGCGACCAACGCCGCCACCGACGACGCCCAGGAGGGCATCGACGCCTTCTTGACCAAGCGCTCCCCATCGTGGTCGGGCCGCCAAGGCAGCTAACTTCCCGCCTATGGGAACCGTCTTTGCCACTGTTGATGATCTTTCGGCCGCTGTCGGTCAGCACTTGGGATGGAGCGACTGGATGGAGATCACCCAGGAGCGGGTGAACCAGTTCGCCGACGCCACTGGCGACCACCAGTGGATCCATATCGACCCCGAGCGGGCCGCGACTGAGAGCCCCTACGGGGCCACCATCGCCCACGGTTACCTCACGCTGTCGCTGACCAACATGTTCTTGCCCAGCCTGATCACCGTGGAGCAGATCTCCATGGGCATCAACTACGGGGTGAACAAGGTGCGGTTCCCCGCACCCGTCCCAGTGGGGTCACGCGTTCGGGTGGGTGCAGAGCTCAGCTCGGTGGACGAGATCAACGGCGGTGTGCAGGCCGTCATCACCATCACTGTGGAAGTGGAGGGCAGCCCCAAGCCCGCCTGCGTGGTGGAGAGTCTCACCCGCTACATGCGCTGAGCGATTCTGGGTTGGGCCGGTAGAGTTAGTCGGCGATGGCAAAGCGCAAGCGGTCGCGAGTGGCGACGTTGGAGCGGGTGCCGGTTTCTGACCCGCCAGTTAGACCGGGGCTCATCGGTCCCCGGCGTCGGGTGCCCAGCCACATCGAGCGGCCCCCGTATGCCCGCTCGGGAGAGCCCGGTCACCCGACATCCTCAGCGGTGCGCAGCGCTGCCGAGATCGAGGCGATGCGCAAGGCCGGACAGATGGCTGCGGAGGTGCTGCTCTTCGCCGGAGAATTGGTGGCCCCCGGAGTTACTACCGACAGCATCGACGCCCAAGTCCACGAGGAGATCGTGCGCCGAGGGGCCTATCCCAGCCCGCTCAACTACCGGGGCTATCCCAAGTCGGTGTGTACGTCGATCAACGAAGTCATCTGCCATGGAATCCCCGACAGCCGGGCGCTGGCCGACGGCGACATCGTCAACATCGACGTAACTGTTTTCCTCGACGGCGTACACGGCGACACGTCGGTCACGTTCGAAGTGGGGGACGTGGACGACCACTCCCGGGTGCTGGTGCGAGAAACCCGGGCTGCCATGTACCTGGGCATCGAAGCGGTCAAGGACGGCGCGCCGGTCAGCGCCATTGGACGGGCCATTGAGTCTCATGCCCGGACCCACCGGCTAGGGGTGGTGCGGGAGTTCATCGGCCACGGTGTGGGTACGGATTTCCACGCTGGGCTGCAAATCCCGCACTACTACGACCGCTCCCATTCCACGCCGCTGGAAACCGGAATGACCTTCACCATCGAGCCCATGCTCACCTTGGGCTCTCCCAATTTGTACCTGTGGGACGACCAGTGGACGGCGGTGACCGCCGATCAGCGGCGCAGCGCGCAGTTTGAGCACACCCTGCTGTGCCTCGACGACGGCGCCGAGATCCTCACGCGCACTCCCTCAGGAGACGGCGCGGCTGAGGTGTACGCCAAGAGCTGAAGCTGTCGCCATTCGCAGGACGCGAATGTTCTTGCCAAGATGGGGCCATGGCACTTCCCGTTGAAGACATCCTGGCCATCCAGAAACTGGCCGCCGACTACAACCACCTCATCGACAGCGGCTCGGCGGAGGCGTGGGCCCAGCTATTCGTGCCCGACGGCACGCTTGAGTTCGGCATGCCCGAGGGGGTCAAAGGCCACGAGGACCTGGCCGCGTTTGCGGCGTCGATCAACCCGGCCACCCGCCATGTGATCAGCAACCTGTCCATTGACGGCGACGGCGATGAAGCCGTGGCTTCGGTGTACTTGGAGGTGTACTACACCGCTCCTCCCGGCCAGCCGCGAGAGCTGGCCATTACCGGGGTGTATCGCGACCACCTCCGCAAAGACGACGGGCGGTGGCGCTATGTGTCCCGCCAGATGATGCCCGACTTGGGCGAGTGGGCCCCTGCCCCGGAGACCATCCCTGGGCTCTAGTCCCAGTACCAGGCCAAGCCGCGGACTCCTGTCCCGGAGTTGATCATCATCGCCTGGCCAAATTGGCTGATGAAGGCGTCGGCGGGCTGCACTTCGGCGGTGACTGCATCCAGCAGCTCCTCAGCCCTCTCGGGGACCTCGGCATGGAGGCAAACCAAGTGAAGCGAGGCATCGTCCGCCGGTCGGGTTCGCCGCCAGAGATTCAAAAGGCGCTGGTGAGCCGCTTCATCGCTGAGCGCAGGCCGAAGCCGGCGGATCACTGCATCGTGGATATCGAACATGGGGCGCAGCCCGATCAGATTCCCGGCCCGGCCGGCCAGGCCCGGTACGCGACCGCTGCGGATTAGCTGGTCCAGGTTGCCCAGCGCCCCCACCAGCTTGACCTGTCCGGCTACCTGCTCAGCCCTCGCTACTACCTCGTCCAGTGTCGCGCCGGCATGGGCGGCACGGGCCGCGGCCACCGTCACCAGTCCTTGGCCCCCAGCCGCGGTGCGGCTGTCCACCACCGCTACCGGACATTCCACGGCCTTGGCGGCCAAAACTGCCGACTGGTTGGTGATGCTCAGGGTTGACGTCACCGTCACGATCACGACACCGTCACCTTGGTTTTGATCGGTGATCGCTTGAACAAAGGCCCCCGGTGACGGCCCCGAAGACGAATGGGTTTTGGCGGCCAGGATCTCCGCAGTGTCGAGCTCCCCGTCGGCCACCGTTCGGCCGTCCATGGTGATCATGAGAGGAACCACCGCGATGTTCCAGGCAGCCCGCACATCCTCGGGCAGTGCCGCGGTGCTGTCGGTGACGATGCCGACCGTCACTCGCGGGCCTTTTCGACGTCGACGTCGAGAATCGGGCGGACAGTGGCCGCTGAGGCCAACACCAACAGGCCCGACGCCAGCAGCACCGACCGGGTGCCGGGTAATCCCGCGCCGTTCAGCCCGTCGCCGATGGCACCCGCCCCTAGCGCAGCGGCACCCAGCCCAATGCGGATCACTACGTGGAAAGCCGAGAAGGCCAAAACACGCTCTTCCTCCTGGGGTATCCGGGCCTGGAGGGCGCTCATCCCCGATGTGAGAGCCACGGTGGCCCCGGCCCCGAACCCGACAGCGCCAAGGAAGGTCAGCCACACCGTGGGACTCTGGCTCATCAGCGCCACCAATGCCCCCATGACCAGCGCGCCCCGCCGTGTGAGCACCAACAAGTCCAGGTGGCGGGACTTGTGGGCGAGCGCCAAGCCGATGCCGGCTCCGGCGCCGAACAACACGATGAGCACCCCGTACTCGATATCGGAAGCCTCCAATTCTTCTTGCACCAGCTTGATTCCCAGCGAGAACAGCGCACCCAGGCCCACTGCCGCGGCCGCCGTGGCCGGCAGGATCCTGCGCACCAGCGGCACCGACCAGGCGTCTCGCAACCGGCTGGGGGAGACAGAGAGTTCGCCATCTGAAAAGGCGGGACCGTCGGAGGTCTCCCCAACCGGCGTTCCCCGGCCCTTGAGGCCGAGGGCTCGGGCGATGAAGTAGGCGGAAACGAAGAACGTGAGCGCGTCAATCCAAAAGACCAGGGCGTAAGGGTGCGATCCCAGCCAGCCGTCATCCAGCGGCAGAGCTGCAAACGCGGCGAACAGGCCCGCTCCAATCGGGATGTTGCCGTACGACGATCCCATCATGGCGGCGTTGGCCAGCGGCAGATCGGGTTCGTCCACAAGATCGGGGATGGCCGAGTCCCGGGAGGCCAGGAACACCACGCTGGGGGCTTCCAGCGCTAGAGCCCACAAGTACACCCACCAGAGCTCCTGCACAAAGGGGACAACCGCGATCATCCCGGCCCGCAGAAGGTCCATGGTGATCATGGTCCGGCGGCGGTCCCAGCGATTCACCAGTTTGGCGGCCAGTGTTCCGCCTAACGCCGCCGGGATAAGCCGGAAGGCAAGGATGCCGCCCACAGCAGCGGCCGAGTCGCTCAGGTGATCGACCAGCGCCATGAGGGCGAAGGTGCCCATCCAATCGCCGAGCGCGGACGCCCCCTGCCCGATGAGAAGTCGACGGAAGTCGACCTTGGTGCGAAGGCTCAAGGTTCTCTAACGGGAGGGTCGGCCTGTGCTTCGAGTCTCAAGGGCGATTCCCGGCTTAGTGGGGATGGAGCAGGCCTACTTGGATCGACTGGGATGCGAAGTCTCAAGGGTTGGACGGGGTGGCTGAGACCCAGCTGTCGTTGTCGAAGACCAGTCGGTGGGCGGCGGCCTTCATTCGGTTGGGGGTAGGCAGCGGCTCATTGCCCAGAACGCGCTTGATCAATATGGGGACGATGATCACGGTACTGGCAATAGCGGCCTGGCCGTCGGCCACCAGCAGCAAGAACGGAGGCAGCGCTGGCATGGTTATGAACACCACCAGACCGGTGTGGCGAAGAATGCGGCCAAGGGCCAATCCCCCCAACAAGAAGAGCGCCGCAGGCCAGGCGATCACCGCAAATGCGCCCAACGCCGGAGACAGACCCCGGCCGCCGGCGCCGTTGATAAACATCGACCAGTTATGGCCAATCACCGACACGGCGCCAGCAAATGCCATCAGTAGCCAGCGGTCACCGGCCAAGAACGGTCCCAGTGCCCCCTTGCCCACATCGCAGAGGCCTCCCACGACCAAGGGGATGAAGCCGGCAACCCGATACAGGCCGGTTCCCGAAACTGTTCCGGTGCCCACTTGGCGTAGGTCGGTTCGGGCCAGCGACTGGGCAATCATGTAGGAGAAAGGAACCGCGCCGGCCGCAAAGGCCACGATGAGTACCATCGTCCCCCACATCATCGATAGAGATTCTGCCCCAATTTGGGGCTGCTTTGCCACAGGTTGATGAAGATGAATTGCTGGAGGTCCGCCATGAGACTTCGGCGTGGCAAGATGGGACTGAAATGAGCTCCGGCCAACGAACCCGCTTGCTGTTGATCCGCCACGGTGAATCGGAGGTGACGGTCAAACAGATCATCGGCGGAGATCTGGCTTGCACGGGTTTGTCGCCGTTGGGCCGTAGTCAGGCTGAAGCGCTCGGCGAGCGCTATATGCAGGGCTATGAGCCCAAGGTGGATGCCCTGTGGTCCAGCACCCTGCCCCGGGCGATAGAAACCGCCGAGCTGCTGTCTCCCTCACTGGGCGGCCTGAAGGTGCACACCCATCCCGACCTCGTAGAACGCCGCCCGGGCGAGGCCGATGGAGTGGGCTACAAGGAGTTCGGCAACCTTTTCGAGTGGACCGGCGATTTCCATCCCCACTTGCCGCTGGCGCCCGGCGGGGAAAGCCTGGCCGCCTTCTCCTACCGCACCGGCCAGGCGCTGTACGAGCTGGTCGAGGGGAATCCCGGCACCACCATGATGGTGGTTTGCCATGGCGGGGTGATCGACATCGCCATGCGGCTCTTCCTGGGCTTGGGGATGAACATCCAGTTCGTGCTCTGGACCCTCAACACGTCCATCACCGAGTTCGTGACCACCGACGAGCCCGGCGTGTGGCGGCTGGTGCGGTACAACGATGCCGCCCACTTGGACGGGCTGCCGCCCCGCACTGAGCCGGCCGAGTAACGATCAGACGACGACCACTGCGCCAGGGTCAGTTGCAGTGAGCTCGCCGATCACGGCCGCGCCATGGCCTGACGCAGCGAGTCGAGCGGTGGCGTCTTTGGCTGCGGCCGGCGGGCAGCAGAACAGCAGTCCGCCGGAAGTCTGAGCATCGGCCAGCATGGTCAAGATCCGCTCGTCGTCCGACCCCCTCACCCAGGGCCTCACATGGTCGAGGTTGCGAGCCGTGCCTCCGGGGGCGAATCCCTTGTCGAGCAGTTCCCAAGCTCCGGGCAACACCGGCACTGAATCGGCCCGGACCACCGCCCCGATTCCGCTGGCCGCCGCCAGTTTCTGGAGGTGGCCCAGCAGACCGAATCCGGTGATGTCAGTGGCCGCGGTGGCCGTGGCCCCCAGGGCAGCCGATGCGGCAACGTCATTCAGGCGGGTCATCTCGGCCACCCCCGCGGTGTAGGTATCGGCCAGCCAGCCACCGGATTGAATTTCCTCGGGATCGGAGCGCTTGACCGCGGTGGCCAGCAGCCCAGTGCCGAGCGGCTTGGTCAGCACCAGCGATTGCCCGGGTTGGGCTCCAGCGTTGGTCAGCAGGTTCCCCTCGTCTGCTTCTCCGGTGACAGCCTGGCCGTACATTGGCTCGGGTCCGTCCACCGTGTGGCCGCCCACCACCGTCCAGCCCCCTTCTGCGGCGGCGGCCGCCCCGCCGGCCAGCACCTCGGTGAGGGTCTCCAGAGGCAGTTCTCCATGGGGCCAGGCCACTAGGTTCAGGGCGAATCGGGGAGCTCCGCCCATGGCATAGACGTCGGAGGCCGCGTTGGTGGCCGCGATGCGCCCCCAGGTATGGGGGTCGTCGACCACCGGCGCAAAGAAGTCTGCGGTTGAGATCAGGGCGCGGCCTTCTTCCAGGCGCCACACTGCGGCGTCATCACCGGTCTCTGTGCCCACGATTAGGCTCTCGTGGGCTGGGGTTGGCAGCGAGCGCATGACCTGCGCCAGCTCGGTCGGCCCGAGCTTGCCGGCTCAACCCGCTCCGTGGCTGTAGGCCGTAAGCCTGCCCGTCTTCGGGTTCACGATCCTGACGCTACCGGGCCGCAACCAGTGGGCGTGGGTTAGCTTTGCATCCGTGACTCCGGGTGAGCAGGCAGTGCGTTCGATCAAGGCGCTCATGTACACCTATGCCGAATGTGTGGACTTGGCTCGCTTTGACGAGCTCGGAGAGCTCTTCTCCCACGGGTTTCTCACCTCCACCAGCGCGGCCGACCCCGACGACGGCATGTCGGGTGATGATGTGGCGGCGTTCTATCGGGCCACCAACAAGGTCCACGACGATGGCACTCTGCGCACTCGGCACGTGGCCAGCAACGTGATCGTCGAGTTGGCCGACCACGGGCAGTCGGCCACCGCCCGCTCGTACTTCGCCGTTCACCAGGGAACGGACGCTCTGGCGCTTCAACCCATTGTGGCCGGCCGCTACGAAGACGACTTCGCACTGGTTGACGGGCAGTGGCGGTTTGCCCGTCGAATGGTGATCGTCGACCAGATTGGGGACATGCGAGAGCATTTGACCTTCGACCTGTCCAAAGGCGACGTGCGCTATTCCGACCACGTGGAGTCGGGATGAGCGATCCGCCGACTCGCCGGGCGCCGCCGGGCTGGTACGCCGAACAGGGTCAGCGCGGCTACCGATTCTGGGATGGGGAATCGTGGACTGATCCACCAGGAGTACCGGTTGGGATCCTGGGCGGGGGGAACGGCAGGCGGACTTCTCCGGGCCAGCTGAGAGCGGGGCTTGCCTTTGTGGGCGCGGCGATGGCTCTGCTGATCGCCGGGCTGCTGTTGCCGTGGTCTGATTCCGGATCGCAGACACGGGGAGTACTAGACGGCGACATTCCTTGGTTGGTGGGCCTAGGCAGCGTGGCCGATACCTGGTTGCTGGTTCTGTTGGCCGCGGCGATGCTGTGGACCGTGCTGGTTGCAGTGCTGGCCGGCAACACCCAGATGATGTGGCTGCCGGCCTTGGTGGTGGGATTGGCCGTCATGGGTTTCTGCCTCGCCGAGGGACTGGCCATTGATGACGACTTGGATGCTGAGGGCGGCAGAGTTGGTGCGGGCCTCTTTGTGGCCTATGCCGGAGGCGCATCGGCCGCCATAGGCGGTGCGCTGCTCAGACCCGCCCGATAAAAGTGTTCAGCTAAGCGCCGTCTGCGTCGCCGTCAGCGCCGTCTGCGTCGCCGCCAGCACCGTCTCCAGCGCCGTCTCCGGCTAGAGGGGTGGTCTTGGCCCGGGTTAGCGGCAGTTCCACCACCATCTCGGTGAATTCGCCCGGCTCGGAGTTGACAGTGATGGTGCCGCCGTGCTCCCGGATGATGTCGTTGGACAGCGCCAGGCCCAGGCCGGTGCCCTCGTTAGTGGGCTTGGTGGTGAAGAACGGATCGAAAATCTTGGCGGCCACGTCTGGAGGAATACCGCTGCCGTTGTCCCGGACGCTGAGGATGGCGCTTTCGTCGGTGCGTCGGCTCTTCAACACGACGGTAGGGGTGTAGTCGCCCACCGTTCCCGCCTCGATCAATTCTTTTTGCTTCTTGTTGGTGGCGTAGCCGGCGTTGGCCACAAAGTTCAAGAACACTCTTCCGAGATCTTGGGGGACTACCTCCAACTGCCCCATGTCCGGGTCGAACTCCTCTTCCAACAAGACTTGGAACTCGGGATCTTGGGCTCGGGCGCTGTGATAGGCCAGCAGCGAATGCTCGTGGATGAGGTCGTTGATGTCCGTCATCTGCGTCTCGCCCCCGCCCCGGCCCATCAACAGCATGTCTTGAACGATCCGATTGGCCCGCTTTCCGTGGGATTGGATGCGCTCAAGGTTGTCGTTGAGATCTTGGTTGATTTCCTCGATGAGGTCTTTGTCCTCGTCGGAGAGATTGTCGATTATGTCCTCGTAGATCTCGGCCATCTCTTCCAGCAACTCACCCGAAGCCGCGGAGAAGTTGTTGATGAAGTTGAGCGGGTTGCGAATCTCGTGGGCAACTCCGGCGGTGACCTCGCCCAGCGCGGCCAACTTCTCCCGGGCCACGATCTGATCTTGGGCCTGGCTCAGCTCTTCCAACACCTCTTGCAGCTCGTCATTCCGCTCGCTCAACTCCTGGGCCAACTGCTCCACCAGGTTCAGTCGCTGGATTTCCAGCGCGTGGCGACGGAACACCTCCAAGGCCGACGCCATCTCAGCGATCTCGTCGCGGCCGCTGACCTCAATCTCTTCTTCCAAGTCGCCCTTGGCCAGCGTCCGCATGCGACCGGAGAGCCGTCCGATGCGGCGCAAGAGTACCCGTCCGACGAAGAGCCAGCTGATCAGCCCCGCTCCAATGACACCGATGACGCTGATGATCACCAAGAGGATTCGGGCGGTGTTGATGGTTTGCGCCGAGTTCTCGGTGGCCTGGTCGGCGCCCGCTTGGGCTGTTTGGACGAGTGCATTGACCTCGGCGAGGAGATCGACGGCTATTTCCTGGTTCTGGGCCAGGAGATTGTCTTGACGCTCGATGATGTTCAAGCGGTCGACCGAGACTCGGAATGCGCTGTCGTTGCCGTTTCCCAAGGCCAAGAGCCGGTCGGCAGCTGATCCCAGCCCCGGTGCGACCTCTGATGCCGCGATGGCCGACAAACTGATTTGGATCCGGTCTTCTACTGACTCGAAGCTCTCTATCAGCGGCTCGACGAAATCAGCTTCTGAGGCGATGAGGGCGCTGCCCATCAGCTCAGTGACTTGGGCCATATCGGCCTGCAAGGCATTGAGGTGCCGATAGAGAAGCAGCTCGTCTCCCGAAGTACGGGTCATAGGGTCGGTCGGCTCGGTGCCAAAGTCGCGATATCCCGTGACCTGGAAGAAAAGCTGATCGTCGATGGCGGGAATGATGATGCCCTCAACTTGATCGTGCAGCATGGGAATCTGAACCTGGAGTACTTCAATCCTCCTGCTCAGGCTGTAGAAGTGGGGCATGTCGGCCGTGATCGTGGTGATATTCCTCCCCAAGGCGTCGGCGGCTTGCGCAATCCCTTGCACGTGAACGTCACCGGGGTTCTGGCGCAGCAGGGAGTCGAAGCGTGCTTGAAACTCCTGCTGGGCAACGGTTACCTCGGCGGAGATCTCTGAGAACTGCGTGGGAGGTGCGGTGGTGAGCCGGGGGGCGGCGGCCACTAGGGCATTGCTGAACTCTGCCAGGGTGAACGCCCCGGCCAGTTCGGGCACGCTCTCTTCGCTAACCCTCTTTTGGCTGCTGTCCACGTTGTTGAAGGAGATCCAACTCACGACGCTGGCCACAATGGTCAGCACGACCGCGCCGAAGATTCCCGCGTACAGCTGAGTGGAGATCCGGCGATGGATCGCGGGCCGCTGTGCACCAGCCGTGTTGGCGGTGGCCGCAGCGTCTTGTGGGAGGGCTGACTCCGTCACGAGCTGGCGTCTCCCATTGAAGCCTCCGACCGGTAGCTGCCGTTGGCATCGATCACGGTCAAAAAGACGGCATCGGAACCTTGGTTGTCCACTGCCCGATTGTTTTCTGTGCCGAAATCCAGGGCGAATCCGTCGATATCAAACTGACCTGCACCCAAGATGTTCTCCAAGAAGCAGTCGCGGGTGAGATCGGCACCGCATGCTTCCAAACCGGAGATGGCCAAACGGCCGGCAATGTAGCCCTCTAAGGACACGAACCCCGGTTCAGCCGCTGGGTCATATGCCTCCAAGGCCGCGGTATAGGAGGCCACTACGGGAATCGATAGGTCGGTGGGAAAGGGAATCACCTGGGTGACGTACACGCCCTCGCCGCCCGGTCCGAGTTCGTCGGCCAACGCGTTGCTTCCCACAAAGGAAACCGTCATGAAGATGGGATCGAAGCCGATGTGGCGGGCCCAGGCGATAAGGGCTGCGACCGGCTGATAGGCGCCGATAAGGATTACCGCTTCAGGGTTGCCCAGCCTCAGGTCGAGCAGCCCCGACTTCACCGCAGTGGTGTTGCGGGGATACACGCCCGTGGCCACCAGTTCCATCCCGCGGCGATCCAACGCGGCCAACGCCCCGTTGTATCCGGCTCGGCCGAAGGAGTCGTCCTGGAACATGACCGCGATTCGAGTGACACCCAAGTCGGTGGTCAGCCGCTCGACCATCTCTTCGGTCTCTTGGGCGTAAGAGGCTCGAAGGTTGATGATGTTCTCCCAGTTGTCGTCTCGAAGAAAGCCAGCCCCAGTGAACGGAGCCACGTAGGGGATGGCCGCTTCGGCTGCTACCGGAGTAGCTGAACGAGAAGTAGGAGTGCCCACTGCGCCGATGAGCGAGAAGACCCGCTCATCGTTGATCAGAGCCTGGGTGTTGGTGATAGCTGCTTCGGGCTCGTAGGCGTCGTCTCGAGTGGCGAGTTCCAGTATGCGCCCGTGCACGCCGCCATTTCGGTTGGCCTCGGCGAACGCTGCCATGATGCCCAGGTTCATGTTGATACCCAGCTCTTGGGCGGGACCGCTGAATGCCGCCGACTGTCCGAACACAACCCGGTCGCCAAACACCCCCGGCACTCCTGTGCTTGCTGCGCCGTTTTGGGCTGGTCCGGCGGTCGGGGTGGCGGTTGGCTCAAGCTGCGCGGGATCAGTGGCATTGGATCCGCAGCCCGACAGCACTGCGGCGAGTACAACGATTGCCAGGCCAGCGAACCGCACTTTGCGCAGGATTCTCAGTGCCGAATCCCTCACGACTCGGGGCGTACGACGAGCTTTAGGTGGTTGCGGTCGTTTTCCCGGCGATACTCCAGATCCTCGCCCATAGTTCGAACGAGATAGACCCCCAACCCACCGATGGGGCGCTCGTTCAGGGGAAGGGTGACATCGGGTTCAGGGGCGTCGGTAAGCGGGTTGAAGGGCGAACCGTCATCAATGAGGCGGATCGTCAGGGCGTGTTCTTTGGATTCCAATTCAAGGTCTATTTCTGTGAGACCACTCGTGTCACCGTGGGTCAAGGTGTTGAGCACCAACTCCTCCAAAATCAAGTTGGCATGCATGGTCAGGGTTATCGGCCAATCATCTGCCTCGGCCATCTCATTCAACAGGTCTTCGATCATCGGCAAAACGTCGGAGGGGTGGCCTTGCTCCGGAGGGTGGGATAGATGCAGCGATCGTTGCATTTCAGCGGCCTCGTGGGGCGGGCTGAAAGCGGGTAGTGACAATCATGAGGGTCGTCGCAGGGTGAGGCAAGTGATGTCGTCAGACTGGGGGGCATCACCGGCGAAGTTCCGCACGTACTCGAAGACCGCCTCGTTGGCCTCGGTGGCGTTTTCGGGCGGTTTGCCTTCGAACACCTCCGTCAACCGTCCCAAGCCGAATTGCTGGTTGTCGGCGTTCATGGCCTCGGTCACGCCGTCGGTGAACAGCACCACGGTGTCGCCCGGTTCCAATGTGACCGACTCCTGGGTGTAGACGACATCGGCGGCGATGCCCAGCGCGATTCCCTTGGTGAGAGGCAATTCGGTAACTGTGCCGTCTGCGCTAACCAGCATCGGGGGATCGTGGCCGGCGATGGAGTAGGTGAGCAATCCGGTTTCCGGATTGAACAGGGCGTAGATCAGCGTGACGAACATGAAGGTGGGGTTGTCTTGCTGGAGCTGGTTGTTCACTTCGGTGAGCACCATCTGCGGCTCGCGAACGCCGATGGCCGCCCCCTTGAGTGCGGTCCGGCTTGACATCATGAACATCGACGCAGGGATGCCCTTGTCGGACACATCGGCTACAACGAGCCCAACCTCGCTGTCGAGCTTGAAGTAGTCGTAGAAGTCGCCGCCCACGTTGCGGGCCGGTTCCATGTTGGCCGATACCTCGCATCCATCTGTCTCCGGGGGAATAGCAGGCAGGATGGACTGCTGGAGTTGGCTGGCGATGCTCAGCTCATTTTGAAGGGCCACGAGCTGGTCGCGCGATGCCAGCGCTTCCCGCCATTCGGCCAAATGATCCAAAGTGCGGGCGATTGTGATCTTCAGGTCGTCGAAGTCGATGGGCTTGGTGACGAAGTCGAACGCTCCTCGGTTCATGGCGGTGCGGATGTTGTCCATGTCGCCGTAGGCCGAGACGATCACCGCCCGGAGATTGGGGTCGACGTCGGGAAGCTGCTGGAGCAGGGTGAGGCCGTCCATCTTGGGCATGTTGATATCGGACAGGACCATGTCGATGGTCGGATCGGCGTTGAGCTTTTCCAGTGCGTCCACTCCGTCGCAAGCGAATACGAACTCGTACTCCTTGGAACGGATTTGCCGCCGCATCCGCTGAAGGACCAGAGGTTCAAGATCCGGCTCGTCGTCGACGACCAGGATCTTGTAGGTGTCGGTCAAGGGTTTACCCCTGTTTGGCGTCGTCTACCGATGAGAAAACGTTGATGATCTGATCAAAGCCACTGATACGGAACACGTCGCCTACCGCTTCGGTCAATGAGCAGATGCTGAAGGACTTGTTCTGCTTGTCGAGGTTCTGAGCTGCCATGAGCAGCACACGGAGGCCCGCGCTGCTGATGTACTCAAGGCCGCCAAGATCCAGGATGATCCGCTGGTCGCCAGGATCGAACATTCCTTGCAGGGACTCCAGGAAATCCGACGCATTGGATCCGTCTACCCGGCCTGAAGCGGTGACGACCAGCGTGTCGCCGGAGCGGTCGTGGCTGAATTCCATAGTTGGGCCTCTCTAGTTGGGTCCTATCTCGGATCATTCTGTCAGCCGGAATCATACACATTCCAATGGGCTGAGGGATCGGGAGATGCCGATTCAGTTGCAGTCAGCACTGAGTGCCAGGCGGGTCGGGGAGTCAGCGGGGCTGGGAGAGGATGAGCGCACTGGTGGGTACTGCAGTTCCCGCGGTAGCGAGCACGTTTTCCACATTGTCGATCTGGTTCACCGAGGTGCCCCGAATCTGTCGTACCCCCTCGGCAATGCCGTTGAGGCCGTGGATGTAGGCCTCGCCGAGCTGGCCTCCGTTGGTATTGATGGGCAGTCGGCCGTCCCGCTCGAGGTGGCCGTCGCGGATGAAATCCTTGGCCTCGCCTCGGTCGCAGAATCCGAACTCTTCGAGCTGGGGGAGCACCAACGGGGTGAAATGGTCGTAGATGATGGCAGTTTGTATGTCGTCGGCCGACAGACCGCTCGACTGGTAGAGCTGGCGGGCGCACAGCTCCATCTCGGGTATGCCGGTGATGCTGTCCCGGTAGTAGCTCTTCATCATGTGCTGGTCTTCGGCGACGCCCTGGGCCGCTGAGGCAATCACCGCTGGCTTCTGCTTGAGGTCTTTGGCCCGCTCGGCGGTGGTCACCAGCAAGGCCTGGGCACCGTCGGTTTCCTGGCAGCAGTCCAAAAGGCGCAGCGGCTCTACGATCCAGCGGCTGTTCTGGTGGTCTTCGAGAGAGATGGGCCGCTGGAAGAAGTGGGCGTAGGGGTTGGTGGCCGCGAAGGCTCGGTCGACCACCGACACCCGGCCAAAGTCCTCGGTGGTGGCACCGAATTCATGCATATAGCGGGTGGCGAACATGGCCACCCAGGAGGCCGGCGTGACCAGCCCGAAGGGCGAGCTCCACGAGAAGCTGACTTCTGACGCTTCGGCGCCGGCTGGCCGGTCCTGCACCCCGGCCCCGAAGCGGTGCCAGGAGCGCTCATTGAAAGCCCGATAGCACAGCACATAGTCGGCTGCGCCGGAGTAGAGGGCCTGGCAGGCCACCGCGATCACCCCGCAGGCCGCTCCACCGCCGTGGTGGACCATGGAGAAGTGGGTCAGCTCTTCGATGCCCAGGTTTCGGGCCACCTCAATCTCGGGGTTCTGCTCGGCTGAGTAGGTCACGAAGCCGTTGACTTTCTCGGGCGGCAGTCCGGCGTCCTCGCAGGCGGCCAGGCAGGCTTCCACCGCCTGGTCCATCGGGGTGCGGCCCGAGTCCTTGGTGAACGGGGTGGCGCCGATCCCGGCGATGGCGCATTCGTAGGCGTATTTCAGGGCCATGGTGTCCTCCTACGCTCTGGGCAGGGCCAGTTCGACGGTTCCGGTCACATGGGGACCCCGGCTGTTCTGGCCCCGGAATGACACCTCGGCGATGGCCTCGCCGTCGGCCTCCCGCTTGGCAGTGACCGATCCCGACATGGTCATGCAGTCGTAGGGGTAGTTGGGGGCGCCGAGGCGGATCTTGAGGTTCTTGAAAACGGCGTCCGGTCCGGCCCAGTCGCATATGTAGCGGGCCGAGAGGCCGCTGGACGTGAGGATGTTCATGAAGATGTCTTCGGAGCCCTTCTTGATGGCCATGTCCCGGTCGTGGTGTACATCCTGGTAGTCGCGTGACGCGATAGCGGTGGACACAATCAGCGTGGGGGTGAGAGGAATCGGGCACAGCGGCAGCTCGTCGCCGACGCTCACCTCATCGAAGGTCAGCGTGGTTGCATTTCGAGCCACCCGAGCGGGCCGGAACACCGGAAGGCTCACATCATCGTGGGTCTGCATGTGCCAGGCCTGAAGCGGCATGCCCACCTTGAGCTGATCGGGATCGCAGTCGGTGATATTGGTGACGAGGCGGACACCCTCTTCTAGCTCCACCAGCCCGATGTTCAGCGGGTAGTCGAAGGAGGGCACCCGAGGGTGATGGGCCACCACGAATGAGTACAGGGTGCCCTTGCCGGAGGCCACGGTGTAGCCCATGTCGGTGGCGCCGCAGGCCGGGCAGCGGTTGCCGGGTGGGTGTTGTAGGCGCCCGCAGTTGAGGCACTGCTGAATGCGCAGCTCCCCGACCCGGCTGCCCTGCCAGAAGAAGTCTGTGTCCTGGTTGCGGCTGGGGCGGGGGCGGGGCGGACGCTCGGTACCGGAGTCGCCGTCGCCCCCGGAACTGGCGGTTCGCCCGGTGCCGGGGCGGAATTTGAGGATGCGGAAGAACATGGAGCCGACGTGGTCGCCGTGCTGGTCGTGGTATTCGGTCTCGGTGGTGACGAAATGGCCGATGCCTAGAGCGGTCTGTTTCTCATCGGACACGTCCACCAGCTTGACGACGCCGGTGAGATGGTCGCCCAACTTGAGATAGCGGTGGTAAACGTGTTCGCAGTTGGTGGCCACCACTCCGACATAGCCGGCTTCGTCCAACATGGCGTACACCCCGGAAGCCGGGTCTTTTGGGTCGTTGACTCGAGGGATCAGGCCGATCATGGTCCAGGCGTTGAGCATGGACGGAGGGGCGACGATCTCACCGTGGGGTCCTTGGCTGGCGGTGTCGGAGTTGGTGTAGAGGGGGTTGGCGTCCTCCATGGCATCGCACCAGTGGCGGATCATGGGCTGGTTGACCGGGTCCCGAGCGATTGTTGGAGTGCCGGTATTCCCGACCTCCTTTCGGAGCTTGGCGACGAACGCTTCCTTCTGCTCGTCGGTCATCTCATCGCTCATGTGCTTTCCCTTCGACCGCAGCGGACGTTATCGCGCCTGGCATTGAGGGCAGAAAGTGAGGGTGCGGGCGTCGTAGAGGCGATGCTGTAGTGGGGTTTCGCACCGAAGGCAGGGTCGGCCGGAGCGGCCGTAGCAGGCCAGCGCGTTCTGGTGGCTTCCCTTGCCGCCGTCGGCGTTGCGGTAGTCCCGCAGCGTCGTGCCACCGTTGGCCAGCCCGGCCTTGAGTACCTCCACGAGCGCGGCGTGGAGGCTGGTGGCGGCCGATCGGCTGATCTGACGCTTGGCCGGATGGATGCCGGCCATCCACAGTGCCTCGGTTCCGTAGATGTTGCCGACCCCGGCCACTGGCCTCTGGCTGAGGAGTTGGGTGGGGATTCGTCGGCGGCTGTTGCGGAGGGCCTGGTAGAAGCCCTCGGGGGTGAATTCGGGGCTCAGGGCGTCGGGGCCCTGGGCGGCCAGCGTGGGAATCGTGTCGTATTGGCCGGTGGGTACGCAGCGGATTCGGCCGAAACGGCGGACGTCCCGGTAGGCCAGGTATTCGCTGTCGTCGAGTTGCCACCAGGCCCGGATGTAGGGGTCGTCGGGAGTATCAGGGGTGATGGTTAGGGAGCCGGTCATGCCCAAGTGAATGATGAGCTCCCGGCCGTCGTCCAGGCTTGTAATGAGGTACTTGCCCTTGCGACTGAGAGTCTGGATCGTGGTGCCAATGGCTTCTCTGGCCGGGGTGAACTTCTCTGATTCGTGGGAGTGGGCGTCCTGTATGCGGCGACCGTGGAGCCGGGGCATCAGCTGAGTGCGGATTGTTTCGACTTCGGGTAGTTCGGGCATCTCGTCAGCGGGACTCTAGGGCCGCTCTTGCCACCTGCAGATCATCGGGGTTGGTCACCCCGATCCAGGTTTCTTCGGTGGTTACGACCCCTACGGTGAGTGCGCCACTCTCCATTTCTGTGGCGACGGCGTGAGGGAGAAGAAATTCCGCAGTGGCGTTGTCGCCGTTTTGGTCAAGGAAGCGGGTGAAGCCTTTTTGGAGGGCGTCTAGGAACGCAGGGGAGAAGGCCCACAGGTTCATGGAGACGAGGGTGTCTTTGGGGAAAGTGTGATCGGCTCGGGAAATGCCCTCTTGTTCGACGATGCCGACGAGGCGGTTGCCGTCAACCTGGCATACGCCGCGGGTCACGGTGCCCTCGGCCGGGAGGGTGTGGTCAAGGTGGTAGCCGCACAGCCAGGCCTCGTTGTCGGCCATGGTCTGCACGGCTTGGGCCAAGGCGGCGTAGGCAGTGGGGCCGTAATAGTCGTCGGCATTGCACACCATGAATGGACCGGATACCGCCTCGGCGGCCGATAACACGGCATGGGCGGTGCCCCACGGTTTGGGCCGGGGAGGACCGTGCTCGTCTTGGCGCACATAGGCCACATTGAGATCGCTAGGGAGGCCGCCGCGCGATTCGAAGTGCCGATGCACATCGGCCTCGATGTCACTGCGCACGATGAGCACCACCCGACTTGCTCCTGCGGCCCGGGCGTCGGCAATGGCGAAGTCTAAGAACGCCTCTCCGTTGGGCCCCACTTGGGCAAGCTGCTTGGTTCCGCCGAAGCGCGACCCCAGTCCCGCGGCCATCACCACCAACGTGAACATCGCCCTCTTCCTATCAGGCCGCAGCCGAAGCCAGCTTGGCGCGAACTTCTTGCCGGGCTGAGGCGAGTTCGTCGCCGGTAAATTTCACCTCTTCAGCGGGTTGGCCGGCCCGGGCGAACACCAGCACACAGCGGGCCACCTCCTCTCCCACTGCCTGTTCCACCGCCAGCGAATAGGCCGCCACCTGGAGCTGGTAGCGGTCGACTTTGGCCTGGCGCATCTCGTCGTCGTGGATGTCGTCGGTCTTGTAGTCCACCACCACCAATCCCTCGGGGGAACGGTAGAGAAGATCGATATAGCCCTCCACCACGGTGTCCTCCACCGGGGCGGCTACGAACAACTCCTTCCAGTGCTCGGAGCCAGCCGCTTCCCGCACGGTGTTGGACTCCAGAGCCGACCGAGCCAGGGCCCAAACAGTGCTCTGGGCTTGTGAGACACCCTCGGCTTCGGCCTGGGCGGCAACCACTGGACTGAGGGTGTCGGGATCAGCGCCCAGGTCCACCGTTTGCAGCACGCCGTGGACCGCGCTGCCGATTTGGGTGCCGCTGCGGCCCTTGCGCCACGGCGACCGCTTGTCGTCGCCGTCAGTGGAACCATCTTTGTCCAAGCCCGGAAAACTCTCAGAGTCGCCGGCAGCGTCGGACAGGTGAGCAACGTAGGAGGCACCAACGGCCCGCGGCCGGGCAGCTGAAGTCAGGGCAGCGTTTCGTTCGACCTGCCAGTCGGGAAATGATCTCAGGGCGTGAGACGAGGGAGATTCCTTGGGCAATCGGATGTCTTCCCACCCTGATTCAGGAAGGTGTGCGGCATGGTCTGCCGCCATTTCCGCTAGCGATGGTGTTGCGGTGCTGTTATCGCCTCTCTCCATGCGGTGGGCCGATACCACCAAGTGGTCCATAGCCCGGGTGAGGGCCACATAGAGCAAGCGCACCCGCTCAGCGTCTTCCATCTCCTCTTCACCCTTCTGATGATCGGCGAAGGCTTGTGTTCGCAGGAGGTTGTTGAAGCCCACACCGAAGCCTCCATCAGTGGGCCATACCACTTTGGCTGTCTTGGGACGCCTCTGGACGTAGCCGCCCGACAAGATGACGATGGGGAACTCCCGGCCCTTGGCGGCATGAATGGTGGTGATGCGCACCGCGTCGTCGTCGGTCTCCGACAAGATGACATCGGACTCTCTGGTTCGCTCGCCGATCTTGCGGTCGACCCAAGCGATGAATTCCCGGATGCCCCGTCCTCCGAGCTCTTCGAATTGGCGAGCTTGGTCGATAACCAGGTTGAGGCTGCGCCACACGTCCCGCGGTCGCTGGCGGCCATTGCAGCTTGATTCCAGAAGCCTTCGCTTTCGCACGATGCGCTCAACCAGGTGGCTGGGGTTCAGCCACCGCGTCTCGGCGTGCAGTTCAGTCAGCCACTCCATGGCTTCGCCCACCGGATGGCTCTCTGGGAGATCATTTGGCAGGGCGGCCATGTAGTTCCACTTGCCGTGATGGTCCACCTTGAAAGTGAATAGGTCGTTGTCGCCGCAGCCGAAGGCCGGGGAACGCAGGGCGTTGACCAGCGCCACTTCGTCGGTGGGATCAGCCAGGGCTCGAACCGTGGCCATCACCTCGCGGATGGCTTGGCTGGCCCAAATCAGCGACCCGGCTTCGATCCGGTAGGGAATGCCGTGCTCTTCCAACGCCTGTTCGAGCTGGGGCAGCGATGTGCGGGTGGGGAGCAGGATGCAGATGTCTTCTAATCGGGCCGCCCGCCAGCGGTCTTGCCCGTTCTCGTCTCTACCGTCGCCCACTGACCATCCTTGTCCAATAGCGGTCAAGACGGCCTGGGCAACCTCTTGCGCCTCCACCATTCGCAAGTTGCCGGTACGGGTCTGTTTGGGGTGTTCATGGTTGAGCACGGCCACCGGTGGCCCCACAGGCGGCGATCCCCGAACCGCGTCGAGCGGCTGATAATCGGGTTGTACGTGTTTCTTGTCCTCACTGGGCGCCACGAGGAAGTCTTCGAACAGATCGTTGACCCAGGTGAGGATGGGCTCCACCGATCGAAAGTTGCGGGTGAGCGATTTCCGAGCGATGGTCGGGGTCTGTCCAGCTTGGGTGTATAAGGCGATGTCAGCCCGGCGGAACCGGTAGATGGACTGCTTCGGGTCGCCCACGTAGAACAGCCGCCCGGGTTCGTCCTGCAATTCAAACCATTCCCGCGTGTCGCTTGGGGGCGTGGCTATTAGCTTGGCCAATTCAATCTGGATGGGGTCGGTGTCTTGAAACTCATCCAGCAGCAGCCGTTGATAGCGCTCGGCCAGTGCCTGTCGGACCTCTGCGCCGTGCTGAGGGTCTCTTAGGAGATTTCGAGTCAGCACCAGCAGGTCGTGGAACTCCAGAACCCCTTGGCGACGGCGATCTTCGGCAGCTTCGAAGGTGAATGCGGCCAGCACCAGGGTCAGTCTCTCGATCAGCACATCAGCCACATGCGCCCTCAGCTCCTTGATGGCGTCGCCCAGTTCGCGCAGCTTGGCGGCCACATCCTCCAGAGACGGGTCGTGGCTGTCTTCGTCGGGCCAATTTGCCTTTCTGCCCGCTCTGGTAAAGCTCAGTCCCGGGGTAAAGAGAAGACGGAGCACTTCATCATCGTCTCCGGCTGCCTGATTCAACAGCTCAGCCCGCTCATCGATGGCCCTGAGCTTGAGCGCCATTCTGTCTGCGGGGTCCTTGCAGAAGACATCCAGGGCCGCTACCTCATCAAACCAACCGGGAAAGCCGCTGGTGTCGGGAAGCTCGACTGGGCCGATGGGCGGCGAATGTGCGCCCATGCGCTGGGCGGTCAGATCCCAGTTCTGGTCGAGTTGCTGAGCCAACTCCCGGAGGTGGCGCATGTTCAGGCCCAATATCCGAGCCAGAACCAGGGCGTGCTCTTGGTCGGGGCTGTGCAGCAGCCGGCTTCGAAAGTCGTCCCAGCGGTCTTCGAATGCCTCGTCTGGGCTCACTTCGACGCGAGGGGGCAGACCAGCCTCGATGGCGTGCTGAGAGAGGATGCGGAGCGCAAACCCGTGAAGAGTGGTGATGGCCGCGCTGTCCAGTTCATCGAGGGCCTTGGAGTGGGTGCCGGAGTCGGACAGCTTGTGCCGCAGACGGTTCTTCAACTCGTCGGCAGCTTTCTCGGTAAAGGTGATGGCCGCGATGTTCTCCATGGCCACCCCGGTATCGAGCAGAGCCAGCACTCGCTCCACCAGCGCGGTGGTCTTGCCCGACCCAGCGCCGGCTTCCACAAACAGAGTCGAGTCCAACTCAGAGACGATGGCTTGGCGGTCGACTTGGTCGTTGGCAGTGGGTGCCATGGTCAATCGGCCTCGTGTTCGGGTACCACAGCCGGTTCCACAAGAAGGCGGTAGTCGGCCAGTTCGGCCTGATCCCGCATGTCCTCCCACGTCCGACGGCGGTCTTGGGTGCCCAATCGGTCGGCGTTGCAGTAGTCGCAATACTGGCTGAACGGCCCATCGGTGCGGTCGGGCTGGGGCCGGTCGCAGAACACTCCGGCGTCAATGCCGCTAGTTATCGTGCCGAGCACTTCGCAGAAGCGATCTACTGCCTCGTCGTCCAGGTCATAGCCGTAGGTCTTGAATTTCTCGTGGCTGGTCACGAACCAATACTGAGTTCTCACTGGGGTGTTGGTTTCGTTGATGAGGGCTCGGGCGGCCAACCCGTACACCGGGAGCTGGAGCCGCGTTCCTCTCAGGACGGGATCCCAATTTTGGCTGTCTTCGTCTAGGTCCTTGTAGCTGTCGGCTCTGCCGGTCTTGTAGTCGGTGACCAGCAGTTGGTTGCTGCGCCCTCGGTCCACCCGGTCGGCTCGACCGCGGAACCGCACTGTGCGGCCCTCGGGCAGCGCGACCGCGACCTCCTCCAGATCATCTTCGGGCATTCCGAAGGCCATTTCACTGGCGATGGCGGTAACGGCGAACCGGCGGCGCTGGTCATCGTCCTCCCCCAAGAAGCGGTCAAGATCGGTCAGTATCCGGCTTCGGTCGTGATGCCAGAACACCGGCGTTCCGGTCAGCCCTTGGGCTTCAGCCTGCTCGCACAGCTCCATTCCGATTTCTCGGAGCCGGCTGCGCTGCTGCTTGCTCCAAGGTTGACCGGGTGGCGGTACTTGGCCTAGCTCCAGTTGCTCGACCAAGAAGACGTCGAGGGCGTTGTGAACCAGCGAGCCTTTCTCCAAAGCGGAGATCTCCAGCAGGTCTTCGGGCTGTTCGAACGACTGCACCCGCAGAACGTGTTGGAACAGGTAGCGCATCGGGCAGTCGGCCCATGTTTCCAGGCTGGTGGGCGACACCACGTCGTCTAGGAGGCCGGCGGTATCGACACCGGCCAAATTGCCGTCGAAGCGGGTGAACTGGTTGGAGGCCCTAGCCGCTACGAGCTCGGCGCCTCGGGCCAGCACCGGGTCGTTGTGGGGTAGCAGGCCCCCAGGTCGATCGTTTTGGACCATGGCCTGCAATCGGAGCTCTTGGGCGGTGGCCGGGAAATCGGCGCCGAGCACCCTCCCCGAGAATGAGGGGACATGCTCGAACCAGTTTGCCGTCTCGTCGTCGGCCCAACCCTCCAGGCTGGTGCTGTCGACGACGCGACCCGCCAAGGCGGTGGCGGTATCCAGCAGCCAGCGGGAGGGGTGCTGTTCGGAGGCCCGCCGCAAGTCTCCTCGGGCATAGACCAGGGTGCTGAGCTGGGTTGAGGCCAATGTCGCCAAGAGATGGCGGTGCTGCTCGGGAATCCGATCGGAGAGCAGGGCCAGATCGTCGCCGACGGCTTTGCGCTCCCGTTCGGGCAGCAGAGGGTCGTCGGAGGGGCTGTGGGGAAAGGTCCCTTCGGCCATGCCGATCAAGATGGCTCGGTCCAAATCCATTCCCAGCGAGGCCCCCACTTGCTCGGTGAGCACCCCGTGGCCCACCCGTCCAACCCGTCCGGCCGGCGTGCCCAACTCCGAAATCAAAGTGTGTCGGAATGTGGCCGGTCGGGGAAGACGGTCGATCTCGTCCATGTTGGTCAGGCGGTTGAGTATCGCCTCGATCTGATTGACGGCTTCCTGCTCAAAATCGGGCCAAGTTCGCCGAGCTTGCTCGTCGCCCAAGTAGTGGTGGATCAGCCCTTCAACCCACTGGCACCAAGCTCTCCAAGTGGACAGCTCTGGTCCGCGAGACAGATCGAGTACGAGCTGGGCCATGAACTGGGCCAGGGAGTCGGCGTGGTTGGCATCCCGATGCAGCCGTTCGATGCGGTAAGCGTGCTGGTCGCGATCATCCCGGTGGTCTTCGGCTTCCCTTCTCAGCCTGGCGGCATGTCGTTCAAGTCTCTCGGCCCATTGTTGGGCACCCCGAGCCACCCCGGCATGGCGCGATACCCGCTCCCAAGCCATCACCAAACCGGTGGCGAGCGAGGGTGGCTCGCTGTTGGTCTCCATGCCAGGCACGGTGGCCGAGGCCACCGACAGTAGGGCGAACACCTCGTCTCTGCGGAAGTCTCTGGCTTCCAGGTTCAACAGGGCCAAGAGGCCTCGACCCACCAATGAATCGGCCAGGGTGCGACCGCTGGGGCCATTGAATTGGATGCCGGCGGCTTCAAGGTGATCTTGGAGTTGGCGGATGACTGGCTTGCCTCCACCACACAGCACGGCAACCCGGCTCAAGGGGATGCCTTCTCGGGCCGCATTGACTACTTCGCGCACTGCCACCCGGACTTCCTCGTCGCTGCTGGCGGTGCTGATGATGTTGTGGCCGTGGGGTTGGCTGACCTCAGGTAGGCCGTCCAATTCGCCTTCCATGCGGTGGATCGACTCCAACACGGCGCTGTCGGCGTTGTCGTTTCCGGTCAGCCCGACAAGCAACACGATCGGTGTCTTCCGAGCCAGCGTGGATACCAGGCGGCCCTGCGACCGAGTGACCTTCTGGGGCAGATGGACGATCACGGGACCGAACTCTTCGAGGATGCTGTTGTTCGACCCTGACTCCAGCGAGTCAATGGCGAGATCGTTCAGGTCTTGGCCGTCATACCACCGGCTTTTCAGCTTGTCTTGGACTTGTCGACAAATGCGAACCACGTCACTGGCTCGGGGGCTCTGTTGGACCAGCTTGTGGAGTTGCGCTTCGGACAGTTCGCGAAGATCTCGGTAGGTCTGCACCAGGGCTTGCTCGGTGGCCGGGTGGCGGGCCGAAGCCCGGAATAAACCGGGGTCGTCGTTCAATACGCTTCGCACCGTCGCGCCAATGACAGAGTCGGAGACCGGCTTGCGATGGTGCTCCTCGGCCATTTGCCGTCCGGCCAGACGCTCGGCCAGATCAAAGAGCTTGAGGAAGGTCACCGAGGCAATGCCTTGGTTGCGCGCTCCCAGGGCTCGGCGGGTGGCGAGGCCGGCGATGTTGGTGGGCACTACTACGGTGACCGGCGCCAGCGGGTCGCCGCTTTTGAACGCGGCGACCTGCTCGCCCAGCCGCGCGGTGGCGGGCGGCCCATACGGGGTGCAGATCACCTCGATGCTCACGGGTCAGATGGTAGAGATCAGCGGTGACACTTGTAGATGACTGTGCGAGTGGACCGCATAGGTGAACGTTCAGAAGGCGGCGGCGTAGACGGCATAGAGGGGGTCGCCGGGGGTGCCCGGTGGTATGCACTGCTTGGTCACCGGCTCAGCCCATCCTTCGGCAGCCTCGAAATAGCGTCGGACGATCTCTAGGTGTCCGGCGTCGTCGGCGTACAGCCAGCCTCGAATGGCCTTGGTGGGGAAGCACCGATTGGAGAATGTAACCACGAACAAACCACCAGGGCGGAGGATCCGGGCCACGTCGGTGAACACTTCGACTGGTTGGGTCAGATAGTCCACCGAGACACAGCAAGTGACGGCATCGAAGGAGTCGTCGTCAAAGGGCAGACGAGGAGTGTGGTTGAGGTCGTGTATCAGCCATTCATGGGCCTGGCGGTTGGCGCTCAGCTCCTCCTGGTTCATTCCCAGGGCTACGAGCCGATGAGGCGGGTCGGTGAAATGCGAGATCCATGACGACATCAGATCCAGTACTTCTCCGGTCAGGCCCAACTCCTGGTAGATAGCGCCGACTGCGGCGATGGCCTGGTCGTCAATGTGGGTGACGAGACGGGGCGGTGCGTAAAAGAAGTGGTCGGGGCTGGGATCAGCCCGATCAAAGAAGCCCGGAGGGAACACGAAGTTTTGAGCGTAGACGCCGAATGAGAGGTGCGCGACGAGGAGGCTTACCCTGTTTGGGTGAGCGGGCTGGAACCCGAGCTGTTGAAGTGGGTGGAAGAGTGCTGTGGTCAAGCGGTCGCTAACGCCGCTCGCATTCCCGGTGGTGCTTCCCGCCAAGCGTGGGTGGTGACGCTGGAAGACGGGAGTCAGCAGTTCTTGCGGATGGACGCCGGAACTTCGGCGCTGTCCGCGGTGGGCTACAACTTGGCCCGAGAGGCTCGGGTGTATCGCTGGTTGACCGACAAGCCGGTACGGGCCGCAGGATTCCGAGGCGTCAGCTCCGACGGGCGGGCACTGCTGCTGGACTTTGTTGAGGGAACGCCGGGTCCGCTGGACGACCCGGCCTTGGCCAAAGACTTCATGGAGCAGGTCAACGCCCTCCATGCTCTGGAGCCACCGGACGATTTGGCTCATGACGACCTTGCGGTGTGGACCCGGCTCTATCGGGAGCACTGCCCCGAGTCAGACCCTTTGATCGACCTTGGCTTGCGCCAACTGGCCGAGATGGCGCCCAAACCCCCGGAGCGAGCAGTGCTGGTTCACGGTGATCTGGGACCGGGCAACGTGTTGCACGACGGCCACCGGGTGACCGGGCTGTGTGATTGGGAGCTGGCCCACGTGGGCGATCCCATGGAGGACCTGGCCTGGATAACGGTGCGGGCCATGCTCACCCCGTTTGCAGACGTCGGCACCGCGTTTGGGTGGTATGACGGCCCGGTGGACGCCGAGCGGGTGCGCTACTGGCAGCTGGCCTGCCAGGTCCGCAACCTCATCGGCCTCGGGGTGACCGGGGCCGCTGGTGGCGACTTGGGTATGAGGATGCTGTTCTCCACCCTCCACCGGCGGGTGACCGCCGAGCTGCTCTGCGAAATCCTCGGGGTGGACGCCGAGCCAATCGACGTACCCGAGCCCTCCGATACTGAGGCCAGCGCGGCCTACGAGGCCGTGCTCGACGATTTGCGCACGGTGATCACCCCTGCCTTGGAGGGGTACGCCACGGCCCGGGCCAAATCAGTGGCCCGGCTGGTGCGATACCTGGACATGGTGGACCGCATCGGCCCGGTTCTCTCCGACCAAGACCGAGCCGACCGGGACCGCTTCGACGTGGGCGACGACCGCCAGGCCGCCCACTACTGGGCCCGAGCCACCCAGCGCCAGGAGGCGCTCATGGGGCCGGCTATGGGCCGCCTGGCCGGAACGCGCCTGCCCCGGATCTAGTCGCCTGCTATTTCGGCTTGGGCGATCCGCTCCAGCGCGGGTGCGTCGGACCGCAGCTTGCCGATCTTGTCGCGGTGGAGTACTTCCTCAGTTCCCTCAGGGCACTGGGCCACGAACGGGCACCAGCCGCATAGAGGTCCAGTGGAGGCGTCGAACTCTAAAGAGATGCAGCTCTCCATGATGGCCAGCCAAGTGGTCCGCAGCTCGTCGATAGCCTCGGTAAGGCTCTCGTCGGTGATTTCCACCTCCACCACTTTCTGGCCTAAGTACAGCAGCTGCGCCTTGGCCGGTTTTTGGCCCTCCAACTCAGTGAGCGCAGCCGCGTACAGCAGCATCTGGGTGGAGTAGTTGGAGGAGTACCGCTCCGACGGCGCCTTGCCCGACTTGTAGTCGGTGACCACTAGGCCCTCGTCGGTCTCATCGACCCGGTCGATGATGCCCCGGAACGGAACCCCGTTGATCTCCACCCTCACGTCTTGCTCGGTGGAGGCGACTCTCACCTCGCCGGGGTCTTCCAGGGCCCACAGCCCCTCGATGGCCTTCCAGCCGTTCCATCGGAAGTTCCGGCTGGCATTTTCGCCCAGCTCCAGGCCCTGGTAGTCGGGATGGTTCTCCATCTTGGGCCACAGCTCGCGAGCCAGCTTCTTGGCCCGGTCCACGGTCCGGTTCTCCACCGGCTCCTGCATCAGCTTCTCCAGCACCATGTGGGCGAAGGTGCCGGTGACCGCGGCCTCTCCCGGCGGGTCGGGCAGGCGGTCGACATAGCGGAACTTCCAGCGCCGGGCGCACTCTCGATACGAGGACGCGCTTGACGGGGACAGGTACTTGGGGACGTAGCGCTCAGGAATCTCCATGAGCTTGTCGCTTGCCGGTTCGGCGGCCTGTTCTACGGGTTCGGTCACTGTCATGTCTGTCTACCCGATTTCTCCCCTGGCCGTCAGTAGTCGAGGGCTTCGCGGTCGACCAGCTCGCTGTGGGCGATGAGGAAGTCCTTGCGGCGGCCCACATCGGAGCCCATCAGGGTCTCGAACATCTCCTCGGCCATCTTCGCATCGTCGAGGGTGAGCTGGCGCAGCGTGCGGGTTTCGGGGTCGAGAGCGCATTCGGCCAATTCGTCGGTGTCCATCTCGCCCAATCCTTTGAATCGGGACCACCGGATGTTCTCGGCCTTGCGGTTGCCCTTGGCCAGATCCGCGGTGGTTTGGTCCCGTTCGGCATCCGACCACGCCCGATAGGTCTGGTCGCCCACCTTGGCGGTGTACAGCGGGGGTTGGGCGGCATAGACCCGGCCCGCCTCCAGCATCGGGTGCATGAAGCGGTGGATGAGGGTGAGCAGCAGGCAGCGTATGTGGCTGCCGTCCACATCGGCATCGCACAAAATCACGATGCGCCCGTACCGGGCCTTGGCCATGTCGAAGTCGTCGCCGGAGCCGGCCCCCATTGCGGTGAACAGGGCCTGGGCCTCGGCGTTGTCCAACACCTGCTTCACCGACGACTTGGCCGCGTTCACCACCTTGCCCCGCAACGGCAGGATGGCCATGTTCTCGGCGTTGCGCCCCGCTTTGGCCGGGCCAGCGGCGGAGTCGCCCTCCACCAGGATCAGCTCGGACTCTGGGCCGTGCACTCGGCAGTCGGCCAGCTTGTCGGGCATGCCGGTGGAGCCCAGCGATGCGGCCCGGCGCTTGTTCTCCAAGGTCTGGCGAGCCGACACCCGGCTCACCACCGCATCGGCGATCTTGGATTGCAAGGCGCCGACATGGCTCTTGGGGCCGGTTTGGAACCAGCTCTCCAAGCCGTCCTTGAGAACGTTGTAGACGATGGACTGAACCGGCGGGGTTCCTAGTTCCTGCTTGGTCTGGCCCCGGAACTGCGGCTCGGGCAGGGTGACTTTGACCGCGGCCACCAAGCCCTCCTGCACGTCCTCCCGCTGGGCTCGATCGTTGCCCTGCTTGGCCAGGCGGGCCAGCTTCTTGGAATCGGCCAGCAGGCTGTCGTTGACCGCCCGGGTCAGGGCCCGCTCGAATCCGGCCAGGTGGGTGCCCCCGTGCGGGGTGGGGATGGTGTTGACGAACGTGGCCACCTTGGTGTCGTAACCCTTGACCCAACGCATGGCGATGTCCACCTGGCACAGCCGGGTGACCACCTCCATGGCGCCGTCCACGGGGACTTTCTCCTCGAATTCCTCGGCTCCGGGAATGGAGATGACCTCGGTGACGGCCTCAGACTCCGACAGGTGGGCCACCAGATCGGCCAGGCCCCCATGGGAGATCAGGTCCACCGGCTCGTTGTCGTGGCCACGGCGCTTGTCTTCCAGCCTGATCCGCAGTCCGGGCACCAAGAAGCAGGCCTGCTGAGCCCGCTGGCGGATGGCTTCGAACTCCACCGCCGCGTCGGGGTCGAACATGTCCCGGTCGGGCCAAAAGCGGATCCTGGTGCCGGTCTTGCGGGTGGAGCGGATCCGGCGGAGCTTGTGGCCCTTGACGAACTTGTCGCCGTCGAACTGCCCGGCCTTCTGTTTGACGAACCACAGCTGCCTGGTGGCGCCGTCTCGGTCCACTTCGGCGCGTAGTCGAGTGGACAGGGCGTTTACCACCGATGCGCCCACCCCGTGCAGTCCGCCGGATGCGCCGTAGACCCCGCCGCCGAACTTCCCGCCGGAGTGCAATTCAGTGAGCACCACCTCCAGCGCCGAGACCTTCTTGGTGGGATGGGGGTCGATCGGAATGCCCCGACCGTTGTCGCTCACTTCTATCGAACCGTCGGCATGCAGGATCACGTCGATGCGGGTGGCGAATCCGGCGCCCGCCTCGTCCACGCCGTTGTCGATCAGCTCCCACACCAAATGCATGAGGCCGTCGCTGCCGGTGCCCCCGATATACATGCCGGGGCGCTTGCGGACGGCCTCCAACCCCTCGAGGGTGACGATGTCGGCCGCTTCGTAGCTGCCGTTGCCGTTGCCCCCGTTGGGAGGGGTGAACAAGTCGGAGTTCTTGCCCCGGGACCGGGAGGCGGGGCTGGTCTGGGTCACCATCGGGGCATCCCCACGCTCCGGACCACTGCGTGGTCGGCGTCGCCGTTTTCCAGTGGGAAGGGCACCGGGGCCTTGGCTGGCTTGCCGTCGTCTTCCACCTCGGCCAGCAGGTCTGCCGCTGGAGCGATCACCGCCATGGCCAGCTGGGTTTCTTTCGTCAGTTCTGTGCCCAACCCGCCCCTTGCGGTGGCGGTTATCTCGGATACCGGCGTGATTTTCACCGAACCATCGGCGTCCACCGAGATGACCGCCTCTTCTCCGCTCACGCCCTGGGCCGCGATGATCCGGTCGCCGTTCCGCAGCTTCATGCCCTTTACCCCCGATGCGCCCCGGCCCTGGACCGGGACCGAGTCGACCGGGGCCCGCAAGGCCCGGCCCTGAGCGCTGACCAGAACCATCTCGGCGGTCTCAGGGGCGCAGAAGGCGGCCACCACTCGGTCACCGGGCTTCAGCTTGATGACCTGCTTGGCCGCCCGTCCCTTGTCGGCCTCCGACAGGTCTATCCGCTTGACCGAGCCCGAGGAGGTGACCAGCGCCAAGGACTCGCTGCCCGCCATGACCAGGGTCAGGACTGCCTCGCTGCGGATGGTCCCGAACACTTCCGAGGCACTAGCCCCTCGGCTGCGGCCCGAAACCTCGGGCAGGGCTGAGACCGTCGACGCGATAATGCGGCCACCAGAGGTGACCGCCAGCACCTTGTCGCTGAGATTGGCTTCCAGCGATGCGGTCAATACATCGTGGCGCCCGAACTGGGATCGCCGGCGCCCCCCCGCCGATGCCCGGCCCACGATGCCGGTGGTGGACAGTGTGACCACACAGGGTCCTTCGACTGTGGGGGTCAGCTCCTCCACCGGGGTGGCCTCATAAACCGGGGCATTTTGGTGCGACACGATTTCGGTTCGGCGATCCTGACCGAACCGCTCCACCAGCTCGTCCAACTCCTTCAGCACCACGGTGCGCTGGCGCTGCTCTGAGCCCAGCAGCTTTTCCAATTGGTCGATCAGGGCGACCAGCTCGTCGCGCTCGTCGATGATTTTCTGCTTCTCCAGCGCAGTCAGGCGCCGTAGCTGCATGTCCAGGATGTGGGCCGCCTGTACCTCAGTCAGATCCAGGGCGTCCTGCAATTGCTGCCGGGCCTCGGCGGCATCGTCGGAGCCCCGGATGATGGCCACCACCTCGTCGATGTTGTCCAGGGCGGTGATCAGTCCCTCCAGAATGTGGTGGCGGTCGCGAGCCCGGACCAGGCGATGCCGAGTGCGCCGCACCACCACATTGAGGCGGTGGTCGATGTAGTGGCGGCACAGGTCGTAGAGCCCCACCGTGGTGGGGACGCCGTTCACCAACACCACATTGTTGACTGCGAAGGTCTCCTCCAGAGGGGTGAGGCGGAACAGGTCGTAGTACAGCTTCTCGGGCTCCACACGGGGCTCGCACTCAATCAGGATGCGCAGCCCGTGGTGGCGATCAGACAGGTTGCGGGCGTCGTGGATGCCGGGCAGCTTGCCGTCGACGATCAGGTCGTTGATGCGCTTGACCACCTTCTCGGGCCCGACCATGTAGGGCAGCTCGGTGACCTCGATCCCTTTGCGGCTGCGGGTCAGCTTGATCGGGGTCATCTTGGCTTGGATCCGGATCGAGCCCCGTCCGCTCTCGTAGATCTGGCGCAGTCCCCCCTCCTCGGAGTCGATAGCCAAGCCCCCGGAGGGGAAGTCGGGGCCGGGCAGGGCCTTGAGCAGCTGGTCGACGGTGGGCTTGGGCCGGCGCTTGGTCATCACCAGCCCGATTGCCTCGGCCACCTCTCGCAGATTGTGGGGGGCCATGTTGGTGGCCATGCCCACCGCGATGCCGGTGGTGCCGTTCACCAACAGGTTGGGCAGCCGGCCCGGCAGGCACTCGGGCTCGGCGCTCTCGCCGTCGTAAGTCGACCGGTGGTCCACCGTGTCCTCGTCGATCTCGGCCAGCATCTCCATGGCCGCATCAGCCAGGCGGCACTCGGTGTAGCGGGGGGCGGCCGGGGGGTCGTCCAAGGTGCCGAAGTTGCCGTGGGGGTCCACCAGGGTGATGGGCCGGGAGAAATCCTGGGCCAGGCGCACGAGGGCGTCGTAGATGGCGGCGTCGCCATGAGGGTGGTACTTGCCCATGGTGTCGCCCACCACTCGGGCGCTCTTGCGGTGGGGACCGTCGGGGCGGATGCCCATGTTGAGCATGGAGTAGAGGATGCGGCGCTGCACCGGTTTCAGGCCGTCACGGACGTCGGGGATTGCCCGGGAGGTGATGACCGACAAGGAGTAGGCCAGAAAGGACTCCGACATCTCTTCGGCCACCGGGACAGGCACGATCTCACGGGCAAAATCGACATCCGTATCGCGATCGTTCGACACGGTGCCGAGCGGTAACTGTGATTGTGGGGGCATGATTCCCTTAGCGGATTTTCGTAGGGGGAAGTGCGGGTTTTACCCCTGATTAGAAGGTACCTGCCAGCGGTGACGATTACTGGCATATCGGCCGTTAGGCGGTCAGATTTTCGGAATGCGGGCGCGGCTGAGGCGCACCGTTTGGCCGAAGGACAGGAGGGCGGCTCGAAAAGCCCGCCAACCCAGGATCGACACCATTCCGGTGGTGCGGTCGTGGTGGGGGACGGGCACCTCGGCCAAACGGGCCCCGGACCGGGCCAGCATCCCCGACAGCACCACGTTGGGGGCGAAGGTGTCGTCGGGAATGGGGGCCAATAGCGGAGCCAGCACCGTTGAGCGCATCAGCCGGTAGGGGCAGTTCACGTCGGCCAGGCGGCAGCCGAAGGCGGCTCGGGCCGTGAACCGGGCGGCCCGAGTGATAGCCCGCCGGCCGGGCGACTGGTTCCGGCTGGTTCGGATGCCGATCACCGCGTCCACCTGATGGCGAAGGTTCCACAGCTCGCCAAAGGAAGCCGCGGGCATCTCATCGTCGGAGTCGGCCTGGAATACCCAGTCAGCGGTGACCGTCCCCCGTCGATAGCCCCGCAAAATGGTTGGTCCGTGGCCGCTGTTGGCCTTGGCGTCCACCACCAGCCGGGGGTGTCGCTGAGCCACCGCTCGCAGGACTTGCTCGCTGGCGTCGGTGGCGCCGTCCACGATGGCCACCAGCTCGTAGTCGATCCCCAGACCGTCGAGAACCTCGAGCCAAGATTCGGCCACCTGCCCGACGATCTCCTCCTCGTTGTACACCGGCATGACCGCGCACAGCTCCAGCCGGCCGGACGCTTCTTGGCCCCCGGTTTCTCCGCGGCCAGCGGCGGTTTCGTCGGTCACTCTTGGGAGGTCTGGGCCAGAAGCTGGGCTTCCTTCTCGGCCAAGATGGCGCCGCTCAGGTCGTAGCGGATGGCCGCGGTGTTGGGCTCGGGGCCTTTCCAGCCGGGCAGCAGGCCCCGCTCATGGCAGAAGAACTGGGCCTCCACGTTGGTGCCGTTCAGCTCGGCGGCCTCGGGATCGGTGGCCAGCCAGGCCACCACCGCGCCGATCACATCGGCGGGCTGGCCGGTGTCCTCGAAGCCGAATTGGGCCATGTCCTGGGCGATGCGCTCGGTGGAGATGTAGCCGGGCTGCACATTGAAGGTGTTGATGCCTTCCTTGCCGTGCTCCACGGCCAAGAACCCGGCCACCCGGTGAAAGGCGCCCTTGCTGATTCCGTAACCCATGCCCCAGCCCCCGTCGCCGGCAGCCTCGGTGGGGTCGGCGAAGCCCGAGGCCGAGGTGATGTTCACGACGGTTCCCCCGCCCCGCTCGATCATCTGGGGCAAGAACGCCTTGGTCAGCACCAGCGGGGCCAGGCAATTGGCCTTCAGGTGATAGTCGAGCAACTCGATGGGGGTGTCCAGCAGGCGGTCCATGTGGCCGGGGCCTATGTAGCGCCCGTTGTTCACCAGCACGTCCACCCGGCCCCAATGCTCCAACGTCGTAGCGGCTGCCGCTTCTAAAGAGTCGAAGTCGAGCAGGTCGGCGGCCACGATCAGCGCATCGCCCCCCGCCTCTGTCACCATCGCCGCGGTGGCCGACAAGCTGCCCGGAAGCGGCGAGGTGTCCGACCGCTGCACCGTGGAAGAGTGCTCCCGCTGCTCGCCCTCCTGCACCGTCCGGGCCGACACCGCCACATTGAAGCCCGCCCGGGCCAAATGCACCGAGCACGCCTTCCCAATTCCCCGGCTCGCCCCGGTCACGAACGCCACTGGTCGATCAGACATGGCGGATGTCCACGTCGTGCCAATCGCTTTTCAGCTCGTCGGGTGGTGCGGGGAAGGCGCCGCGGGCCCACTGGGGTCGGGCGGTGCGGGCGGTGATGAGCCAGCCCTCGTCAAAGCGGGCCACGTCGTCGCAATAGTGGAGGCCCAAGATGAGGTCGCCGACGTCGGAGTCCTCTGGGCGCATGTGGTAGGCCACCGCCCAGGTCTCGATGTGGCCTTCGTCGGCGCCCTCCTCCAGGTCGATGTACTGGTTGCCCATGAAGTGCAGGGTGGCATCGAACTTGTGGAGTTCCTTCTCGGTCCAGTCCAGGTAGGGGTCAAGGTCCCCGGAGATGACCGTCCCGCTGATCTGGCAGTCGGGGTGGAAGGCGGAGCGCACCAGGTCGAAGTCGATCCGGTCTATACCCCGGGCGTACCGCTGGGGAACCTCCTTGATCAGCTCCCGATCCTTCAGCCATTGCACTGTGGATTCGACGTCCATCTCGCCTCCTTCGACCTGCTCCGGCACACTCGGTCTCGCGCTACGGTTGCGCCCATGAAAGAGCTGATCTATCACCGGCAGTTCTACCCGGCAGTGGAGCGGTACGCCAACGAAGAGGCGATCGTCGACGGCGCCTACCGGGCCAGCTTCGCCACCCACGGCGAGCGGGTGACCCGACTGGCCAATGCCATGGGCAGCGAGCTGGGCGTGAAGAAGGGCGACCGGGTGGCCATCATGGCCCTCAACAGCGCGTCCTACCTGGAGCTATACCACGCCTGCTATCTGGGCGCCGGGGTGGTCAACCCGCTGAACCTGCGGCTGGCCGGCCCCGAATTGGAGTACATCGTGAAGGACTCGGGCACCGAGGTGGCCTTTGTGGACGGCTTCTTCGCCGAGGCATTCGTCAAGGCCATGGAAGCCGCCGGCGACAGCCCCATCCGCACCGTGGTGCTCATCGGCCCCGGCGATGTGCCCCACGACGTGGCCTACGAGGATTTGGTGGCCGCTGGCGACACCGCTGCGCCCCCCGAGCCCGAAGAGGACGATCCGGTGGTGCTCATGTACACCGGCGGCACCACCGGACTGCCCAAGGGGGTGCTGCTTCAGCAGCGGGCCGAGATGCTCAACGTGTACCACGTGGCCATCGGGCTGGGCGGCACGAGGGACAACGACGTGTTCTTGTGCCAAACACCGCTGTTCCACGCCGCATCCATGGCCAGCTTGCTGGTGATTCCGGCCTCCGGCTCCAAGATGGTGACCATCCCCGCCTTCGACCCCGCCGGGGTGATGAACCTCATTGAGGCCGAAGGCATCACCCAAACGGTGATGGTGCCCACCATGATCGGCATGTGCATCCAACACCCCGATTACCGGCCCGAGCGGCTGGCGTCGCTGCGTGAGCTGGTCTACGGCGCCTCGCCGATGCCCGAGGCCATCTTGGGCCATCTGCTGGAGCACCTGCCCGAAGTGAACCTGCTCCAGGGCTACGGCATGACCGAGTGCTCGTCGGTACTCACGTTTTTGTCGGCCGAAGATCATGTGGCTGGCGGCCCCCAACTGCGATCGGTGGGCCGCACGGTGTTTGGCGTGAACCTCTGCATCCAAGACGAGGACGGCAACGTCCTGCCCGACGGCGAGATCGGCGAAGTGTGCGCTCGGGGCGGCAATTACATGAAGGAGTACTGGAACAAGCCCGAGGCCACCGCCGAGGTGTTCCGCGACGGTTGGTACCACACCGGCGACGCCGGTTACCTCGACGAGGAGGGCTACCTGTTCTTGGTCGACCGGGTGAAGGACATGATCGTGTCGGGCGGCGAGAACGTGTACTCCTCGGAAGTGGAGAGCGCCATATCCACCCATCCGGGCGTGGCCCAGGTGGCGGTGATCGGCATTCCTGACCCGGTTTGGGGCGAAGCGGTCCACGCCGTGGTAGTCCCCACGCCAGGCCAGGAGGTGACCGAAGAGGAGATCTGCGAGCACGCCCGCCAGACCATCGCCGGCTACAAGGTGCCCAAGTCGGTGGAGTTCCGGGCTGAGCCGCTGCCTCTGTCCGGGGCCATGAAGGTGCTCAAGCGGGAGCTGCGGGCGCCCTACTGGGAAGGCCAGGACAAGAGCATCGGGTAAACAGCCCACAATTATTGGCCAGGCCGCCCCCAATTCGCCGGAGGCGGTGGGTAGGCTCCCCGGCATGCAGGTAGATATCCGTCACGCCCCCAGTTTCGCCGTCGCCCGGTGCACCCTCGGCGGCAGCGAGCAGGTCAAAGTCGAGGCCGGAGCCATGTCGGCCCATTCCTCCGGGATGTCGCTGGAGGCCAAGATGGAAGGCGGCGTGCTCAAGGGACTGAAGCGCAGCGTTTTGGGCGGCGAATCGCTGTTCGTGTCCACCTACACCGCTCCGGCGGAGGGCGGCTGGGTGGACGTGGCCGCCAAGCTTCCCGGCGATCTCCGGGTGATCGATCTCGACGGCTCGCAGGCATGGATCATCGAGCGGGGCAACTGGCTGGCCTCCGACGCCTCAGTGGTGATGGACACCAAGTGGGGCGGCTTCAAGTCGCTGGTCGGCGGCGAGGGCGGGTTCATGGCCCACGCCGAGGGCACCGGCAAGGTGGTAGTTGCCTCCTATGGCGCCATCGACGTGATCTCGCTGGCCGCCGGCGAGACGGTAGTGGTGGACACCAGCCACATGCTGGCGTTTCCCGACACGGTCAGCTACGAACTGCGCCGGGCCGTGGAGGGCCGCTCGATCCAGTCGATGAAGTCGGGAGAGGGCTTCGTGTTCCACTTCAGCGGCCCCGGCGACATCTTGACCCAGACCCGCAACCAGGCGCAGTTGATCGCCTGGATCAACACCGAGATCGGTTCCCGCGAATAGCGGGTTCTCGCTCGGCGGGACATCGGATCCCGCCAACGAACCCGGCTACCGCAGGCAGCAGTCCACCGGGCAAGGTGCCGGCGGGGGAGCCAGCACCAAATCGGCGATCATCTTCACGAAGGCTGGATGGGTGCCGACAGTGGGCACTCTGATCAATCGCAACCCCAGCATGTCGGCTCGCTGGCGGGCCTCGGTGTCGAGGTCGTAGACCACCTCCATGTGGTCGGCCACGAAGCCGATGGGCACCACGACAACTGCATCGGCCCCGGCATCGGCCAGCCGGTCAAGCTCATCTCCGACGTCGGGCTCCAGCCACGGAGTCTGGGGCGGGCCGCTGCGGCTCTGGTAGGCCAGCGACCACTCGCCCGCTCCCGCGCGCTCGGCTACCCGGCGGCAGGCCTCGTTGAGCTGGACCTCATAGGGCGCGGTGGCCGCCATTGACTCGGGAATGCTGTGGGCGGTGAACACCACCGGGGCGGCTGGCTCGCGTTGGCGGGCGACCCCAAGGTTGTCGGCCATGGCCGACAAGAATCCCTCTTGATCCCAGAACGGGCGCACCTTGTAAACCACTGGCGCGTCGGGGCCGACCGACGCCCGAGCCTGCTCGATGTCCTCGGCGTACTGGCGGCAGCCGGAGTAGGAGCCGAAGGCCGAAGTGGCGAACCCGACTGCCGAGGAGACCCCGTCGTCGCGCATCTGGGCCATGGTGTCGGCCAGCATCGGCGACCAGTTCCGGTTGCCCCAATACACCGGCAGATCCACCCCCCGAGCGTCCAGCTCGGCGGACAGCGCGGCGACCAGGTCTCGATTGCATTGGTTGATGGGGCTGACCCCCCCGAACAGGTGATAGTGCTCGGCGACGGCGGCCAGGCGCTCGTCTCCGATGCCCCGACCCCGGGTCACGTTGCGCAAGAACGGCATCACGTCGTCGGGGCCTTCCGGTCCGCCAAACGACACGATCAGGATCGCCTCTGGCTCTTGTCCCGCCGGGAGTCGGGCAGGGTCGGTTGAAGGGATAGTGGGCATAGTCGGTAGATTTGTAACAGCCGGTTGGGGTTTTGCTGCCCTGAACGGCGTTGCGGTAGACCCGTTTCGAGGGTAGCCGAATTGGGGAGAGAGTTTGCGGGCTGAAGAACGCAGTCGCTTGACGGTTCTTTTCGTTGCGGTGGTCGTCACCATGGCGGCCGCTGGCGGCGTCGCCTTCGGACAAGCTGACGACGAAGGCGAGGCGGTCCAGCCGGTGGCCGTTGAGGCGGCCGCGCCGGCGTGGCGCGATCTGGAGCGAGCGCAACACGACTTGGAGGTGGCCATCATCGCCCGCGACAGCCTGCAAAGGGCGCTCGACCGCACCGTCGACGAACTGCACCGTGAACTCGCCCGGCTTGACCAGCTCAACAGCACCGACACTGGCAAGCAGCTGCTGAAGGACGAGGCTGAACGTCTCATCGTGCAGGAGTACATGGCGGGCGGCTACATCGAAGACCTGGTCTTTGTCCTAGGAGTATCCGAGGCCACCGACGCGATTTGGCGAAATGCCCTGTTGTCGGAAGTGTCGGAGGTGTACGAGGAGGCCCTGGAGGCAAGGGAGAACGTGCCGGGGGAGCGGGAGCGAACCGAAGCCCGCATCAGGCGACTCGACGACGCCATTCCCTATCTGAACAGCCGCCTCAGGGAAACAACCCAGTCGATTGAGGCAGCCGAATGGGTGGTGTACATCGCGGAGATCAACGACATGGCCGAACGCGAGCGGGTGCAGAACGGGTTCATCGAGCCCACCGAGCAGCATTGGTACAACCTGCGATTCTGCGAGTCCACCAACAACTACACCGCCGAGAGCTCCAACGGCCTGTTCTACGGGGCCTACCAATTCGAGCCCCGGACGTGGAGAACAGTGGGCGGCACCGGGAATCCGGCCCATGCCCGCCCCGAAGAACAGGACGCCCGCGCCCGCCTGCTCTATGCCCGAAGGGGAGACCAGCCCTGGCCCCGGGCCTACTGCGGTCGGTGGTTGCCTGCCAACTAGGTTCGCGAGCCAATGAAGCTGTGGGTGGCCCTGCTGCTGGCCGACTGCGTGCTCGTGGGCATCGGGTTCACCTATCTCACCGGGCTGAAACTCCGCATCGAGGAGCGGGTGGCCTACGGCGCGGTGGTCGGGTTCATGGCCGTCACCTTGGTGGGCTACGCCGCGGGCTGGGCCGTCGGAGGATTGAGCGGGCGGGTGGTAACCGGGGCGGCCTTGGTGGCCACTGCCATCTCGGCGGCGGGCTGGCGGACGGGCCTCGGCCAGGTCGGTGCCGAGTGCCGGGACTTCCGGCGCCGCCTCATGCGGCCCATCTCCAGCCCTGACAACCCGGCCCCCCTGCTGATTCTCACCGCCCCGGCGTGGGCGCTCACCGCGTGGATATTGAACCAGGCCTATCTGCCCGACGGGTCTGGCGGCGTGCTGGCCGGGCACCTGTCGTCATGGACCGACTGGCAGGCCCACCTCACCTACGCCTCCTCATTCGCCCATGGGGAGAACTTCCCCCCCGAGCTGCCCACCGCCTTCGGCGTCGACCGGCTGCCGTACCACTTCGGCATCGACTTCTTCGCCGCCATGCTCGACCGGGCTGGCCTGAGCGCCTTCGGCGGGCTGGAAGTTTCGTCGGGCTATCTGGCATTCGCCTTTGTACCCACCCTGTATCTGGCCGCGGTGAGGCTGTTCTCCAGCCGGGCCGTAGGGGTGGTCTCAGTGCTGGTGTTCACCCTGTTCGGCGGGCTGGGGTGGCTGCGGTTCTTCCATGATCGGGCCGAGGGCGGCTGGAGCATCATCTGGGACCTGCCCACCGACTACACCCGCCACCACGCCGGCAACATATTGATGGAGAACGCGGTCACCGGGAACCTCTTTCCCCAGCGACCGACCCTCGCCGGGTTCTCCCTTCTGCTGATCGCCGTGGTGCTCATGCGCGAGGCCCACAAGTCGGGATCGCGCCGGCTGTTCGCCGCTGCGGGGGTGATCGTCGGGCTGATGCCCATATTCCACGTGTACTCATTCGGGGTGGCGCTGGGTTTGGGGCTGATCTGGGCGGTGCTCGACCGCCGCTGGCAATGGCTGCTTTTCGCTCTGCCCGCACTGGTTTTCTCATTGCCCGCCGCGTTGTGGATCGAGCCGCTCAATACCGAGATCGTCTGGGAGACCTGGGTTAATGGCCCCTGGATGCAGCCCCCCGGGTATTCGCCCGAACAAGACGGCCTATTCACGTTTTGGTGGCGCAACGCCGGGGTCTTCCTGCTTGTGATGCTGGCGGCCCAGCTCTGGAGGGGCACCCTGCCCCCGGCACTGCTGTGGGGGTCGATCCCGGTGTGGCTTTGGTTCATAGTGCCCAACTTCGTGCGGGTGGCTCCGTCGCATCCCTGGAACAACACTCACTGGTTCGTCCCGGTGATTCTCCTAGGGTCGCTGTTGGTAGCCGCCGTGCTGGTGAGGTTGGCCTCGATCGGATGGCTCGGAGTGGTGGCGGCGGCTGCACTGTTCTTCACCCTCACATTCGCGGGAGCGCTGGACATCTGGAAGGCGGCCGACCCCGAGGTGAACGTGTGGCCGGTGGCGATTGCTTCGGGCGACGGGGTGGCCGCCGGGGAGTGGGCCCGGGACAACACGCCGCCCGACAGCGTGTTCCTGGTCGGTTTCGAGCACACCCACCCGGTGCCGGCCATCAGCGGACGACAGACGGTGGTGGGGTTTGCCGGGTGGATCAACGACCTCGGGGTCACCGACTGGCACAGCCGCCAGCAGCAGGCCCGCACCATGCTGGGCGGCCTAGAGGGGACCGAGGAGCTGTTGGACGCCTATGGGGTGGACTATGTGGTGGTTGGGCCGATAGAGCGCCAGGTTGGGGTCAGCGAGCAGTTCTGGGCGGCCCGGGGCACTCCGGCGTTTGCCCAAGGCGAGTACACCGTCTACGAAGTGAACTGAGCCATGCGACCCATGACCCGAGAGCGAGACGTTCCCCTGGAGGGCTGGAGCCCGTTGTCGCTCTGGCGGCGTCGACCGGAGACGGCGCTGGCCGTGGCCGTGGGGGCGATGGCGGTGGCCGGGCTGGTGCTGCGACTGGTAGAGCTGGCGGAACGGCCCTTCCACCACGACGAGAGCATCGACGCCTGGTACTCGTGGCGGTTCCTGGAGGGCACCTACGAGGGATACGACCCGGTGTACCACGGGCCGCTGCGCTTTTATCTGACGGCGGCGTTTTTCTGGGTGTTTGGGGAGTCCCACACCACTGCCCGCATGGTGGCGGTGTTGGCCGGGGTCGGGTTGATCGTGCTGCCGTGGTTCCTGCGCCGGTCATTGGGCCCGGTGGTCACCTTGTGCACCTCGGCGGTGCTGGCGTTCAGCCCGATCGCCCTGTACATGACCCGGCTGGGCCGGGAAGACGCCCTGACCGCGTTCATCACCCTGGCCATGATGGTGGTGGTGGTCCGCTTCCTGGACCGTCCCCGGCTGCTCTTGCCCGCGCTGTTCGGGTTCTTGTTGGCCGCCGGATTCGCGGTCAAAGAGACCACGTTCATCGTCGTGTTCATATTCGGAGGATTCCTTTTGGCCTTGGTGGCCGAGCAGGCGGCCCGCCAGGCCTTCTCGGCCGACTCTGAGATCAATCTCGGGGCCGAGCCCGGCGGCACCGAGCCCGGCGGGATCGCCGGGTGGTCTTGGATGCTGCCCATCGGGCTGGTGCCCATGGGCATCGCCTTCGGGGTCAGCGCCTACTACAACGCCGAGGTGTTCGTGACCCTGGGCGTCTACGGGGTGCTCATGGCGATGGTCATTCTCCTGCTGGCTAGCCCCCACGAGATTTGGGAGCTGCCAGTGGTGCGGGCCGCTCGGGGCGTGCCCGGGTGGGGATGGGTGCTGGCCGCCGCGGTGTTCCTGTTCTTCTTCGCCCTGTGGTTCACGGTGTTCTTCAGAAATTCAGAGGGCTTCTTAGACGGCTTCACCGAGGGGATCACCTACTGGCGGGGCGAGCAGGACACCAACCGGGGAAGCGAGCCGTGGCACTACTACCTGTACACCATCCCGCTGTACGAGTACGTGGTGTGCATCCTGTCGGTGATCGGCACGGTCCATGTGTTCCGCAATCCCACCTTCGTCGGCAAGTTCATGGTGTGGACCGCGGTGGCCAGCTGGTTCTCGTACTCCTGGGCCAGCGAGCGATTCCCGTGGTTGGCGCTTCACATCCTGGTCCCTATAGCCTTTCTGGCCGGCTACGGCGTGCAGGTGCTGTGGCGGGCCAGGAAGAAGATGTGGATGCCGGCGGCGTGGGTGGTGCTGGCCGGTCTAGTGGCCACCACGCTGTTCTTCGCGTGGAGGACCAACTATGTGAACCAGCGCGACCCCCGGGAGCTGTTGACCCAGGTCCACACCACCGACCACTACCTCGACACCGTCGAGCGCATCGAGGCGCTCAACGAGCACTCCAAGTCCATTGGCGAAGGCCCGGTGACGGTGGCGGTGGACAACGCCATCTCGGTGCCCAACCTGTGGTATTTCCGGGGCTACGAGGGGCTCCGATGGACCGACAGCGCCTCGGCGCAGAACGTTTCCGCCGACTTCGTGCTGGCCCTGGCCGGGAGCAACTTCACCGAAATTGCCCCTGACTTGGCCGACCACCAAACCACCCGCATGCCGCTGCGGGATTGGTGGGCACCTCAGTTCGAGTCATACCACGACGGGTGGTTCTCGGGCTGGGGCAACTGGCTGGTGGACCGGGAGGTGTGGAACGAGGCCACGCTGGGCAGCACTGACTTCGACTTGTCGGTGAGCCCCCGGGCACTCGACCTCGAGGCCCGAATGGGCGCGGCCGAATAGCTAGGCGCTCACGAAACGTAGGCCAGAGCCAGAACTATTCGCTGGCCCAGTTCTTCGTCGCCAGCCAGGGTCACTAGGCCGTCGGCCAGCGCAGCGGCGGGGTCGGTGCGGCCGCAGCACAGGGCGTTGTAAGTGTCCACGTTGGTGTGCACGGCAACGGTGGGATTTTCGGCCGGGGGCGCAGGCTTGGCCCGGCCGTCGGCCACGGCGACGCCTCGTGGACCGTCGGCGTCGCCGTCAATGGCAAACACCACCGTGCTGCCCTCGGGCGCGCCGGCCTTCTTGCCCACCACATAGCCCATATTGCGGGCATGCCAGTCCAAGCAGTGCTGGACCACCGGGCCGCTCAGGTGGCCGGGGATGCCCAGCGTCCGGCGCATGTCCTGCTCGTGGGCCCAGCAGTCGAACACCCGGATGTGCATGAACGTGCGGTATGGGGCGTCGCCGATGGGGGTGAAGCCCACCTCGTCCCACTTCTCTGCGGGCATGGTGCGCAGCATCTCCAGGCGACGGGCGCAGACGTCGTTCATCTCAGCCAGCACCTCGGCGCCGGGCCGGGACCGGCGGGGCGCGATCTGGCCCTCGTTGAAGGCGGCGATGCCCTCGAGTCCGCCCTCGGTGGCGGGAGGCTCGGGGCTCTCGCCGGCCAGCATTCGCTCGAGGCCCACGATGTGGCTCACCTGATCGCGAACCGACCAGCCCGGACACTCGGTGGGCGTGTCCCATTGCTCATCGCTCAAATCAGCGCCTAGTTGGCCGATGGAGTGCCAAACGGCCTCGAGCAATTCGACGACTGGATCGCTCATTACTGCTGTCCTCCTGTTTTCGAGCCTTCGACCATCAAGACAATCCGACGGTGAACGACCGGGTGTCGTGGTCGAGCATCTCCCGAATCGACTGGGCCACCGGCCCCCTAATCACGCGCCGGGTGCCGGCGAAGGCTTTGAGAGAGAGACCCTCGGCTAGACCGGCGGCTTCGGTGATGGCCGCTTCCTCCAGCTCCTCGGCCGGGACCACCCAGTCCAAAAAGCCCACGTCGGTGGCGTCCTGGGGCGAGTAGAGCCGGGCCAGCAGGACCGAGGAGTGGACGTGGCGAGGCGACAGTCGGTCGCGGGCTAGCGCGACCACCGAGTTGGGCAGCACCATCCCAATAGCGGTCTCGTTGAGTCCGATCTTGACGTCCAAGTCGGCGCCGATGCGCACGTCACAGCACATCAGCCAGATGGCCCCCGCGGCGAAAGCGTGCCCGGTGCAGGCCGCTACCACGGGGAGGGGGAACTCGTACAGCCGCACAAATAGGTCCATGCCCGCTCGGAACAGGTTGCTGGCTGCCTCGGGGCCCGACTGCATCACCTTCAGGTCGAAGCCGGCGGTGAACTTGCCGGGACGGCCCGCAATCACCACTGCTTTGGCCTCCTGCTCGGCCCGGTCCAGTGATTCGTGCAAGGCGGCGATCACTTCGTGGGTCAAAACGTTTACTTTGCCGTCGTCTAAACCGACCACGGCCACGTCGCCGTTCAGCTCGTAGCTGACGAAGGGGCTGTTAGTGGTCGGTCCGTCAACTGGTCGAGGTGTCCTGCTAGGCATCGACGCCCCTCGCGGCGTTGCTCCTCCTTGCCGTACGCTTCGGGTACGGCTGCGTCGGTGCGCCTTGCGAGGAACGCCGCTGCCGTCGCAAACCCCCCCGCCAGTTGACGGACCGACCACTATTCTCCGGCATGGGCGATGAGAATATCGCGAAGGTGGTCGGTAGCATCATCGACTGTGCCAGCGGCCATTTCTGCCCAGGGGCTGCGCCGAACCTACGGCGAAGTGGTAGCGGTGGACTCTCTCGATCTCGAAGTGGCCGCGGGGGAGATCTACGGATTTTTGGGGCCCAACGGCGCGGGCAAGTCCACTGTGGTGCGGATGCTGTGCACGCTGGCGTCGATGACCGCGGGGGAGGCCTCGGTGGCCGGCCACGACGTGGTCTCCAAGGGCGATCAGGTGCGCTTGAGCATCGGGGTGGCCCTTCAAGACGCCGCCCTCGACGGCAAGCTCACCGGCAGGGAGACGCTGACCCTGCAAGGCCGCTACTACGGCCTGGAGCGGGGCGCCATCGCCACTCGCATAGAGGAACTGGCCCCCTTGCTGGAGATGGACGCCATCGACCGGCGGGTGTCCACCTATTCGGGGGGCATGAAGCGCCGCTTGGACCTGGCCGCCGCGCTGATGCACAACCCCGAGGTGCTGTTTCTCGATGAGCCCACCACCGGGCTCGACCCCATTAGCCGGGCGGTGGTGTGGGAGCAGATTCGGCGCCTGAACCGCGATCTGGGCATGACCATCTTCCTCACCACCCAATATCTGGAAGAGGCCGATGCACTCACCCACCGAGTGGGCATCTTGAACGAGGGCCTGCTCGTGGCCGAGGGGACGCCCGATGAGCTCAAGCGCACGGTGGGCTCCGACGTGGTGGTGGCCCGGGTAACAGGCGACCCCGAGGCAGCTGCTGCGGCCATTTCTCAAGTGCCGGGGATCAGCCATATAGAGGTCTACGGCAACGAAGTGAGCGCGGCCACCGGCGACGGGGCATCGGTGGTCAGCCCGGTGGCAGTGGCTCTGTCGGCCGCCGGGGTGGAGGTGAGCGACCTGTCGATTCACCCCACCACCCTCGACGACGTGTTCCTAGAGCTCACTGGGGCGCGAATCGAGGTGGAGGAATGAGCGGGGCTGTCCACACCGCCCCACCGGCCACCGACGTGGTGAGAGCCCAGCCATCGGGATTCTTCGGCGACGTGACCTCGGTGGCCAGCCGGGCGCTGCGGCTACTGCCCCGTGACCTGGAGGCGATCATTCCCGCCATGTTGATCCCCCTGTTCTTCTTGATGGTCACCATCGGGGCCATTCAGAACCTGGCCGGCGACGTGGTCTCCGACATCGACTACAAGGCCTTCCAGCTGCCGGTGGCCATCATGACCGCGGTTACCGGCATGTCCCGGGCCAATGCCCTGGTGATCGACATCTCCGAGGGCTACTTCGACCGGCTGCTGATGACCCCGGTCAACCGATATGCCCTGCTGTTGGGGCTGATGGTGGCCGACTTCACCCTGTTCATGGTGATGGCGATACCGGTGATCGCGGTGGGATTCGCCATCGGAGTGAGCTTCGGCCCCACCGGGGTGCTGGGCGTGTTGGTGTTCGTGCTGTTCGGGGCCCTGTGGGGGCTGGCCTTCACCGGCTTCCCCTACGCCATCGCGCTGCGCACCGGGAACCCGGGCGCGGTCAACTCCAGCTTTCTGCTGTTCTTCCCGTTCATGTTCCTGACCACCGCCTGGGTGAGCCGGGACGTGATGACCGACTGGCTGGCCGCCATCACCTGGTTCAACCCCATGACCTATGCCTTGGAGGGCATGCGCTCGCTGTTCTCGGGCTGGGACGGCTGGGCACTGGGTCGGGCGCTGCTGTCCATTGCCGTGGTGGGGCTTTTGGCCCAATCACTGGCCTTCCGGGCGCTGCGAGGCCGCATCCGCCGAGGCTGATACTGCCCCCAAATCGGGTATCTGGGCCATGGTGGCGGGGGTCGGGCTCGGGTAGGCTGGTGACCGTGAGCGAAACCGTGGAAGCCCAACTGTTCGAGGTCACCGAGGCGGCCATTGCCAAGGTGCTCGACATCCGGTCCAACGAGGATGATCCCGAAGCCCTCGGCCTGCGCATCGAGATAACCGGCGTCAGCGGCGCCGATTACACCTACGACCTCGCCTTCGAGGAGGTGGCCAACTGCGCCGAGGGTCACCGCCACATCATCACCGAGGGCCTGGCCGTAATGATTCCCGACGAGTCGGTGGAGAATCTGACCGGTGCGACCCTGGACCTGCCCAACAACCCCATGCAGGGCGGGCTGGTCATCCGCAATCCCAACAAGCCCGATCTGTTGGAAGGCGCCGACCTGGAGCTCTCCGGCACCATCCCCGAGCAGCTTCAGCAGCTGCTCGACCAGCACATCAACCCCTCACTGGCCTCCCACGGCGGGTTCGCCAACCTGCTGGGGGTGGACGGTTCCACTGCCTACATCACCATGGGCGGCGGCTGCCAGGGCTGCGCCATGAGCGCGGCCACCCTGCGAGAGGGCATCACCGTGATGATCACCGAGGCCATCCCCGAGATCACCGAGGTGGTGGACGCCACCGACCACGAGGCCGGCGACAACCCCTATTTCGCCCGTACCTGAGCTTCTGTACCTGCCGCAGCGCCTGCGGCATAGGCGTTGAGGTCCCGGCCTGAAAGAATGGCCCCATGTTTGATCTGCTGATCCGCGGGGGCACCGTTGTCGATGGGACTGGGGCTGCGCCCACCGTGTCCGATGTGGCGGTGGCCGATGGGCAAGTGGCCGCCATCGAGAGCCGTATTGATGCCGAAGCCGCTGAAGTGATCGACGCTGCGGGCCGCTATGTGACCCCCGGTTTTGTGGACATCCATACCCACTACGACGGCCAGGCCACCTGGGATCCGATCATGGCGCCATCGGCGTGGCACGGGGTGACCACCGTGGTGATGGGCAACTGCGGAGTGGGGTTCGCTCCCGCCGATCCCAGCCGCCACGACTGGCTGATCGAGCTGATGGAGGGGGTGGAGGACATCCCCGGAGCGGCCTTGTCGGAGGGGATTACCTGGCGGTGGGAGACCTTCCCCGAGTACCTCGACGAGTTAGAGCGGCTGGGTCGCACCATCGACGTGGCCGCCCAGGTGCCCCACGGGGCGGTGCGGGCCTATGTGATGGGCGACCGGGGGGCCACCACCGAGTCGGCCACCGCGGCCGAGCTGGCCGAGATGGCCCGCATCGTGGGCGAGGGAACCCAGGCCGGAGCAGTGGCTTTCTCCACCAACCGGCTGCCCATGCACACCTCGCTGTCGGGCGTGCCGGTACCGGGGACATTCGCCGACCACGAAGAGCTGGCCGCCATCATGGGAGCGCTGGACGGCCACTCGCTGGTTGAGGTGGTGCCCGCGGGATCGATGGGCGAGGATCCCGACGCGCCCATCCGCGAGGTGGAGCTCTACCGGCGCCTCAGCCTGGAAACCGGCCGGGCCATCACCTTCACCATGGTCCAAGTCCACGTCAACCCCGGCCAGTGGCGCCAGCAAATGGACATTGTGGAGAGGGCCAACGCCGAGGGGGCCAAGTTGGTTCCCCAGGTGCAGGGCCGCCCCGGCGGGCTGTTGGCTGGATGGGATCAGTTCAACCCGTTCAAGAAGCGGCCCACCTATCAGCCGCTCGACCACCTCCCGCTGGAGGAGCGGTTGGTTGAACTTCGTCGCCCCGAGGTGCGGGCCGCCATATTGGCCGATGACATCCCGGGTGATCCGGCCATGGGCATCCTGCGCCATTCCCTCCATGCCTCGTTCCCCTTCGACGGCGGACCGGTGTTCGAGCCCGATCCGTCGGAGTCGGTGGCCGCCATGGCCGAGAAGACCGGTGCCGATGTGTATGGGTTGGTGTACGACCTGATGTGCGAACGGGGGATGATCCAGGTGTTCTTCACCGGCTATGGCCACGGCGATCTCGAAGACCTGCGGGAGATGATGGTGCATCCCATGACCGTGGTCGGTTTGGCCGACGGTGGAGCCCATTGCAGTGTGATCTCCGACGCCAGCCTGCCCACCTACATGCTCCAGCACTTTGTGCGCGACCGGCAGCGAGGGCCCAAGCTGTCGATGGCCGAGGCGGTGAAGATGCTCACCTCCGAGCCGGCCGAGCTGTACGGCTTCGCCGACCGGGGCGTGTTGGCCACAGGCAAGCGGGCCGACATCAACGTGATCGATCTCGACGGCATGAGCCTGCATCTGCCCAAGGTGGTTGGCGACCTGCCCACTGGCGCCTGCCGGCTGTTGCAATCAGCCGACGGTTACGACGCCACCATCTGTGCCGGAGAGGTCACCTTCCGCAACGGCCAACCCACCGGCGCCCGCCCCGGCACCCTCATCCGCCGCTAGCTCGCCCAGCGATTCTGCTCAGCTTGGCCGCGGCCAAGCTGAGCCCCCGTCAGCCGATCAGGCGTTGACCGATAGCGCTTGGCGGGCGGTTTCCGCGATACCGGCGGGGTCGAGGCCGCAATCGGCGAGTATCTGGTCGGGTACGCCCTGGGGGATGTACTCGTTGGGCACACCCAGCACCCGGATGGTCGGCACCGGGCCGCCGCGCTCGGCAAGGAGCAGGCGCTCGGCCACGCAGCTGCCGGCGCCGCCCTCCCGCCAGCCGTCCTCCATGGTCACCACCACCCGATGTCCAGCCGCGTGGGCCAGCATGTCCACGTCCAGGGGCTTGACGCAGCGAACGTCCCACACGGTGGTCGATATGCCGTCGGCCTCCAGGAGCTCGGCGGCTTCTTGAGCATTGGCCAGCATCTTGCCCACCGCCAGCAGGCAAACGTCGGATCCCTCTTTCACCTTGCGGCCCTTGAGTCCGTGGCCCACTTCATCCTCAGGTACTGAAGGAGCAGCCGTCTTGGACCACCGCATCGCCACCGGCCCGGTGGTTATCTCCAGAGCGTCGTGGAGCATCTGCTGGATCTCCTGGTACGACGACGGCGCCAGCACGGTCATGCCGGGAATCTTGGTGAGCAGCACCATGTCGAGCACGCCGTGGTGCGACGGCCCGTCGTCGCCGGTGATGCCCGCCCGGTCGAGGCAGAACACCACGGGCTGGCCGTGCAACCCCACATCGAGGTTCACCTGGTCGATGGCCCGGGTCAAAAACGTCGAGTAGATGGCCACCACCGGGCGGAGCCCGCCCATGGCCATGCCGGCGGCTGCGGTCACCGCGTGCTGCTCGGCAATGCCGACGTCGAAGCACCGCTCGGGGAACCGCTCGGCGAACGGCAACAGCCCAGTGGAGTCAGGCATGGCTGCGGTGATGGCCACCATCTCTGGTCGAGCCTCGGCCTCTTTGATCATCGCCTCGGTGAACGCCTCGGTGTAGCTCCCCGGCTTGGCCTTCGACATGTCGTGCATGTTCTTGACCGGGTCGTTCTCAGCCGGCGCGTACCCTCGGCCCTTCTGGGTGAGCACATGCACCAAACAGGGTCCCTCCAGATGGGACACCCGGCTGAACACCCGCTCCAGTTTGCCCAGGTCGTGGCCGTCGAACGGGCCGAAGTAGTTGATGCCCAGCTCATCGAAGAACGTGCGGGGCTCGACCATCTCCCGAACCGCGGCCTTGGTGGCCCCGAGGGCTCGGCCGGCCAGATCACCCACCCAGGGGATGTCCTTCAGCACTTTGCGGATCTGATTGTCGGTGCGGACGTAGCGGGGGTCCATCCGAACCCGCAGCAGGCTCTCCGACAGCCGGGAGATGGTGGGGGCATAGGAGCGCCCGTTGTCGTTGAGCACCATGGTCACGTTGCAGCCGGAGTGCCCGATGTTGTTGAGCCCCTCGAAGGCCACGCCCCCGGTGAGCGAGCCGTCTCCCACCACCGCTATGACCCGGCGCTGCTCGCCGCCGGCGGCCTCTTGGGCCGTGGCCAGGCCGTGGGCGTAGCTCAAAACCGTGGAGGCGTGGCTGTTCTCGATCCAGTCGTGGGGGGACTCCTCCCGGCTCGGATATCCCGACAAGCCACCGGGCTTGCGCAGCGTCTCGAACTGGTCGGTCCGCCCGGTCAGCATCTTGTGTACGTAGGCCTGGTGGCCGGTGTCCCACAGGATGATGTCGCGGGGCGAGTCGAACACCAAGTGGAGGGCCAGCGTCAGCTCCACCACACCCAGGTTGGAGCCCAGATGGCCCCCGTTGGCGTTGACCGTTTCGACGATGAACTCGCGGATCTCCTCAGCCAGCTCGGTCAATTCCTCGTCGCCCAGACGGCGCAGATCAGCCGGGCACGTGATTTTCTGAATATGGTTGGTATCCACGTCCCTCCCGTTGAATTGGGAGTTTCAGGTTACTCGCGTTCTCGCCATTTATGGAAGCCCCTTGCCCCTACCCAGCCCAGCCCCAGCGCCCCCAGCCCGCCCACCGCGTCGATCCAATAATGGTTGGCGGTCACCACGATGGCGAACAGGGTCAGCCAGGGATAAGCGGCGATGGCCCACTTTGCCACCGGATGGACCAAGTGCTTGCGCAGGGCCAGAAAACACCACATGGCCCAGGCGAAATGCAGGCTGGGCATGGCGGCGTACTGGTTGGAGAGCGTTTCGGCGGCCCCTTCGGTGAACGACCACAGCCCGCCCATCTCGTCCACGGTGTCGACATAACCGGTTTCGGGGAGGTCGCCGCCGTAACGGCCCCCTACCGAGAGCAAGCGAGGCGGCATCAGCGGGAACAGCGCGAACCCCAGGAGGGCCGAACCGGTGGTCAACAACCCGGTGGTGCGCCAGAACGGGTAGTGGCGGGGGAAGCGCCAATAGAGCCAGATGAGGGTGAAGGCGGTCACTGCGAAATGGAAGAGGCCGTAGAACAGGTTCCAGAACTGGATGAACGACACCCACCCGATGAACAGGTCTTGGAGATCGCGCTCGAAGTACAACCCGACGCTGCGCTCCCAGTCGATCACCAACACGGCATTGGCCTGCGCCTCGGCCGGCCCCACCGCTGCGGAGCCGAATTGGTTGCGAACCCAGGAGTAGATGCCGTAGAAGGCGCCGATTACCGCCAGCTCCAGATACCAGCGGGGCCGGGTGCGGCTCTTGGATGCGGCGCCCGGCTTGAGGGCCGACAGGGCCATCGCTACGACAGCGGCCTGCGGTCAGCGCCCATGGCGGGAGCGCGAGGCCCGTTGCCAATACTGGCCGCCGAACACCAGCGTCGGTAGCCCGACCAGGCTGCCGGCCACGGTCAGGAAATACAGCAGCAGACCCATGGCGATGGCCTGCTCGTCGATTACCCCCAGGTCGTGGAGGAACAGCACCAACGCGCCCTCCCGCAGGCCGAGCCCTCCCAGCCCGATGGGCAGCACTTGGATGATGAGCACCGCGGGGATGAACGCCATCAGCTCGATGGGCCCCAAGCCGTTGATTCCCACCGCCTTGGCTGCGCATCCTGCGGCGGCCAACATGATCGCCTGGTAGGCGAAGGCGGTGATGAGCACTCGGCCGGTGTCGCGGGGCTTGGCCCGCAGTTCGTCGATGCCCATGTGCAATCCGTTGACGAACCGGACCCAGCCGTTGCGCCGGCTGACCAAGCGGCCGAACCGCTGATTGCCCACGAGCAGCAAGATCAGCCCGAGGGCCAGCAGGGTGAGACCGGCGGTGCTGGCCGCCACCCGAGTGGGGGCGCCCAGTCCCCGGAGCTCTTCGTCCAGCGCCAAACCCAAGAGGGTGAACACCGGCAGCACGATCCAGCCGCTGAGCCGCTCCAACAGCACCGAGGCGAAGCTGTGAGGGCCATCGCCGGTGTCGTTGGACAAACGGGACATCCGCAGCACGTCGCCGCCCACGGTGGTGGGCACGAAGTTGGAGATGAACATGCCCGCCATGTAGTGGGAGAACATCCGTCGGGGCTTCACTTGAAGCCCAAGGGCAACGGCCACCTCGTACCACCGGGCGGTGGCGGCCATGTTGCCCGCCACGGTGAGTAGGAGTGCGCCGACCAGCCAGAACGGGGTGGCCGAATTGAAGTCGGGCCACAGCTTGTCGGCGTCGAACGAAGGCAGCCACCAGATCAACAAGAAGAACAGGCCCACACTGATGCCCACCCGGAGCACGACGCTGAGCACCCGGCGGGTGGTGTGCTTCTCAGTCAACCTTGGACTCGCTGACGTGTAGCGATGACTCCGGGCACGCACAACCGGTTGGGGCGGCCATCGGGGTCATTCAGTCAAGGCTATTGTCCCGGCCAGCGCCAAGAAATATTACGGTGAGGCGAATGTCGGGAAATGAGGTCACCGGCCACGGGGGCGATCAGGTGCTAGCCGCACTGGCCCCCTTTGGGGTCAAGGAGCTGTTCACTCTGTCGGGGGGCCACATCTTCCCGCTGTATGACGCGGCGGTTAAGCAGGGCGATGTGGTGCTCTACGACGTGCGCCACGAGCAGACTGCGGTCTTTGCGGCCGAGGCGCTGGCCAAACTGACCCGCCGTCCGGGAGTGGCCGCGGTCACCGCTGGCCCCGGGGTGACCAACTCAGTGAGCGCGGTGACCACCGCCTGGCTCAACGGCGCGCCATTGGTGGTGCTGGGGGGCCGGGCCCCGGAGGCCCGCTGGGGTTCGGGCTCGCTCCAGGAACTGGACCACGTTCCCATCCTGGCTCCGGTCACCAAGCGATCGCTGACCGCAGGTGGCGGCGACGATTTGGCCGCCGCCACCTACCGGGCCGTGCAGGCCGCCATGACCCCTCATAGGGGTCCAGTGTTCGTCGACTACCCCATGGACGTGCTGTTCTCTGAGGGAACCGGCACCGTGCCAAACGAGCCCATGCCGGTGGGCGAGACCCCCGATCTCGATGGGGTGGCCAAGGTGGCCGACATGCTGGCCGCCGCCCGCTGCCCGGCCCTGCTGGTGGGCACCGACGTGTACTGGGACGGCGCCTGGGACGCGCTGCGAGCCTGGGTGGAAGCCCAGCGGCTGCCGGCGTTTGCCAACGGCTTGGGCCGGGGATGCCTACCGGCCGACCATGAATTGTTCTTCAGCCGCACCCGGCGAATGCTGCGCTCCGACGCCGACCTGGTGATCGTGGCCGGCACCCCGCTCGACTTCCGGCTCTCGTTCGGCCGGTTCGGCGATGCCCAGGTAGTACACCTCACCGACAGCTCGGAGTCGGTGTCGGACCACGCCCAGCCCGCGGCAACGGTGTCGGGCGATTTGGTCCAGATGCTGGCTGCGCTGGCCGACGGCCCCGCCCCGGCCCACCCCTCTGAGCGCGAGCAGTGGGTGGCCAAACTGCGCGACGCAGAGGATGCGGCCCGGGCCGACGAGGAAGATCTGCTGACCACCGCGGCCGATCCGATCCTGCCCACCCGGGTGTACGGCGAGCTGCGCCAGGTGCTGGACCGCGATGCAGTGGTGATCGGCGACGGCGGCGACTTCGTGTCCTACGCCGGGCGGTTTGTCGATTCCTACCTGCCGGGTCACTGGCTGGATCCCGGTCCCTACGGCTGTCTGGGCACTGGTCTGGGCTATGCCATGGCCGCCCGGGTGGCCCACCCCGATCGCCAAGTGGTGCTGATGCTGGGCGACGGAGCGGCCGGGTTCTCGCTGATGGACGCCGACTCGCTGGTGCGCCACAACCTGCCGGTGGCCATCGTGGTGGGCAACAACGGCTGCTGGGGCCTGGAGAAGCACCCTATGCGCCAGATGTACGGATACGACGTGGCCGCTGACCTCCAGGTGGGGTGCCGTTACGACGAGGTGGTGGCCGCCCTCGGCGGCGCCGGGGAGACGGTGGAGCGCCCCGACGACATCGCTCCTGCCCTCAAGCGAGCCCTCGACGCCGGTGTGCCCTACGTGGTCAACGTGATCTGCGATACCGAGCACGCCTACCCCCGCCGTTCCAACCTGGGCTGAGTCGGCGGCGGCCCCTGTTACCGGTTGAGGTGGGGGGTCGGTAGGCTACGGCGGCAAGACAAAGGGAGAGGCTGTGATCGACGAGTCTGTTGTTGCCGGCACGCTGTCGGAGGCGTTGAAGACCGGGGGCGAGTTCGCCGAGGTCTTTGTGGAAGATCGGCGCTCGTCGTCGGCGCTGCTCGACGACGGCAAAGTGGAGGAGCTGAGCTCGGGGCGCACCCGGGGAGCGGGAATCCGCGTGGTGGTGGGCGATACCACCGGCTTCGCCCACACCTCCGATCTGAGCGAGGCCGGTTTGGCCAAGGCGGCTCGGGCCGCGGCCTCGGCGGCTCGGGGTGGAGGCGGAGGTCACCAGGTAGTGGCCCTTGATCGGGTAGATGCGCCTGCGCCCCAGGAGGTGCAGGTGCTGCCCGAGACGGTGGCCAAAGGGACCAAGGTGGAGCTGCTGGGCCGGGCCGACGAGGCCGCCCGTGCTGCAGGCTCGGCCATCACCCAGGTGTCGGCCCGTTATGCCGACGGGCGCCGCCGCATTCTGGTGGCCAACAGCGACGGGCTGCTGGCCGGCGACGACCAGGTGCGCACCCGCTTTGCGGTGTCGTGCGTGGCGGTGGGCGACACCGGCATGCAGACGGGGTTCGAGAGCGTGGGCCGCCCTATCGGCTTCGAGCTGTTCGACGAGTACGAGGTGGACGCCCTGGCCCGCACTGCGGCCAACCGGGCGCTCACCAAGCTGGCCGCCCAGCCCGCCCCCAGCGGCTCGATGCCGGTGGTGATCGGCCCCGGCGGCGGCGGGGTTCTGTTCCACGAGGCCTGCGGACACGGCCTGGAAGCCGACTTGGTGGCCAAGCAGGCCTCGGTGTTCCGCAACCGGGTGGGTGAGCAGGTGGCCCACCCCGAGGTCACCCTCATCGACGACGGGACCATGGCCCGGGAGTGGGGGGCCTACGCCATCGACGACGAGGGCCGGCCCGCCCAGCGCAACGTGCTCATCGAGAACGGCGTGCTCACCGACTACATGTGGGACCTGCTGCGGGCCCGCAAGGAGGGCCGGGAGAGCTCGGGCAACGGCCGCCGCCAGAGCTACCAGCACCTGCCCATGGTGCGGATGACCAACACCTACCTGGCCAACGGGTCCGAGGATCCCGCCGACATCATCGCCGCCACCGAACGGGGCGTGTATGTGGCCCACTTGGGCGGGGGCCAGGTGAACACCGCCACCGGCGACTTCGTGTTCGGGATGAGCGAGGCCTATCTGATTGAGAACGGCGAGATCGGCCCCCCCATCCGGGAGGGCAACCTCATCGGCAACGGTCCCGAGGTGCTGGCCGGCATCGAGGCCCTGGGCAACGACTTCGCCATGGGATCGCCGGGCACCTGCGGCAAAGATGGCCAAGGCGTCCCGGTGGGCGACGGCACTCCCACGCTGCGGGTGGCGTCGATGACCATCGGCGGAACCGCGGCGTGATCGGTCGGCGACGGGGGCCAAACATCGACAGGATCGCAGCGTGAACCCCGAGGAGCTGCTGGAGATTGCCGAGCGCATCGTGGGCTGGGGCCGCGACGGCGAGCAGATCGAGGCAGTCGTCGGCCACAGCCAGGAGACCGACGTGCGGGTGTACGAAGGCGAGATCGAGTCGCTGTCGGTGGCCGAGTCGCAAGGGGTGGGCATCCGGGTGATCGCCGACAACCGCCAGGGGTTTGCCCACGCTGGAACCCTCGATCCGGCGGTGTTGGAGGAGACCTTGGCCGAGGCCCGGGACAATGCCGTGTTCGGCTCCCCCGACGAGTTCTTCGGCCTGGCCGAACCCGACGGGGTGGACCCGCCGGAGCTCGACCTCTACAACGAGGCCCTGCTGGGTTTCGGCACTGAGGCCAAGATCGACCTGGCCCTGGAGCTGGAACGGGCGGTGCTGGCCGGCGATTCCCGCATCGTGGGAGTGGAGTCGGCCGACTACGGCGACGCTTTGAGCGCCGACGCCATTGCCACCACCACCGGCATCCGCAGCACGGGAAGGGACACCTCCTGCTACGTCACCGCCTACTCCCTGGCCTCTGAAGGCGACGAGACCCAGACTGGATTTGGATTCTCGGTGGGCCGAGAGCCCGGCACCCTCGATGTGGCGGTGGCGGCCAACGACGCCGTGGAGCGCGCCACTCGGATGCTGGGCGCTGCCCAGCCGCCCTCCGAGCGGGTCACCGTGGTGCTCGACCCGTTCGTGACCGCCCAGTTTCTGGGCATCATCGGCAGCACCTTGTCGGGCGAGGCGGTGCTCAAGGGCCGGTCGCTGTTCGCCGACCGCCTGGGCGACCAGGTGGCCGCCGCGGGCGTAACCCTGGTGGACGACCCCACCAACCCGGAGGCGTTCACCGCATCTGATGCCGATGGCGAGGGCCTGGCCACCCGGCGCAACCAGCTGATCGGCGGCGGTCAGCTCGAGCGGTTCCTTCACAACAGCTACACCGGGCGGCGCTCGGGGTCGGCCTCCACTGGCTCGGCCGTTCGGGGTTACGCCAGCACCCCCGGAGTGGGCTGCCAGGCGCTGTCGCTGGTGCCGGGCGACCGGCCGCCCAGCGAGCTCATCGCCGGCATAGACAACGGGGTGCTGGTGCAGGGGGTGTCGGGGCTGCACTCCGGGGTAAACCCGGTGAGCGGCGACTTCTCCACCGGCGCTGAAGGGCTGCGCATCCGCAACGGCGAGCTGGCCGAGCCGGTTAGGGAGATCACCATCGCCTCCACCCTCCAGCGGATGCTGCTCGACGTGGCGGCGGTGGGGTCCGACCTCACCTGGCTGCCGATGAGCTCGGCGGGAGTGTCGCTGGTGGTGGCCGAAGTCACCATGTCCGGTGCCTAAGGGCTAGCCCCAGGCCACGAGGCCATGTCGGTTTTACACGCCATTCTGCTGGGCATTGCCCAAGGGCTGACCGAATTCCTGCCGGTGTCGTCCAGCGGACACCTCCAGATCATTCCCTGGCTTGCCGATTGGAACGACTTCGAGGGCAATAACGACCTCAAGAAGGCGTTCGATGTAGCCCTCCACCTGGGCACATTGGTGGGGTTGGTGACCTGTTTGCGACGCGAGGTGTGGGCGTTGGTGCGAGACGGGGTTGCTGCGGTGGTCCGGCGCCGAGCCCCGATGACCGCCGAGGGTCGGCTGGGGTGGTTGTTGGTGCTGGCCACCGTTCCCGCCGCGGCGGTCGGAGTGGGGCTGCGATCGGTGATCGACGAGGCCGACGATGAGATCTGGCTCACCGCGGTGATGCTGGCGGTGTTCGGCGTTCTGCTGTGGTGGGCTGATCGCCGTCAGGGTCAGCGGCACACCGAGGACGTCGGGGTGCGCGACGCCGTGCTGCTGGGGCTGGCCCAGGCGTGTTCGCTCCAGCCGGGAGTGTCGCGCTCGGGAGTGATCATGACTGCCGGGCGCCTACTCAGCTTCGATCGCGAGGCCGCCGCCCGCCTGGCCATGCTGATGAGCGTGCCGGTGATCGCGGGTGCCGGGGTCTATCAGTTCATCGACATTGGCGGGTGGGGAGGCATCCCCGCTGACGCCCGGGCTGGCTTTGCGTGGGGCACGGTGGCATCGGCGGTCACCGGCTTCGCCGCGGTAAAGGGGCTGCTGGCCCTGGTGCGCACTCGCAGCTTCGGCCCGTTCGCGGTGTATCGGGTGCTGGTGGCCCTGTTGGTAATCAGCCTCATAGCCGCCTCGGTGCGCTAGAGGCGGCCCCTCTCAGCTGGCCTGCACCAGGGCCAGGGTCACCGAGCCTTGTATTACCGCCGAGGCCACCGGGAGCAGTTCTTCGCCGGTGACCGCGATGGTGACGGCGTGCTCGGCGGTGTCGGTGACCACCGCGGCAGTGGCAACGGTGAGGGTGGCTTGGGACTGGGCGCCGCCGTCACCGGGCAGGGGCAGGGTTACCAGCACGTCCACCCGGTCACCGGGAGCCAGCGGGGGCATGGCGGTGTGGGCGGGAACTGCCACTTCGGTCCGATTTCCGATGGGCAGTCCCCCCAGTCGGGCCGCGGTCACCACATCGCCGGGATGGAGAGCAGCCGAGGCCACCTCGTCGCCGACAAGGATGGCCACTGCTCCGGTCGGCAAAGTCAGGGCCGGGTACCGTCGAGCTTCGGTGTTTTGCTCACTCAGCTGATCACCGGCTTCGATGGGCTGGGTGACCACGATCACCGGTGTGAGTTGGCCCAAGGAAGGGCCTCCACCGGCCATGGCGGCGATGGCTGCCACCACCAGCCCAGTGATCGCCGCGGCAATCGCCACCACTATCCAGTAGCTGCGCCGGCCGCCCGGCAGCCGGGCTAGAAGCGAGCCTCGCCACGTCAGGGTTTGATCGACTCTGTCAGCAGGTGCGTCCACCGGCGCGCGCCTTCGCGATGCTCAATTCGGGGGAAGCGCCGCCCAGGCTAGCGGTGGCGGGAGTCGTTGGAAAGGGTCAGTGTGACGGCAGGGGCGGGTCGATGCCGTTGGTGCGACCAGAGCAGTCGGGCAGGTTGCGGGCAATGGCCCGAATGGCGCCGAACAGCACCGCCCGCATTCGGTCGAGATTCTGAGCGAAAAACTCGAATACCTCGTCTTGGGTGACTGGCTTGATGTTGGGGTCGTCTTCCAGACCGACGTCGTAGTCGGTGACCAGCGCAGCGGTGGCATAGCAGATGCCCAATTCGGCGGCCAGGGCGGCCTCGGGATATTGGGTCATGCCCACCACGTCCCAGCCGCAGTCGCGGAACCAGCGCGACTCAGCCCGGGTGGAGAAGCGGGGGCCGGAGATCACCGTCATGGTGCCCCCGTCGTGGGCGGTCATCCCCTCGGCGCGGGCGGCGTGTAGCAGCGCCTGACGGAGCTCGTCGCAGTAGGGGTCGGCCAGCGAGACGTGGTTGGTGACGGTGTCGAAGTAGGTGTCGGCCCGGCCCGACGTGCGGTCGACCAGTTGGTCGCATACCACAATGTGGCCAGGGGCCAGCTCGGGGCGCAGCGAGCCGCAGGCGCTGGGTCCGAAGATGGCCCGTACCCCAGCTTGTCGCAGAGCCCACAGGTTGGCCCGGTAGTTGACCTTGTGGGCCGGATACCGGTGTCCGGGGCCGTGGCGGGCCAGAAAGGCCACCTCGATGTCGTCCACTTGGCCGATGGTGAGCGGCCCCGACGGAGGACCAAAGGTGTCGTCGCCGGCAACTTCTACGGCATCGTCCAGAAGGGAGTAGAGACCGGAGCCGCCGATGACGCCGATCTCAGGCATGGCTAGTGGTGTGTCGCAGGAATAGCGCCGTGGATCGCGACGGCAGCGGCGTTCCTCGCAAGGCGCACCGACGCAGCCATACCCGGAGCGTACGGCAAGGAGGAGCAACGCAGCGAGGGGCGTCGATGCCTAGCAGGACACGAGCGATTATTCCTGCGACACACCACTTAGTCGTCGGAGGAGCTTGAAGCGGCTTTGGCTGGCTCGCGGCCCGAGGACTCCGATGAGCTGCTGTCGGACTTTGCCCCGTCGGTTTTCGCCGCGTCTGACTTCTCTCGGCCGTTGGAGCTATCGCCGTTGGTCGAGGAGCCGGCCATGGTGGACGACTTGGCCCCTGAGCGGCTGTCGTTGCGGTAGAAGCCGTCGCCCTTGAAGGTGATGCTGGGGACGCTGAACACCTTGGAAACCTGACCCTCTCCTGGCTGGGTGCAGGCGGCGGGGCTGGCGATTGAATCAGCTTTGGGGCAGAGCGTTAGGGAATCTTCGGAGAACGACTGGATGACTTCGAAGAGGGTGCCGCAGGTTTGGCAGTTGTAGTCGTAGGCGGGCACGGCTTTAAAGGATAGGGGTGGGTTGACTTTGTTGGCTATCTGAGAGGGCTACTCGACCCTCCGGTGGGCGGCGGGTCCCACTTTTGTATTGTTGGCGCGTGGACTGGGCATGGTGGCTCGTGCTGGCCGGCTATGCGTGGGGGACGTTTCCCGGCGCGCTCTTGGTGGGGAGGTACACGGGGCACGATCCGACGCGGGAGGGATCCAAGAACCCGGGAGCCAGCAATGTGTACCGGGTGGCGGGGCGATGGCCGGCCGCGTGGGTGCTTCTCAGTGATGTGGGAAAGGGGTTCATCGCTGCTGGGATGGGTCTGATCTTCGGCGACCAGTTGATCGGGGCAGCGTGCGGGGCCGCCGCGGTGGTGGGCCACATTGTGCCTCTGGGGCGCTACCGCGAAGGGGGCAAGGGAGTGGCCACTTTCGGGGGCTCGCTGCTGGCCCTCACCCCGGTAGTGGGTGTGATTTTGATCGGCGTGTGGGCGGTGGCTTTGGCCGGCACCAAGCGGGCCGGAGCGGCCTCGCTGGTGGCGGTGGCGGCCGCGCCGGCGGCGGTGGCCATCCAGGGGTGGCCGGTGCCCGACGTCGGCGTGGCGATTGGGGTGGCGGTGGTGGTTCTTGCCCGCCACCATGAGAACATTCGCCGTATGTGGCGACGACAAGAACCGGCACTCTGGTGATGTCTCAGACGAGATGTGCCGCTTCGATTGGTAGGAGTCAGTGATGATTCCTCTGTCTGAAGCCCAAGAGCGGGTGCTGGCGGGGTGCAACCTGCTGGACGAAGTGGTCGTTGGGGTGGATCACGCCCGAGGGCTGGTCACCACCGAGACCGTGGTGGCGCCCGAGTTGGTTCCCCCATTCGACAACACGGCTATGGACGGTTTTGCGGTGCGATCGTCCGACGTGGCCGATGCGCCGGTGACTCTGGCCGTTGCGGGCACGGTGGCCGCGGGCGTGCCCCCCGACATCACTGTGGGTGCCGGACAGGCTGTGCGCATCATGACCGGGGCGGTGATCCCCCCCGGCGCTGACTCTGTGGTGATGGTTGAGCTCACTGAGACCAGCGCCGACGGCACCGAGGTAACCGTGGCCCAATCGGTGCCCGTGGGCAACCACATTCGCCGGGCTGGCGAGGACCTGACGGTGGGTCAAACGGTGTTCGGTCCGGGAGAGGTTCTGACTCCCGGGCACTTGGGAGTGCTCACCAGCCTGGGCATGTATCAGGTAAAGGTGCGGCCAAGGGCTCGAGTAGGGGTCATGTCCACCGGCGACGAGCTGGTCGAGGGGCCGCAGCCGCTGGAGATGGGCCAAATCCGCGATTCCAACCGGCACACGCTGTTGTCTTTGCTGGCTGAGTCCGGGTGCGACCCGGTGGATTTGGGCAGCATGGCCGATGACGAGGATGAGATTGCCGCCGGCATCCGGGCGGGTGTGGAGAAGTGCGACGCCCTTTTGACCTCGGGTGGGGTGAGCATGGGCGACTACGACTACGTGAAGAAGGTGCTCGACGAAATCGGCGACATGACCTGGATGCAGGTGGCCATCAAGCCGGCCAAGCCGCTGGCCTTCGGTCTGGTGCAGGGCATCCCGGTATTCGGGCTGCCCGGCAATCCGGTGTCATCCATGGTGTCGTTTGAGCTGTTCGCCCGGCCCGGCCTGCGCAAGATGATGGGCCATCCACCGGGCACCTGGCATCGCCAGCCGGTGATGGGCCGTGTGGCCGAGGGGCTGCGCCGCCGACCCGATGGCAAGACCCACTTCGCCCGAGTTCGAGTCGAGTACGCCGATGGCGAGTTCTTGGCCCAATCGGCCGGCGGCCAGGGATCGCACCAGCTGTCGGCTATGGCCGCAGCCGATGCTCTGGCGGTGCTGCCCGACGGCGACGGCCTCGACGCCGGTGAACCGGTGACGCTGCTGATCCTGCGCTGACCGCCATCCAACCGGCGCCGGATTGGCTTTCCACAGTGTGTTCGGCGCTTTATTCGGCCAGAATGGAGGAGTGAGCGTGCCGCTGATCGACGGCTTTGGACGGGTACACCGGGATCTCCGCATCTCGATAACCGACCGATGCAATTTCCGCTGCACGTATTGCATGCCCGCCGACGGGCTCGACTGGCTGCCCCGCGAAGACCTGCTGACCTTCGAGGAGATCGAGCGCATCGCCAAATTGATGGTCGACCGCTTCGGCATAGACAGCATCCGCCTCACCGGAGGGGAACCCACTGTGCGGGCCAACTTGCCGGTGCTGGTAGAGAAGCTCGCGGCCTTGGGCGTCGATCTGGCCCTGACCACCAACGGGGCCACCCTGGGACTTCTGGCCGACAAGCTGGCTGCCGCCGGGCTGCGGCGGATCAACATCTCACTCGACTCCCTTCGGCCTGATCGCTTTGAGGAGCTCACTCGCCGGGCCGACTTGGATCGAGTGCTCGACGGGATCGACGCCGCCCTGGCCGCTGGGCTGAATCCGGTGAAGGTCAATGCGGTGATGATGCGGGGAATCAACGACGACGAGATCGTGGACTTCGCCCGCTTCGGCCGGGACAAGGGCGTGGAGGTCCGGTTCATCGAGTTCATGCCCCTGGACGCCGACCTCTCGTGGAGCAACGACAAGGTGGTCACCCTCGATGAGATCGTGGCCACGGTGGGCGAGGCGTTCCCCCTGGCCCCCGTCGAGCGGTCCCATTCGCCGGCCGCGGTATGGCATTACGCCGACGGCCTGGGGTCGTTCGGGGTTATCGCCAGCGTGACCGACGCCTTCTGCGACAGCTGCGACCGGGTGCGGCTCACTGCCGAGGGCATGTTCCGCAACTGCCTGTTCGCCGTGGACGAGCACGACCTTCGGGAGCTGCTGCGCTCGGGAGCGGCCGACGACGAGATAGCCGCGGTCATCGCGGGAGTGGTCAAGGACAAGTGGGCCGGGCACGCCATCAACCAGGTGCACTTCATCCGCCCCGGCCGCTCGATGTCCCAGATCGGGGGCTGAATTGAGCGAAGTCGGATTCACCCACCTCGACCCTCTCGGGCGCGCCCGCATGGTGGACGTGACCCCCAAAGATCCCACGCACCGCCGGGCCATAGCCCGAGCCAAGGTCTTCATGAGCACGGATACAGCCTCTGCGGTGGCCCGGGGTGCCATCGGGAAAGGAGACGTGCTGGCAGTGGCCCGGGTGGCGGGTATCCAGGCGGCCAAGCGCACTCCCGAGCTGATCCCGCTGTGCCATCCCCTGTTGGTGGGCGCAGTGCTGGTCAATTTCAGGATCGAGGACACCCACATCGAGATAGAGGCCGAGGTGGAAACGGTCGACCGGACCGGGGTGGAGATGGAGGCCCTCACGGCTTGCTCGGTGGCCGCTCTGACGGTCTATGACATGTGCAAATCTCGGGACAAAGAGATGGTGATCGGAGAAATCGCCCTGTGGGAAAAGACAGGTGGGCGCTCCGGTTCTTATCGGCGTTTGGAGGATGCCGACTCGGCCTACAACGACTGACCGTATTTCCCTGAAGTGCCTGCTGAAGACGGGGTGGCGCGGGTGGACTTTCTGTAGTAGAACCGTAACAAGTGTCAAGTCCTTGTAATGTCCGGCGGCGTATTGCCGTAGCGCGTTCAGACAGCCTTCGCGAAGGACACAGGCGCGACCATCCACCAGTGAGCGCACTATTGCGGCTTACCATTAAATCTGCAAGGGACCCCCGAGATTGGTGACATCAGTGTTGCTCATGATCTTGGCAGCTGCATGGGCTGCCTTTTTGCTACCGCCCCTGATCCGCCGGGCGCGTAGCGGGCAATTCGGGTTCAGGCGGCGCACACCGCAGTTGGGTTTTCGTGCTCCGCTTCGCTCTGTGAATCCCCGTCTGGCCGAGCGGGGAGCCATGGCCGCCCCAGTGGTGGCCCTTCGGCCCAATATCGCCCTGCCGCCTCGGGTGTACGCTAATCAGATGGCTTCGAATTCGAATCGAGGCATACCCCGGACTTCGATCGACGCCCGTCGTCGTCGGCGCCGCATCCTGGTGACGCTCATCGTGGGAGCGCTGGCCTCCTTCGTTTTCGCCGTCTATCTGGGCGGTTTCGCCTTGGTGGTACACCTGCTGATTGACGCCTTGCTGTTGGGCTACGCCATGCTGCTGGTCCAGCACCAAAGAACCCGCGAGGATCGGCTCAATCCGGTCGGGGCCGACGACTCGCAGCCCCGCTCCTGGGACGTGGCCTCCGGCGGCCAGCGCTGATCTCCTTTTCCCGCTGACTCCTGCTCATTCCAATCGCGGTTCGGCGCGTCGTCCCCATTAGGCTTGATTCGGCTTTTGGGGCTGTAGCTCAGTTGGCTAGAGCGCCTCGTTCGCAACGAGGAGGCCGGCGGTTCGAGTCCGCTCAGCTCCACTCAGCGCCGAGTCGGTAGCGTGTTCATTCGATGACCGGGGACTTTGACGCCGCCCTAGAAGGATTCATCCGAGCGCGCTTGGGCGAGGTTGACGGGCTTCGGGTGGAAGGCGAGGCTCGGGCCATCGGAGGGCAGTCACGGGAGAACTGGCCGTTCGATCTGCATTGGGAAGACGGCGGGCAGTCGCACCATCGACAGCTGTTCCTTCGACGGGATCCGGTGGGCAGCGTGCTGGAAACCGACCGCAGGGTGGAGTTTGAGGTGCTGCGGCGGTTGCACGATCAGCCGGTGCGGGCCCCCGAAGTGGTGTGGCTGGACGCCGACGGGTCGGAGCTGGGCCGCCCGGCGATGGTGATGACCCGCTATGACGGCCTCAACGACCACTTCATTCTGCAAGGAGGCGACGGTCGGCCCGACGAAGACTCCCGAGTGGGGATCGCCTCGCAGATGGTGGATCTGATGATCGAGATTCACGCTCTGGACTGGAAAGGCGCCGGACTGGACGAGGTTCTGGCTGTGCCCGCTGATCCGGCGACCGCCGCCATCGACGAGTGGGCCGCGGTGATCGAGCGCCAATCATTGGAGCCTCAGCCGGTGTTGGCCTATATCGAGCAGTGGATGCGCCGCAACCGGCCCGAGCCCGGCGAGATCACCGTGGTCCACGGCGACATAAAGCCGGGCAATGTGCTGTTCGACGGCGACCAGGTGCAGGTGCTGCTCGACTGGGAGACCGTCCACCTGGGAGACCCCGCCGAGGATGTGGGATGGGTGACCAACCCGCTTCGCCGGGTTGAGCACCAGATTCCCGGACGGTGGGAGGCGGAAGATCTGCGATCGGCCTACGAGGCTCGCACCGGCCGGACCATCGACCGGGATGCGCTGCGGTTCTGGCAGGTGCTGGCCAACTACAAGCTGGCGGCCATTGTCATCACCGGGGTGCGCAGCTTCTGTGACGACCGCACCCTTCGGGTGTGGTTAGGTGCCGGACAACTAACCAAATTGCTGTTGGCCCAGACCGCAGAGGAGTTGGGATGAGACCGACATTGAGCGAGCAGATTGAGGACCATCTCAGATGAGACCGACATTGAGCGAGCAGATCAACGGGGCCCGCCGGGTGCTGGTGGAGTTGGCCGCACCCGAGGTGTCTGACTCCTATACGCAGGAGCAGATCGCTTTCGCGGCCTCGGCTCTGGAGCACGCCGCGGCCCGATGGTCTGAGGTGTTGCCCGACCTGGTGACCGACATCCGGGCTCTGGAAAAGGTCTTGGGCATCGAACCGGCAGCGCTGGAGGAAGCCGTGCCCGGGGTTGTCGACTACGAGGCAGCCGACGGATACCACCGGAGCCTGCGGGCTCGGCTGACCGAAGAGATCATGAGCGGGTTGGAGCCGTCCCCCGCGGTGCGGGCCTATCTGGCCGATTCCACAGAAAGGCTGAGATAGCCATGCTTGGACCCCTCGATGACACCTTGTGGCACCAGATTGCCGAGCCGTTCGAGCACGTCGGCACGTCTGACCCCCGGTTTTTCGACCGCTACTGGTTCGCCGTCTACGACCCGGCCGGGCAGGCCGCGGTGCAGTTCACCATGGGTTCCTACAACAACATGAATGTGATCGACGGCGGGGTCGTGATGGTGCGGGGCGGCACCCAGCACAATCTGCGGGCGTCGCGGGCCCTTCGTCCCCGCTTCGAGCCCGAGGTGGGGCCGATGCGGGTGGAGCCGACGGTCCCGCTGGAAGAGCTGAGGGTGATCCTGGCCCCCGGCGATCACTCCATCGCCTGCGATCTGGTGTGGCGGGCCGAGCTGGCCCCGGAAATCGAGAAGCCCCACGTGGAGCGGGAGCGGGGTCGGGTGGCCCAGGACTACCAGCGCTTCAACCAGGTGGGGGTGGTGGACGGCTGGATCACAATCGGCGACGAGGGCCTAGACGTGGACGGCTGGTGGGGCGGCCGGGACCACTCTTGGGGAGTGCGCCCCGCCATGGGCATCCCCGAGCCGGTGACCGGCCCGCCCCGGCAACACAGCGAGGTCGGCACGCTGTTCTACTTCCTGTTCTTCTCCACCAATCGGCGGGCCGGCCACGTGCAGATCATGGAGCGGGGTTCAGAGCGGGTCTACCTCACCGGGCTGATCCGAGATCGGGACGCTCCCGATGTCGACCGCCACGTCACCCAGGCCGATCTGTCACTGGACTTCTTCGCCGGCACCCGGCGATTCTCGTCAGCCGACGTGGCGGTGAGCCTGGACGACGGGCGGTCGCTGCGGCTCGGCTCGACGCCGCTGGGATCGGCAGTGGCCATGGCCGGATTGGGCTACAGCGGCGGGTGGAACGACGAACTCGGCCTCGGCGTCTACCGGGGCGAGTCGTGCGTCGAGCACGAGGTCTGGGACGTGACCCATCCCGCCGACGTGGTGCCCGCCTCCGGCGAGGTGTTCACTCCCATGCACCGCATCGCCCCGGTCACCGTTTCCACCGACGACCCCGACGAGACTGGCACCGGGAGCCTCACGATGATCGCCAACGGCCGCCTTCCCCAATACGGCCTGGACTGAGCCTCCCTCAGATCAAGGAGCGTCGGGGAGGTTGGTGAAGCCTCGGCCGTCGGCGCGGCGGTACCAGCCCTGGGCGGTCATGGTGCCGCCGTCCACCGGGATGGTCTGGCCGGTCATGAAGCGGGATTGATCGGAGGCCAAGAACAGGGCCACCTCGGCGAAGTCGTCGGGGTTTCCGAAGCGGCACAGGGGGATATTCCGGGTCACCTGCTCCAAGGGGCGGCCCCGCAGCATCTGGTCGAGGGGGGTTTGCAGGGTGACGGCCATGTCGGGGGCGATGCAGTTGACCCGGATGTTCTGGTCGGCCATCTCCAGAGCGAGGGATCGGGTGAACGCGATGACGGCGGCGTTGGATGCCGAATACACCGCGATCCGGGGCATGGCTCGCATCGCTTCCACCGTGGATACGTTCACGATGGTGCCGCCGCCCCCTTCCACCATGGTGGGCAAAAAGGCATGGGTGCAGCGCAATACATGGCGGAAGGTGATGTCGATCTGGGCGTCCCAATCGGCTTCGGTGGTCCTGATGAATTTGCCTACGCCTGGCCGGTAGTCGCCCACGTTGTTGACCAGCACGTCCACTCGGCCGTCGCCGAACTCCACCGCGGCCTGATGGAGCTCGGCCACCACTGCGGCGTCGGTTATGTCGCCCACCACTGCGATGGCCCGCCCACCGGCGTCGGTTATGTCGCCCACGGCGGTGTTGGCCAGGTCGGCGTCGATGTCGTTGACCACGACCGCGGCCCCCGCCTCGGCGAACAGCCGGGATATGCCGCCCCCGATACCCCCGCCCCCACCGGTGACGGCTGCGATCTTGTTTGCTAATGGCGTTGCGCTCGGCATCTGGGGTTTCTAGCGCATGTAGTGGCCTGCCTGTGAATTGGTCAGGCCCCCCGGTGTGGCCTCAGGCGGCGGGCTGGAAGACGAGGTCCACGCGGCGGGGCCCGCGGGTGAAGATGCCGGTCTCGTCGGCCTCGAATCCGGCGGCGAAGTCCATCCCGGGAAGCCGGTCGAGGAGAGTGTCCATGGCGACGTCCACCTCCACCCGGGTCAGATGCGCCCCGACGCAGAAGTGCCGGCCGAGGGCGAACTCCACATGATTGGCGGCCGCATTGAACGCCTTCGCCACGTCCAGGTCAGAGCGGTGGATGTTGAACGTGTCGGGATCGGCAAACTGGTCGGGGTCACGGTTGGCCGCCCCCAGGACGCAGGCAACCGTGCCGCCGGCGGGCACCACACCGCCGGAGAGTTCGGTGTCGCGCTCGGCCTGGCGCATGATCATCTGCACAGGTCCCGAGTGGCGCAGCGTTTCGGCGAGAGCCGCGGTAATTAGCGATCGGTCGTTGCGCACGGCCTCCATCTGCTCGGGATCCTCCAGCAGGCGGCACACCATCGAGGCCAGCGCGTTGTCGGTCGTCTCGCCGCCGGCGCTGACCAGCAGGCTTGTGAAGGACCGCACCTCCCAGTCCTCCATGGTGATGCCGTCGGAACTCCCTTCCAGCATCTTCGACAGAAGGTCCTCGCCAGGATTCGACCGCCGGTCGGCGATGATCGGAGTCAGATAGTCGGCGAACTCCTTCTGGGCCTGAAGGCCGCGCCGCTCCACCTCGGAGTCGCCGGCGAAGTTGGACTGGAACTCGATGCCCAGATCGACCCAGTGGCGGAAGGTCTCGTGATCCTCCAGCGGCAGGCCGATCATGTACATGATCACGTCGAGTGGGAACTTCTTGGTGAATTGCTTGCGCAGGTCCACGGCACCGTCCGCCTCGAACAGGTCGATCAGCTTGTGCGCCGTGTGCTCGATGATCCCGCGCACCCGCTCCTCGAGGTAGGCGCCGCGGAACTGCGGGCCGACGATGTTTCGGTGGGCGGAGTGCTCGCTTCCGTCGAGTTGCAGCATCGTGCGGCCGCCGTGGATGGGTTCGTTCTGCCACTCGTAGTTGCGGCTGGAGAACGACTCGCCGTCTTTGAAGACCCGCTCCACGTCCTGGTAACGAGACACCATCCAGAACCCCGAGACCTCGTGGTGGTACAGCGGGTAGGACTCCCGCATCTCGGCGTAGAACGGATACGGGTCGGCGTTGAACTCCGGTGCCAGGATGTCTGGCCCGGATGCGGCGGCAGCTGTTGTCATGATTCGTGCCTATCTCGGGAATTGGTTTGTGTTCGGTCGGGGCCGGTGACGGCGGCGATCTCGTAGGCTAGTGGCGTTGCACGCGGCACTAGTTGGTTCTAGCGCATCTAGTGGTCCGCCCGCATTCTTGGGAAGCCTGTGTTGGGCCGACGGTGGAGATGTTGCCAAGATGTCGCCATGAGCAAGCGATTGCAAGGACGGGTGGCCATTGTCACCGGTGGGGCTAACGGTCTAGGCGAGTCCATTTCCCGCAAGTTCGCTGCCGAGGGCGCAGTGGTAGTGGTGGCCGATGTGGACGAGGCCGCCATGGAGCAGGTGGCCGACGAACTGGGCGTGGAGGCCCGCCAGTGCGACGTGTCTGACCGGGCGTCGATACAGAGCCTGGTGGATGACGTGGTTGAACGCCACGGAAAGCTGGACATCATGGTGGCCAACGCCGGGATTGCCAATTCGCCCACGTACCTGGAGATGGACGACGAGTTCTGGGATCGGATGATCGCGGTGAACCTCACGGGCGTGTTCCTGTGCAACCAGATCGCCGCCCGCCACATGGTGGCGCGAGGCGGCGGTGGTGTGCTGTTGAACACCTCCTCCATCCTCGGGGCTGAGGGCAACCCCCAGACCCCGGCGTACGCCGCGTCGAAGGCCGGAGTGATCTCGCTGACCCGCAGCGGCGCCATGGCGCTGGGGCAATTTGGCATCCGGGTGAACGCAGTGGGGCCGGGCTACATGAAGACCCGCATGACCGAGGGACTGCGGGCGGTGCCCGAGTTGGAGAAGTCGCTGGCCGAGATGGTTCCGCTGAACCGGTTCGGCGAGCCCGGCGACATTGCCGACGCCGCAGTTTTTCTGGCCAGCGACGAAGCCTCCTACATCACCGGCCACACGCTGTTTGTGGATGGCGGTTGGTTGACCCACCACCTTCCCGCCCGCACCGAGGAACAGGAAGAAATCCGACTCCGCGCCCAGGCCGAGGCCGAGGCTCGCTGAGCCGACAAGCCGCCCCTGGCAGCCTGACCATCTGAAATCAGATCGGAGCGTATTACTCGTGCCGGCGGCGGGCGAGATCCAGGTCTTGGTCGGCCAGTTCATTGGCCAGTTCCAGATAGCGCCTTAGACGGCCGGGGTCCACGTTGCCGGCCACCGCACAGCCGGGCTGGCCCTGGTGCCAGCAGTCTTCAGCAAAGCGGCACTCTTGGTCGAGGGCGTCGATCTCGGCGTAGGCCGCGGCCAGCCCCTCCCACGCATCCCACGGCCCCACGGCTCGGATGCCGGGCGTGTCCACGATCGATCCCCCGTTGGGGAGCGCGATGAGCCGTCGGGCGATGGTGGTGTGGCGGCCTCGGGCGTCACCCGCCCGCACCTCCTGGGTGGCTTGGACCTCGGTCCCCACCAGGGCGTTGATGAGCGTGGACTTGCCCACTCCCGATGGCCCCAACAGCGCCAGCGTACGGTTGCCCTCCAGCAGGGCGGTCAGATCGTCGAGGCCCTCGCCCCGCATCGCGGCGGTGATCACCACCGACGCCCCCGGCGCCAGGGCGGCGGCCTTCTCGGCGTCCCGCTCGGGGCGGCGGCGAAGATCGGCCTTGGCCAGGATGATCGCCACCGCCGCGCCCGACTGCCAGGCCACCACGCAGAAACGCTCCAATTGTGCCGGGTTGATGCGCCGGTCGAGGCCGTGTACCACCCCCACCACATCGGCGTTGGCCACCAGCGTCTGGGCTCGAGCGTGCTCGGCCGGATCTCGCCGCACCACCAGGGTGCGCCGCTCCAGCACCTGCTCCACTGTGGGGATGTCGTCAAGGTCGGGAACCACGGTGATCCAGTCGCCGGTTACCGGAGCCACATCGCCTTGGGCTCGCTGGGAGTCGGACGAGGCCCGGATCTGACCCTCGTCGGTCATCACCTCGCACTCGCCCCGATCCACCTGCACCACCCGGCCCAGTTGTCCCTCCTGGTGCTGGGCCAACTCTCTCCACCGCTGATCGGCCCCCAATGCCTCCAGCGGCGTCATCGGCTAGCGGTTGGCACGATTTCCATATTCCGGCTCCAAGTAGCGGGTCTATTGGCCCAAACAGCGGAAATTCACAATAGCCTTACTTCGACAAAGCCGGATGAAGAACAACCGGGCCACTCACTCTTCGGGAGTCAGAAATGAGCGAATCCGAAACGGCCGCTTCAGGCGAGCGCCGGGCGGCCATCTCCCCGTTCCAATCGATCTCCGCCGGCATTGTGGCCGCCGGCGGTGCGCTCGGTTTGAGCGAGATCTTGTCGGGGTTGAGCCGCAAGATTCCGTCGCTGGTGGTCTCGGTGGCCGAGGAGATTGTGGACATCACCCCCGGCTTCATCGCGCGCTGGTCCATCGACACCCTGGGGACCGCGCAGAAGCCCGCGCTGGTGTGGGGCATCGTAATCGTGTCGATTCTGCTCGGCGCGGTGTTGGGTTGGCCGTCTCGCAAGCGCTGGTGGGTTATGCCTGCCGGGCTGGTGGTGTTTGCCGTAGTCGGCGGGTGGGCCGCGGCCCGCAATCCCCTATCGAGCGATGGTTTGGGATGGATGTCGGGTCTCTTGTCGGGGGCTTTCGGCATTGCGGTGTTCATGAGCCTGTACGCGCTGGCCCTTTTTTCCCAGCTTCCCGGCGACAAAGAGCCTTCGGATACCGAAGCCCGACCGGTGCCAATGGTCGGGAGGGGCCGGTTCAACGACCGGCGTCGCTTTGTGGGCGCAGTGGGCATCATGGCCGGGGCATCGCTGGCCGGTGGCCTTCTCGGACGATGGCTGCGGCGACGCGACACCGTTGAAGGGGCCCGGGAGGGTGTTGCCGAAGCCATCCAAGGCCGCACAATCGCCACCCCCACTGCCCGGGCCACACCAAGGCCCACCGAGTCGGCCTCGGAACCGGCGGCGACGGTCGAGGGAACTCCCACGGCCACAGCCGAGGCTGCCGACGCCGACCCCACAGCAGAACCCACGCCCGAGGCCACCGCCGAGCCCACACCCTCTGTCACCGCCGAGCCGGTGAGGGAGCCCAACTTCGACTACATCGCCGGGATCGCCCCCCTCATCACCCCCAACGAGGACTTCTACCTCATTGACACCGCACTCTCGTATCCCCAGATCGACCCGGCCGACTGGTCGCTGCGGATCCACGGAATGGTGGATCAGGAGGTGGAGATCACCTTCGATGAGCTGCTGGATCTGGGCCTGGTTCGAGAGCAAGTGACCTTGTCGTGCGTGTCTAACCGCGTGGGCGGCCGCTTGGTGGGCAACGCCGAGTGGGTGGGAGTCCCGCTGGCCACCGTGTTGGACCAGGCCGGAGTGCAGCCCCGGGCCACCCAGATTGTGGGCCGCTCGGTTGACCGGTGGACCGCCGGCTTTCCCACCGCGGTGGCGCTCGACGGAAGGATCGCCATGGTGGCGGTGCAGATGAACGGCGAGCCGCTGCCCATCTCCCACGGCTTTCCCGCCCGGCTGGTGGTGGCCGGTTTGTACGGCTATGTGTCGGCCACCAAGTGGCTGTCGGACATCGAGCTCACCACCTGGGAGGCCTTCAACGGCTATTGGATCCCCCGCGGCTGGGCCAAGGAGGGGCCGATAAAGACCCAGTCCCGCATCGACGTACCCCGCCGGGACTCCACCATCGACCCCGGTCCCACCGCCATTGCCGGGGTGGCCTGGGCCCCCAGCCGGGCCATCGAAAAGGTCGAGGTACAGGTGGACGACGAGGATTGGGTGGAGGCCGAGCTCAGCCGGGAGACCACCATCAACTCCTGGCGACAGTGGATGGTGACCTGGAACGCCACCCCTGGTGAACACCAAGTGCGAGTGCGGGCCACCGACGGCACCGGCACCACCCAGACCTCCGAGATCAGCAATCCGGCACCCGACGGAGCCACCGGCTGGCACACCATCCAGGTGAGAGCCGACGAGGCCTGATTCCCCCTTTGTGCCTTGGGGGAGTGATCCCAGCCGCATTCCCCCTGTGCCTTGGGGGAGTGATCCCAGCCGCCAGTAGATTTCGGGCAGATGGATTTCGACCTCACTCCCGCTGAGCGGGACTTCCGCGACGAGGTGCGCACCTGGCTGGAGGAGCATCTGGTGGGGGATTTCGCCGGGCTGCGGGGCCGGGGCGGGATGGGCCAAGAGGACATACCCGCCGAACAGCAGATCGCCTGGGAACGGGAACTGGCCGGCGGCGGTTGGCTGGGCATTGACTTTCCCGCTCACTTGGGCGGTCGGGAGTGCAGCCTGTCGGAGCAGGTTCTGTTCCACCAGACCTACGTTGAGGCAAGGGCGCCGGGGCGACTGCCCAACATGGGGGTCACGCTGCTGGGTCCGACCCTGGTGGCCTACGGCACCCCTGAGCAGCAGGAGCGGTTCGTGCCTCCGATCCTGTCGGGCGATGAGTTCTGGTGCCAGGGCTATTCCGAGCCCAACGCCGGCTCGGATTTGGCCAATGTGGGTACCAAAGCGGTGCTCGACGGTGATCGGTGGGTGGTCAACGGCCAGAAGATCTGGACCTCGCTGGCCCAATACTCCGACTGGTGCTTCGTGGTTTGCCGAACCGACCCCGACTCAGCCCGCCATGCCGGGCTCTCCTATCTGCTGGTGCCCATGGACCAGCCCGGAATCGAGATTCGCCCCATCGTGCAGATCACCGGCGGAATTGAGTTCAACGAGGTCTTCTTCGACGACGCGGTGACCGATGCCGACCTGGTGGTGGGCCAGCCCGGCCGGGGCTGGGAGGTGGCCATGGGCACGCTGGCCTTCGAGCGGGGGGCCTCAACGCTGGGCCAGCAGACGTACTTCCGCCAGGAACTGGACGCCCTGTTGGCCCAGGCGCAGGCCAACGGCACAGCGCACGATCTAGTGGTCCGCCAAGAGCTGTCCCAGGCCTACGCCACATTGGAGATCATGCGGTACAACAACCTGCGGATGCTCACGGTGGTGGACGCTGGCGGTGTGCCGGGGCCGGAGATGTCCATCGGCAAGCTGCTTTGGTCCAACTGGCACCGCTCGCTGGGCGAGCTGATGGTGGGAGTGCGGGGGGCGGACGCCATGGCAGTGTCGGCCGACGAGGGCGAGGCCTATTCGCTGGACTCCTGGCAGCGCACCTTCTTGTACAGCAGGGCCCACACCATCTATGCCGGGTCGAACGAGATTCAGCGCAACATCATCGGGGAGAGAGTTCTCGGCCTGCCGAGGGAGCCCCGGTAATCGGCACCGAATTGTTGGGATTGCCCCGCGAGCCGCGATGATTTCAATCACAAGAACGAGGAGCAGCCATGGCTGAGGCATACATCATCGACGCAGTGCGCACGCCGGTGGGACGACGGGGCGGCAGCCTCTCGCAGGTCCACCCGGCTGATTTGGGGGCCCACCCCATCACCGGATTGCTCGAGCGGACCGGTGTCGACCCGGCTGCGGTCGACGACGTGATGTACGGCTGCGTGGACGCCCTCGGTCCCCAGGCCGGCGATATCGCCCGCACTGCCTGGCTGGCCGCCGGGCTGCCCGAGCACGTTCCCGGAACCACAATCGACCGCCAGTGCGGATCGGCCCAGCAGGCCGTCCACTTCGCCGCTCAGGCGGTGATGGCCGGCGTGAACGACATGGTGGTGGCCGGCGGCGTGCAGAACATGAGCATGATCCCCATCGGCTCGGCCATGGAGGTGGCCCAGCACGTGGGGGTGGAAGACCCCGACCCCTTCACCGGCTCCGACGGCTGGGTCGACCGCTACGGCACCCAGGAGGTGTCGCAGTTCCGGGGCGCTGAGCTGATCGCCGAGCACTGGGACATCAGCCGTGAGCAGATGGAGGAGTTCGCGCTGGCCAGCCACGAGCGGGCCGCCACTGCCACCGACGAGGGCCGGTTCGACAACGAGATACTTCCCCTGGCCGGCCTGGAGTTCGACGAGGGCATCCGGCGGGGCACCACCCTGGAGAAGATGGCCAGCTTGTCGCCGCTGGCCGAGGGCGGGCGGCTGACCGCCGCGGTGTCCAGCCAGATCTCCGATGCGGGCTGCGCCATGCTGATCGCCGGAGAGCAGGCGGTTTCCGACCATGGGTTGAAGCCCCGGGCCCGCTTCCACCACATGTCGGTGCGGGGCGCCGATCCCATTTTCATGCTTACCGGCCCCATTCCGGCCACCGAATATGCGCTGGCCCGAACCGGCATGACCATCGACGAAATCGACTTGTTCGAGTGCAACGAGGCATTCGCCCCGGTGGTGCTGGCCTGGATGGGCGAGCACGACGTTCCCCACGAGAAGGTGAACGTGAACGGCGGGGCCATAGCCCTGGGCCACCCCCTGGGGGCCACCGGGGCCCGGCTGATGACCACACTGCTGAACGAGCTGGAGCGCACCGGCGGCCGCTACGGCCTGCAAACCATGTGCGAGGGCGGCGGACAGGCCAACGTCACCATCATCGAGCGCTTGTAGTCGGGGCGTGGCCGAATTCGCCGACAAGGTTGTGATCGTCACCGGCGCGGCCCGGGGTATAGGGCGGGCCACGGCGGTCGAGTTCGCCGAAGCCGGGGCGACGGTTGTGGGGGCGGATCGAGACGTAGAGGCCTTGGAGACGGTGGAGGAGCTCGCGCTGCGGCTGGGCGGCGATGTGGGGGACACCGACGACGCCCACGCCATCATCGACGACACCCTGGCTGCCTACGGCCGCCTCGACGTGCTGGTGAACAACGCCGGGGTGTGGGTGCTCAAACCCACCTCTGAGATCTCACCCGAGGAGTGGGACGACCAGCTCTCCACCAACCTGCGCTCGTTCTTCCTGCTCACTCGCCGGGCTCATCCCGCGCTGGCCGAAGCCGGCGGCAATGTGGTGAACGTGGCTTCGATCGCGGCGATGCGGTTCACCACCCCGCATGTGGCCTACGCCTCGGCCAAGGCCGGGGTGATAGCCATGACCAGGGATTTGGCCGCCGAATACGGCCCCGATGTGAGGGTCAACGCGGTGGCCCCCGGCCCCATCGACACCATGCACCTCACCGCCTCGATGACCCCTGAGGAGAAGGCCGACTTCGGCCGACGCTACCCATTGGGCCGCATGGGCGAACCCGAAGACGTGGCCCACGCCATCGTCTTTCTGGCCTCCCCCAAAGCCGCCTATATCACCGGCGCCACCCTCCCAGTCACCGGCGGCACCGAGTTGGGAGTGCCCAGCCTCTTCTAGCCCTCGATGCGGTCGATGAGGCCCCAGCTCAGGGCGGTGGTGGCGTCGATCTCGGTGTTGGTGAGCGCGAAGTAGCCCAGGCGCTGTCGGCCGATGCGGCGGGCGATGCTAACGGTGCCGCCCGCGCCGGGGACCAAGCCCATGGCCACCTCGGGCAGGCGGAAGGTGGTGTCGGGGTGGGCGGCCACGTCGTGGGCGTAGGCGGGCAGCTCCACGCCGGCCCCGACGCAGGTGCCGTGGACCATTGCCCGGATTTTGGCGGCCAGCCGGTCGATCCAGAAGGCGGCGCTGCGCACCGAGCGCACCCGGTGGGCGGTTCCCGGGTCGGGGGTGGTGCCGAACTCGGCCAGATCGCCGCCGGAGCAGAACGTGGGCCCGGTGCCGTCGAGCACGATGCCGTCGAGGGTGGGATCGGCCCACGCCGCCCGAAGCTGTTCGACCAGCCCGTCGCGCATCTCGGCGCTGAAGGCGTTGTGGCGCTCGGGTCGGTTGAGGGTGAGCCGCAGGGTTGATCCGGCCCGCTCGGCCAGCACGGCGGGCTCGGGGTTGTCGGGAACCAGACGGCTGGGCTGGGAGGCCAGCCAACCTTGGAACTGGGGCCCGGATTGAAGGGTGGAGTAGGCCAGTGACTCGGCCACCAGCCCGTCGGCGGTGGAGCGGTCTTGGCTCAGGCGCAGGAGCTGGACCAGGGCCACTGCCGCGGCGGGCGATACTGCTGCCGCGGCCGCGATCTGGTCGACCTCGTCAGCGGCCACGGCCAGCGGTACTTCGAGGTCGCCAGAGGCGAGCACGATGTCGAAGGGATCGCAGATCTCGGCCAGCTTTGGGGCATCGGCGGGGTCGCGGTCATCGGGTACGGAGGCCACCATCACGGCGGGGGTGCTCTTCACCAGGTCGGCCGTCTCGGACGACGGCCATTGCGACAGGTCGGCCGCGGTCAGCTCGACAAGGATCACCGGGCAGTCGGCCAGTCCAAAGTCCTCCCCGGCGTAGGGGAGCGACAGCAGTGTCTTGGCCTCAGCCAGACCTGTCGCCAGAACTGGCGAGCTCATCTCTCAGGATCCGACGTAGAAGTTTGCCGGTCTCGTTGTAGGGCAGCTCGTCGCGCACCTCGATGCGGTCCGGGGTGCGTGACGACCTCATCTGAGTCTTCACGAACTCCTGGAGTTCGGCGATGTCCACCGTCTGCCCCTTGGCGGGCACCACCACCGCGGCCACCGCCTCTCCCCACTGCTCGTCGGGCACGCCGACCGCGGCGGCATCAGCCACCGACTGGTGGCTCAACAGCACGTCTTCGATCTCGCCGGGGGAGATGTTCTCGCCACCCCTCACGATGATGTCGTCGATGCGGCCTTCCACGAACAGGTAGCCGTCGTCATCAAGCGAGCCTCCGTCGTTGGTGGGAAACCAGCCGTCGGGGGTGACTCGGGAGTTCCGCCCCAGGTATTCGCCCGAAACCTGCTCGCCTCGTACCCAGATCTCGCCGGAGGTGCCGGTGGGAACCGGCTCGCCCTCCTCGTCGCGGATGTCCACCTCGATGGCGGGCAGCGGTCGGCCCGCCGAGCCCAGCCGGGCCCGCACCGAAGGATCGTCGGAGCGGTGCGCCTCCCGGTGCTCATCGGGTCCGAGCACCGCCACCGTGGAGCTGGTCTCGGTTAGGCCGTAGGCGTTCACGAAGTTGGTCTCGGGCAGCAACTCCAGTGCTCGGGCGATGACCGGAGCGGGCATTTTGCCGCCACCGTAGGAGAGGGCCCGCAACGAGGGGAGACCGCCCCCGACGTCGTCCAGATGTTCGGTGATTCGGGCCAGCATGGTGGGCACCACCATGGCATGGGTGACACCTTCGGTACGGACCAGGTTCACCCAGTCGGCGGCGTCGAAGTTGGGAAGTTGCACGATGCGGCGCCCGGCGTACACCGAGCTCAAGATCGCGGCCATGCCAGCCACGTGATAGGGGGGCACCGACACCAGGGTGGCCTCGTCCTCGGCCGCCCCCATGAACTCCACCGAGCCGATGATGTACGAAACCAAGTGCTTGTGGCGCAGCACCGCGGCCTTGGGCGCTCCGGTGGTACCGCTGGTGTAGAGGAGGATGGCAATTTCGTCCGGATCGACGTTCCAGTCGCTGTCGGGAGTGCTTCCTTCAGCCCATTGGGACAAGAAATCGGGCCGCACAACAGCTCGCACCCCGTCGAGGTCGGCGATGGCCGACAGGGCGTCGTCGTTGCACACTGTGACCGAGGGAGCCACCTCGGCGGCCAGATGGCGCAGCTCGGGCGCAGTCAGCCGGTAGTTGAGGGGGACGAACGGCACCCCGGCCCAGGCCGAGCCGAACAGGGCAATTGGCAGGGCCTCGCTGCTGACGTCCACCAGGCTCACCCGGTCGATGCCCGCCTCCCTGAAGTGGGTTGCGGCGGCGCCGGACCGCTGGAACAGCTGCTCGTAGGTAAGCCCCTGTCCCTGGGATCCAACCGCGGTGCGGTCGCCGAAACCGCTGGAGGCCATCTCCAGCAGCATCATCAGGTTCATGGGCTCATTCTCTGCGGTGCGTCTCCCGGCGGGCGATTGCCCTGGCTAATCGGAGGCCGGGAGGGGTTTGGCCTCTTTCAGGCCGAGTGGGGTGCCCCCGAGCGCCAGCGAGCCGTCGCCGGGCTTGGTGCACAGAACCTCGAGAGATTCGTCTTCGTTCACGTAGCGCTTGCCCAGTGCGGTGCCTTCGGCAGCACCGGCGGCGACCTCGCCGTTGCGCTCGGCGTCGGCCGGATCGGCCATCGGCGAGCCGCCGCAGGTGATGTCCACGTCGCCGCTTGGTGCTTTCACCACGATCAGCTCGGTGTCGCACACCGAGCTCTTGAGGCGGCTACCCGGTTTCAAGTCCATTCCTACCTCCTGGGAGATATCTCCCAATCTTTTCCCTTCAGCCCCAACAGGTACAAACTGCGGTGGTGCAGTCATCTAGCAGCGGGCGCCATTCGGCACTGGTTTGGGCTGAGTCGGGGTTGATGGGCTTGAGCGGCCCGGAACACGGGCCTCCGGCGCTGGCCTCCGGGCGTTGGGTGGAGCGGCTCGACGGTGTTGTGAACGACATCGCGGCCCGGTGCGGCCAGGCGCTGAGGACCGATGCCGCCGGTTTTCTGGGGGAGCGGGCGGCGCTGGTGGGCCGTGGTCGAAGAGGCTCCGTGTCGGTGGGGGGAGTGTGCCGCATGGTGGCGGCGGCCGACGGGGTGCTGGCGGTGTCGTTGGCCCGCGCCAGCGACACCGAAGCGGTTCCCGCTTGGCTGGAGATAGGTGATCTGGCCGGGGGAGACGTGTGGGCCGATGTGACCGCAGGGGTGCGGGACAAACCGGTGGCCGAACTGCTCGAACGGGCCGAATGGCTGGGCTTGGCAGTGGGCCAGGCCGTCCGTCCGCCCCCACCACCCGAGCCCTGTTCGCTCACCGACGCCGGACCGGCGGGGTCAGGCCGCAATCAAGTGCTGGACGTGAGCTCACTATGGGCCGGGCCGCTGTGCGCTTCGCTGCTGGGCGGCTTCGGATTCGAGGTGCTGAAGATAGAGGCACCAGGCCGTCCCGATGGTGCCCGGTACGGCTCGCCCGCCTTCTATGAGCGGTTGAACCGGGGCAAACAGGACACGGTCATCGACCTGGGGTCCGAGGACGGTCGCCGTCGATTTCTGGAACTGTGCGGGGAATCGGCAGTCGTCGTGGACGGCCTGCGGCCCCGGGTGTGGGCCAACTGGGGAATCGACCGACTGGAGGTGGCCCAGAGTTGCGGACTGGTATGGGCGTCGATCACCGGTCACGGCGATGGGCGGGCCGGATTCGGTGACGACGCCGCGGTGAGCGGGGGCCTTTGGCTGTCAGATCCGGACGGCGGACTGCCGTGGTTCGTTGGCGACGCGGCCGCCGATCCGGTGGCCGGCTTGGTGGCGTGTCGTGCTGCGGCGGAGGCCACCGCCGCAGGTCGGGCTGGCTTGATAGAGGTGCCCATGAGCCAGGCGGTGAGCTGGGTCCGAGCCGGTGACGACCTGAGCGCACCCGGCGCCGAGCTGTATCGCCAGGGCGACCATTGGGTAGTGCGAGCCGACGACGAGGAGCAGGAGGTCCTGCCTCCCCGCGCCGGGGTTTGAGGCGCTGGCTGGTTCTTTCGCCGCAGCGTCATAAAAGGGCGGTAGGTTGAGACGGTGTTCGCAAGGAAGAGCAGCGGCTCTGGGCACCTCGGCGAGGGACACCACCGCAATGTGACCCGGGGCGGGTACCGGGCGGCGGTGTTCGGGGTGAGCGACGGCCTGGTGTCCAATGTGGCTCTGATCTTGGGTGTGGCCGGGGCCAGTTCGGGGCAGGAGCTGGTGCGGATCGCCGGGATCGCCGGCCTTATCGCCGGGGCGGTTTCCATGGCCGCCGGGGAGTACATCTCAATGCAAGCCCAGCGGGAGTTGCTGGAGCGAGAACTGGAGATGGAGCGCCGGGAGCACGTCCGCAACCCGGAGCACGAGGTGGAGGAACTGGCCGAGATCTACGAGTCGAGGGGCATTGACCCAGACACGGCTCGGGAGATGGCCACCAACATCATGGACGACCCTGAGAAGGCCCTAGAGGTTCACGCCCGAGAGGAAATGGGCATCGACCCCAACGAGCTGGGCAATCCCGTGTTCGCGGCGACCACTTCGTTCTTCTCCTTCGCCTTCGGTGCGGTGCTGCCGCTTTTGCCCTGGTTCTTCACCGGCGGCAATGGTGCCATCGTGGGGTCGATATTGCTCGGAGTTGTGGGCGCAGTACTGGTGGGTGGCGCGCTGGCACTGGCCACCAGCCGGTCAATTGTGCGGGGTTCGCTGCGCCAGCTTGTGATCGCGGCGGCGGCCGCCGCCATCACGTTCGGAATCGGCTCTGCTGTGGGAGTAGGCGTATGACTGATTGGGAGTGGACGTTGGGCGGTCTCGTGAGCGACAAAGACCCCATTTGGACCGATGCCAACATTCTCGACCCGTCCAGTGTGCTGCTCACCGACAAGGTGGCCATCGTCACCGGCGGCGCTCGGGGGATCGGCGCGGCCACCGCGGTGGCCCTGGCCCGCTTCGGCGCCGATGTGGCCATTTGCGACCGGGAAGCCGAGGACATGGTCCGCGCCGCCGCAGCGGTGGAGGCACAGGGACGCCGCTGTGTGACCGGGCTGTTCGACGTCCGCCACCCTGAGCCCCGAGACGCCTGGCTGGAAGAGGTGGGCGAGGCCTTCGGGCGGGTGGACGTGCTGGTGAACAACGCCGGCGGCACGTTCAATTCTCCGTTTGCCGACATCAACCTCAAGGGCGAGGCCGCGCTCATCGCTGAGAACTTCACCCAGGTCACCGGGTTTATCCGGGGGTGCATTCCGTTGATGAGCGACGGGGGGTCGATCATCAACGTCACCTCCATCGAGGCTCATCGGGCCGGTCCGGGCTTCACGATCTATTCGGCGATGAAGGCGGCCCAGGCCAATCTGGCCAAGAGCCTGTCGCTGGAGCTGGCGCCGGCCGGCATCCGGGTCAACTGCATCGCCCCCGACGTGATCCCCACCGAGGGCGAGAGGATGCTCGGCGACGAGAGCACCGATGAGCGATCGCAGCTGGCCCCCCAGCCGTGGTTGGAGGGAGGCTCGGTTCACGACTGCGCCGCCGCGATCGTGTACCTGGCCGGGGACCTTTCCCGGTTCGTGACCGGCTCCACCATCCACGTGGACGGCGGCAACCTGGCCGCCGCCGGGTGGAAGCGCCGCACCACTGGCCGCTAGGCCACGTAGACACCACTAGGGTTCCAGCCGGTACATCACCGAGAAGGAACTGACATGGACATCGACGTTGATCGGGTAACCGAGCTGGCCGGAGAGGTGGCCACCCACATGGCCGGGGCCACCACCATGGCCATGGTGTACATCGGCGATGAACTGGGCCTGTATCGGGCCATGGCGGGGGCAGGGCCGATGACTGCCGGTGCCTTGGCCGACGCCGTTGGTTGCCATCCCCGCCTGGTCACCGAGTGGCTGCGCCAACAGGCCGCGGTCGAGTTGGTGGAGATCGACGGCCAGGGTGACCAGGAAGTCACGTTCGAGCTGACCGATGAGGCTGCTGCGGTGCTGGCCTGGGAAGTGAGCCCCGCATTCTTGGCTGGAGGCATTGGCATGTTCCGGGCGATGTTCGCCGACATGGACGACATCCTCGACGCCTTCCGGGGCGATGGCAGTTTGGCCTGGGGCGATCACCACCCCAGCATGTTCACTTCCACCGCCCGGTTCTTCCGTCCCCAGTACGAGATGTATCTGGCCAACGAGTGGATCCCGGCCGCCGATGGGATCGACGAAAAGCTCAAGGCCGGGGCCACCGCGGCCGACGTGGGCTGCGGCTGCGGCGACTCGGTGCAGATTCTGGCCTCGGCCTATCCCGAATCCCAGTTCACTGGAATCGACTTCCACGGCCCATCCATCGACCAAGCCAGAGAATTAGTGGCTGAGGCCGGGGTGGGCAACGCCTCCTTCGAAGTGGCCGACTCACAGGGCTACCAGGGCACTTACGACGTCATTTTCTTCTTGGACTGCCTCCACGACATGGGCGATCCGGTGGGCATTGCCGCCCACGCCCGCAACCAGCTGGCCGAGGGCGGATCAGTGCTCATGGTGGAGCCGTTTGCGCTGGACGGCCATGAGCACAACCTGGCCGAGAACCCCATGGCGGCCACCGCCTACGGAGCTTCCGCGGTGTTTTGAGTGCCGTGCTCACTAGCCCAACCCGTCGGGTTGGGGATGGGTGCTCAAGCCGGCGAAGCCGCTATGCGGGAAGTCTTCACCGCCGCCGGCTACTCCAGCTTCGAGCGAGTCACCGAGACCAACGCCAACATCATCTACCAAGCCCGCCCGTGAATTTGGGGCGGGGCCCCTAGGCCGGCGGCACCCCGGTCAAGTTGCAATCAGACAGCAGGCCGCCGTCGATGACGATGGCTTGGCCGGTGATGGCCGAGGACTCGTCCGATGCCAAGAACAGCACAAGGTCGGCAATCTCCTCCGGCCGGATGATGCGCCCTAGGGCGTGCATGGCGGAGATTTCCTCATGGGTCTTGAGGCCTATGTCGAGCACCGCGTCGTACATGGGCGTTTCCACCACACCGGGGCAGATGGCGTTGACCCGGATGTTCTTGCGCCCCCATTCCACCGCCGCGGTGCGGGTCAGGTTGATGAGCCCGGCCTTGGCCGTGCAGTAGGGGGCGTTGCCCGGAGAGGCCACTACCCCGTAGATCGACGAGGTGCTGACAATGGAGCCGCCTCCTTGGGCAGCCATGTGGGGGATGGCCGCCTTCATGCCGTACATGGCCGCGGTGAGCATCACCCTCAGGCTGGAGTCCCAGCCCTCCGCATCGAGATCGGGGATGTAGCCCCCGGTGCTGGTGGCCGCGTTGTTGAACAGCACGTCGATGCGGCCGAATTCCGACACCGCTCGCTCCACCGCAGCGGTCACCTCTTCCAGCGAGCAGACATCGCAGTGCTGGTACACCGCCTGGGCCCCGCCCTCGGTCAGCTCGGCCACCAACTTCTCGCCCTTCTCATCGACGAGGTCGACACCCACCACCGCGGCGCCCTCTCCGGCCAGCCGGCGCAGCGTGGCCATGCCGATCCCGCCGCTCGCTCCGGTCACCAGCGCGACTTTTCCGTCCATGCGGCCCATCGATTGCTCCGTTTCCTGTGTCGTCTCGGGGTCGGCGTAAGTCTCGCGCGCTAATCCGAAGCAGGCGCAGGCGTGCCCGCTCCAAGGCCGCCGTCGGCCGCGTAGTCGCCGCCGGTGCAGTAGGAAGCCTGGTCGGAGGCCAACCAGACCACCAGGTCGGCCACCTCTCCGAGGTCGGCCATGCGCCGCAGCGGCACAGTGGCCCCATAGTGGCGCTCGTAGTCCTCGTCTTCCCATCCCGGCCGACGGGTCATGGCGGTTCGCAGGGGTCCAGGCACCACGGTGTTGACTCGAATTCCAAGATCGGCCAGCTCCAGGGCCGCGGTGCGGGTCAGCCCCCGGATGCCCCATTTGGACGTGGAGTAGGCCGGCATCCCCACCGTGCCCTCGAAGGCGCTGGGCGAACTCAAGTTCACGATGGACCCTCCCCCGCTCGACGCCATGGCCGGCGCGGCGGCCTGGATGCCCAGGAAGGTGCCCACCAGATTGGTATCGATCACCTTGCGGAACTCGGCCGGGTCGCAGTCGAGGATCGGGACCACCCGCGTGATTGCCGCATTGTTGACCAAAATGTCGAGGCGGTTACCTCCAGCGGCGGCGGCCGCATCCACCGCCGCGGCCCACTGCTCGACGTCGGTCACGTCCAACTCGAAGAACCCGGCCCCGGCCTCAGCAGCAGCTGCGGCCCCGTCGTCCGCCCGCTTGTCGGCTGCGGTCACCAAGGCACCGGCCGCCACCATGCGGCGCACGATTTCGGCACCGAGCCCACGAGCTGCGCCGGTGACGAGCGCCACCTTCCCTTCCAACGCTGTCATTTCCTTGGCCACTTCGTGGGACGGACTTCTCTGATCGCCAGATTTGGCTTGCGATACTCCTTTGACTTCATCTCCATATGGAGGACAGGCTACGCCGTTATGAGAAGTCGGCCGGTGTGAGCACTCCCGCATCCACTTACACCGGCCGCCGATTGGGCGAACGGGAGTTCATCCTCTTCATCGCCATGATTAGCGCCGTGTCGGCTCTGGCCATCGACACCCTGCTCCCGGCGTTCTCAGCCATGCGTGATGCGTTCAACCTGCCGGAGGACTCCACCGGCCTGTCGCTGACCATCACGCTGTTCTTCGTTGGGTCGGGCATCGGCAACCTGGTCTACGGCCCAATGGCCGACGCTCTGGGTCGAAAGAGGATCCTCGTCGGAAGCATGGTGTTGTACGGCCTGGCGTCGCTGATGGCCACCCTGTCGGTGACGTTGGGCATGCTCTACGTGAGCCGCTTCATTTGGGGTTTTGCGGCAGCCGGACCCCGAACCGCCGCTCAGGCAATTGTGCGGGACTACTACTCCGGCGACGCCATGGCCCGGGTGATGACCCTGGTCATGGCGGTGTTCTTCTGGGCCCCGGTGGCCGGTCCGCCGCTGGGGCAGGGTCTGGTGGAGCTGGGTTCGTGGCGGTATGTGATGGCCTTCAGCGTGTTCACCGCTGTGGTGATCATTGCGTGGTCGCTGCGGCTGGAGGAGACGCTGAAGCCTGAGCATCGGCGACCATTGACCTTCCGATCAACGATGGCCGGGTTCCGGTCGGTAACCACCCACCCAGTGACGCTGGGCTACACCCTGGCCAGCATGTTCTGCGCCGGCGCGTTCTTCTCGTTCCTGGCCAGCTCCGAGTTGATCTTCGACGACGTCTTCGACCAGGAGCGCTGGTTCGTCCCCTACTTCTCGATCATGGCTGCGGGCATGGGCATAGTTACGCTGCTCAACAACCGGGCGCTGCACCGATTCCGGGCCCGCTCGGTGGCGCTATGCGCTGGCGGCCTACAGATTTGTGCGGCTAGCACCATGCTGGCCCTGGCCTTGGCCAACGGTGGAAGACCGCCGTTCGTTCTGTGGATCACCATCTTCAGCCTGGCCAATGCCTGCATGGTGGCGTTCTTCCCGTTGGGCCAGAGCCTGGCGCTCGAACCCATGGGCGAGATGGCCGGCACTGCCGCCGCGGTCCTCGGCTTTACCATGATGCTGATTGGCGCCAGCCTCGCCGCCCTCATCGACCAAGCCATAAGCGGCACCGTCACCCCCGTCGGCATCGGCTACCTCGCCTACGGCACCGCCGGCATGGCCTGCCAACTATTTGCGGTGCGCCACCAACACCGAAGAACCCCGGCTGCCTGATACGGGCTAGTCAGAGTCCGAGAAGGTCGGCGATGAGCTCTCGGATCTGTTGAAGCGCGACGAACCCGACGTTCGTTCCTGTCGACTCGACGACGCGGTCGATACTAATGGTCGTCGGCAGGTGGGCCTGGGCGACACCGAATCCCTCTATAGCCACCTCGCTCAACCATCCCCGCTTCGTTGTCGTGCAGGGTACGACAACGATCGCGTGTTGCCGGAATTCCAGCACATCATCGGAGGTGATGATGATCGCCGGGCGGATAAACCCCGGCTCGCCCCTCGCCGGTGTCCCGAAGTCGCAACGAACGATGTCACCCGCTTGCATCAGCAACATCGCTTGCCGACGCATCGAGCACAGCCTCATCATCAGCATCGAGTGGGGCACCCGCTAGCTGTGCCCCGATGATGCGACGGCGCTCCCGTCGGATCATCTTCTCGAGCTGCGCGTCGAATGTGAGCCCTTCTCGATCAGCGAGCTGACGCAAAGCATCCCGAGTCCGCAATGAGACCTTGATGGTAGTCGAATCAGGCATACCATGGAGTATACCTATGCAAACTCGTCCGCAGTAGTGGCACCCCGTACGGGATTCGAACCCGTGTTACCAGATTGAGAATCTGGCGTCCTAGGCCTCTAGACGAACGGGGCAGGAACGCCGCAGCTTACCGGTTCCTCAGTATCCGCGGCTACCTCGAATAGTCGGGGTTGAACTGGATTTGGCCGTCCACTTGGTGGAGCCAGGGGTAGAGCTCGGTGGGGCGGCGGGCAATCACGCCCAGCTGGTTGGACTGGCGCCTGAAGAGGGTGCACAGCACCCGTAGCAGGGGTTTGGCCAGTTTTCCGGCCAGACGCCGACGACGGCCGGTGGCCTCGGCGGTGGGGAGGCGCAGGCCGTAGCGGAACTCGATACGGGGCTCGCCGGTGGGATCGTAAGACCGCAGGGTCTTCACCACCTCGGCCTCGGTCCAGCGGTAGACGTGATTGGGCACGCTGGTGTTGTCCAAACCTCCGGTGCGGAATCCCTGGTCGGTGACCGCGGCCAACTCGTAGGCGTCGGCCATGCCCACCCGCACGGCCAGGCGCATCAGCGCGCTGTCGCGGGCCTCGATGGCCACGATCCCCTCTCGGCACACCCGGTACATCTCCCCCAGCGCCCGGTGGGGGGAGCGGCAGTGGTGCAGCCCCTCAGACACGAACACCCAGTCGAACGAGCGGTCTTCAAAGGTCAGCGACTGGGCGTCCTGGTACGACCACGCGCCATCGGCCACCAGCGGGGCGAACGCCTCGTCGAGGTTGGAGACCACCACATCGGTGAAACCCAGCGACGACAGCAATTCCCAGTCCTCGATGCCGGCGCACACCGCCAGCAGCCGGGTGTCGGCGTCAAGACCCAGGCTGTTCAGAGTGGCAGTGGCGAACTTGTGGTCCAGAATCCCTCTCCAGTCTCGGTCTCCGTTGGCCATCGTAAGGCCACCGCTGGTGGTCCGTTAGGTTGCTGAGGGTGAAGTTCGGGTTCCCCTTCATCTCGCTGCACCCTGGGGCATGGGTGGAGGTGGCCCAGGCCGCCGATGAGGCCGGGTTCGAGTCTTGCTGGATTGCCGACCATCTTGTCTTCCCGGTGGAGATGGAGGGCTCTCTGGGCGACGTCGAGCACCCCAACGTGCCCGCCACCGTGCCGGTATACGACGCCCCGGCCTACCTCTCGTACTTGGCCGGCCAAACCTCCCGCATCAACTTGGGGGTGTACGTGTACTTGGTCGGACTGCGCCACCCGTTCACCACCGCCCGGGCCTTCGCCACCCTGGACCACGTCAGCAACGGACGGGCGCTGGTGGGGGTGGGGGCCGGGTGGCTGCGCAACGAGTGGACGGCCGCGGGGATGGACCCCCGCACCCGGGGTCGCCGACTCGACGAGGCCCTGGACGTGTGCGTGCGGCTCTGGACCGAGCCCGAGGTGGAGCACCACGGCGAGTTCTACGACTTTGAGCCAGTGGCTTTCGAGCCCAAGCCCGTCCAGAAGCCCCATCCTCCGATTTTGGTGGGCGGGCTGTCGGACGCCGCGCTGCGCCGGGCAGCCCGCTACCAGGGATGGATGGGCATGGGCGACTCCTTCGAGTCGGTGCGGGCCGCGGCCGACCGACTGGCCGAGCTGGGCGCGCCCGACATCGAGATCACCGCCCAGGGCCGGTGCGAAACGCTCGATGACCTGCGCCGATGGGAGGACGCCGGCGCTCACCGGCTGGTGGTAACGCCGTGGGAGAGCACCAGCAAAGCGATTGATTCGCTCCGGCGGTTCGCGGACCGGTTCATCGCCTGAGAAGGCGACCGGGAACCGGTTGGAAATGTGCCAAAAAGCGCTGGGGAGGGCGTACAATGGCATTTCTGCGCACACAACATTTGACTAGGAATTGCCATGGGTCGAGGATCAGAGAGCTTTCAGAAGCGACAGCGGGAAAAGAACAAGCGCGAGCGGGCTGCGGCCAAGCAGGCCCGCCGTCACGGCAAGCTTGAGGTTCCCTTCGAGGAAGAGGTAGAGGCTCCTTCCTCAAACGGAAAGTCAGAAGCCGAGCTCTACGAGGATTTCCGCCTGCTGAGCGAGAAATACCAGTCCGGGGGAATGGACGAGGAGACCTACGAGCAGCGCCGGGCTGAGATCTTCGAGCAACTCGGCCTCGAGGTTCACTGAGCCAACTAGCTCACCGCGCCGTACCTGAAGAGGCTTAGCCAGCCGCGGCTGAACCAGTCGCGATCAGCCGACTCGTGGGCATGCCCAGCATGCACGACAGCCCCGCCGACTGAAGCCCGCCTGCGCCGCCGGCCACCAGGATCACGAAGTAGTCCGGCGAGGGCACGATCGGCACCCGGTCGTTCTCAATGGCCACCCCCAGCCCCTCGAGCACATCTCTGGTGGGCTGGCGCCGGTACGGGGGGTAGAAGTCCAACGGCACCCGGGCTTCCGCGAAGAGATGCTCCCGCAGTTCCTGCTTTGTAGGCAGCACGCTGGCCACCATCTCGGCGATGACCGGGCTCATCACCAGCACGGTGGGGAAGGGGTTGGGGGCGTCGTGACCCCCGCACGGCCCGCTAATGGCCAGGCCGTTGGTCACGTGGTGCAGCACCTGGTCGGCCTCGTGGTGCATGTCGGTGATGGGCCACATCCCGTTCACGGCCAGCACCGTTACCACATCCTCGCCAGCGTCGAATCCCATTTCGACGTGATAGGGAGGCCACGGGGAGGCCTCCTCGTTCTCGGCCACGCACAGCGAGGTGGCTTTGCCGGGCCAGCCCAGCGGCGCTTTGTCCACGTCTCCGGGGATGGCTCCGCCGATGTTCACCAAGGCCAGCCGTAAGGCCCTACCCACGGTGGCATTGGAGTGCGATCCCGGCCCGAAGCACCCCGCCCCATAGTTGAAACCCAGCCGGTTGCGGATCGGGCCGTTCACCACCAGCATCGGCCCCACCGGATTGGTGGTGGTCTGCACCCCGTGGGCATTCATCTGAGGGTCGCAGAAGGCATCGATGGCAGCGACTAGCACCGGCATCGCCTCGGGGACGCAGCCGGCCATCACCGCGTTGACCGCAATCTTCTCCACCGTGGCCGGCGCATTCAGCGGGGGGACGTCGCTCACCACATGGTCGGGCGACAGCCCGGAGGCGGCGACCGCGGCAGCAACCCTCTCGGGGGTGGGGGGAACGATCGGCAAACCATCGGTCATGCCCCGCTCTCGCAAATAGGCCTCTACCTCGTCGACCCCGCCGTCGACATCAACCCGCTGAGTCATCTCACCCTTGTCTGGCTACCCTCAGGGCGACCCGGGGGGTCATGCCACTAGAGCGTCCACGATGTCGTCGAGACGGGAGGCGATGTCGGCCCTGATGTCATCCTCAGACCACTCGTCGTAGCCCGACGGCAACACGATCAAGGGCTGGTTGTCCACCCGCAGGCCCCGGGCGGTGGCCTCAGCCAGGCCCCGAAACTGCTCGGTCACCAGGCCCACCGCCGGAGTTCCCATAGCTTCCAGTGTGCTGCTGGCGTGGATACACCACGCCGTACACGAGCCTCAATTGCCCAAACCGCTGATCACCGCGTCGACTTCGGCGTGGAAGGCCTCCATCTCCTGCTGATACTGCTCGGGATCGGCGCCGTGCATGGGTCCGCTGGCTCGAACCACCACCCCGGCCGCCCCGGCCCGGTGTACCAGCTGGCGGGACAGTTCGTCGGCCATGATCGCCATCGACCGCCACATGTCGTTGTCGATGATGCCCACCGTCGCGCCGGCCAGTGAGTCCTTGCGGATGGCCAGCGGTTGAGCGGGTTCGTTCACCTCGCCGGTGGGCAACAAGATGGTGGTGGTTTCCATTGAATTCCTCCCGGTGATCCACCGGTCGACTCGTCGGGCGACCAGACCGAGACCTTCCGGTCCACCCTACCCCGTGCCGTATTGTGTCGCGATGCGCACCACGACGCTGCCCCGGCTGCCGGTCATCATGGAACAGGCCCTGGAAGACCCCGAAGTGCTGCTGGGCATATTGCAGCGCCAGTCGCCCCACCCGCTGACGCTGGCCGGCGCTGAGTTCGTCGAGAGCCGGGCCGCGCTGCGGGCTGGCGCCAAGACCGGCGACGTCCCCTCGTTCGTCGACGTGGTCGACGGCGAGCCCCGGGTGCCCCCGGTCTTTCGCACCACCTGGGGAGCCGAGGAACAGGCCGTGGAGGGGGCCGACACCATCGTCAACAACCCCCGGTTCATCGAGGCTGCCCGCCAGCTCTATGGCGCCGAGGTGGTGCGGCCCTATTTCACCTATGTGAACATCAACGCCCCCAGCGGCCAGTACGCCCGCCACACCGACATTCCCTCATTCCGGGGGGTCGGCCGGGACGAATACCCCACCTGGCTGCTCAATTGCATGATGCACTCGGGGTGCTTCGACCGGTGGCGGGTGAGGATCGCCACCGCGGTGTGTTGGTACTACGAAGGCGTCGGAGGGGAGTTCACCTACTGGCCCGAGGGTTGGGACGGCGACTTGGTGACGGTGGACCCGCCCTACAACTACGGCGTGATGGGTGACAACGACTACATGCCCCATCGGGTGGAGTCCATTGGCGCTGAGGACGACTATGCCAAGTACGGATTCGACTCCACCATCACGCTGACCCCCGATCGCCAGTGGATCATCGAGGAGCCCGGCCATGAGCCGGTGCACCATGGCTTCGACGAGGTGCGGGTGTCATTGTCATGGAAGGCGTTTGTGTTCGACGACGCCAACGAAGCCGAGGTTTACGACCGGCATCTGGACGATCTGGACGAGCCCACGCTGATCGCCACGATGACCGAAGACTGCGCCCAGCGAGGGGTAGCGGTGCCCGACGGGCCTGACGCACTCACTCGTCCCGAATTCGGAGAGCAGATAAGAAACACGTACCTCTCGCCTGAACTACGCTTCTGACCGTTTGTGACGGGAGGTTTCTTGGTGTTCGATCGTACTCGGGTCTTGAGAACCGCGGGATGGCGGTGGTTGGCTGCCCTTTGCCTGATCGCGCTGCTGGCATCGGCCTGCGGTGGCGATGACGACACCGGCGACAGTGTCTCGCCCCCGGCGACCTCGGCGCCATCCCAGGCCCCCGAAGACAGCCAGGACGAGGAGCCCAGCGACAGCCAAGACGCTCAATCGGTCGAACAGGAGGGCGGCGACGAAGAAGAAGAGACCCCTGAGCCCACCGCCGCCCCGACCACGCCGGAGGACCCCCCGCCGCCGGCCGAGTCTGACGAGATCTATGGCGGCACACTGTTGTTCGCCCTGGAGTCGGAGACCACCGGGGGGTGGAACCCGATCACCACGTCGGCCGCCACGTCGGGGCACATCGTGCTGCGGCAGCTCTACGATCCGCTGGTCATTGAGGGGGCCGATGGCGAGGCGATTCCGTTCCTGCTGGAGAGCTTCTCGCCCAACGACGACTACACCGAATGGACGTTCACGCTGCGCCCGGGGATCACGTTCCATGACGGTTCGCCGGTGAACTCGGCGGCCCTGGTCCGCCATTTGGAAGAGCTGGGCAACGCCACCCTGTCACGGCTGGCCATTGAAGAAGCCGAGATCCAGGGCTTCGAGGCCATCGACGACTTGACCGTGAAGGTCAGCCTGGGAAAGACGTTCGTCGACTTCCCCCTCGGCTTCACCAGCGCGGGCGGCTTTCTGGGTGCGCCGGCCATGTACGACCTCGGCACCGACAGCGCCCGCAACCCGATCGGAACCGGTCCGTTCATGCTGGATGAGTGGGTTGAGCACGAGGTGACTCGGCTGGTGCGCAATCCGAACTATTGGCGCACCGATGCGGAGGGGCGCCAGCTTCCCTATCTCGACGCCATCGAGTTCCGTCCCTTCGAAGACGATGAGACCCGGTTCAACGCCCTGCGGGCTGACGATGTGGATGCCAGCCTCGACAATGGGGGACGCAGGGTCGAGGAGTACAACGAGGACTTCAAGGCCTTTTGGCAGGGCGAGCAGTACTCGGCCACCACCGGGGTGTTGATGAACACCTCCAAGCCGCCGTTCGACAACGTGGAGATGCGCCGGGCGCTGGCCCAGTGCACCGACCGCCAGACTCTCAACACCATTCTCTGGGATGGACAGCCTCCGGCGACCGGCCCGTTCTCACCGGGGACGCCCGGCTACCTGGAGGACTCCGGATTTCCCGAATACGACCCTGATGCCGGTCGGGCCACGTTCGAGCGGTTGGGCGCGCCCAGCTTCGACATCGTCACCACGGTCACCACATTGGACCTGCTGCAAGCCGAATTGTTGGTCCAGATGTGGGGTGAGTGCGGGTTGGATGTGGGCATCAACCAGATGCTGCAAACCGAGGCGGTGACCATCGCAGTATTCGGAAACTTCGACGTGTTCATCGCGGTCAACCACAGCGGGTACAGCCTGGCCATGGAGCGGTTCTGGTGGCACAGCGGCTACAGCCCGCCACCGCCGGTGCCGGCCATCAACTTCGGGCGGGTCGTCGACTCCCGGATCGACGCGGCGCTGGACGAGGTCATCACCACCGACGACGAGGAGCGGCAGCGGGAGCTGGCCGAGGAGGTCAACCGGGCCTTTGCCGACGGCGTCTACAACATCTGGCTCTACCACTCGCGGTGGCTGATTGCCGCCCACGACTACGTGAACGGCATCGACAACCTCACGCTCCCAGAGGGCGGAGAGCACCCCAAGATCTTCCTGGGACGGGCCTTTTTGGCCGAGACGTGGCTGGACGAAGGGTAGAGGGGTTTAGGAGCGCGCCTCCGCTTGCTGCGATAGCTTGGTGAGACCTTTCGACATGGGGGGATCGTGTCATGGCTGAACTTTGGCGGGTTTCAAAGCAAGCGCGGTGGCGGTGGCTGGCTCTGCTCTGCGCACTGGCGCTGGTGGCCACAGCTTGTGGAGGCGGGAACGACGACGATGACGCCGGGAGCGGGGTAGCGGCCGAGGCCACCGCGGCTCCCGAGACGCCCTCAGGAGACGACGGCGACGAGGCTCCCGCTCCCAGCACCGACGACGGAGATGATGCGCCCGCTCCCAGCACCGACGACGGGGGCGACCAAGCCGCCGATACTTCAGACGACACTGCTGACGCTCCCGAAGCCGATGACACCGAGGCCCCCGCAGCGGCGCTGGAGCCCCAGTACGGCGGCACGCTGGTCATGGGCTTGGAGGCGGAGACCACCAACGGGTTGAATCCCGTCAACGCACAGGCTGCCGTGTCGGGCCACATCCTGTTCCGCTCGCTGTACGACACGCTGACCATCGAAGGCGTGGACGGGGAGGCTCTGCCCTACCTGCTGGAGAGCTTTAGCTCCAACGACGACTTCACCCAGTGGATCTTCACCTTGCGCCCGGGCATCGTCTTCCACGACGGAACCCCGGCGGATTCGGCGGCATTGAAGCGCAATATTGAAGAGATGTCGAAGGGGACTCTCACTGGCATCTTCATGGGTGACCTGGAGATCGAGAGCGTCGTCGAAATGGACGATGGCCTGAGCGTCGAGATCAACCTGGCCCGGCCCCGGGCCACGCTCCCCAACCATTTCACCACGCACCTCGGCTACTTCGGGGCGCCGTCGATGTACGACTTGGGCGCCGAAGGCGCAGCCCGCAACCCGATTGGCACCGGCCCGTTCATGCTGGACGAGTGGGTTCCCAACGAGGTAACCCGCATGGTGCGCAACCCCAACTACTGGCGCACCGATGCCGAGGGTCGTCAGCTTCCCTACCTCGATGCCATCGAGTTCCGGCCCATCCCCGATACCGATGCCCGGTTCGCCGCCCTTCGGTCCGGCGACCTTGATGCCACCAGCGTGAACACCGGACTTCGAATCGACGAGTACAACGAGGAGTTCAAGACGTTCTGGCAGGAAGACCAGTATGCCGAGACCACCTATATGTTGTTGAACAACTCGAGGCCCCCGTACGACAACGCGGAGTTCCGCCGGGCCCTAGCCCAGTGCACCGACCGCCAGACGTTCAACACCATTCGCTGGGACGGACAGGTGCCTTCGACCGGCCCGTTCTCACCGGGAACCCCCGGCTATCTCGAGGACTCCGGATTCCCGGACTTCGACCCCGATGCGGGGAGGGCCGCCATCGCTCGACTCGGTGTGAGCAATGTGGAGATCGGCACCACGATCGATCCGGCCAACCTCCTCAACGTGGAGCTGATTGCCGCTATGTGGAGTGAGTGCGGGCTGGACGTGTCCATCACTCAGGTGGACCAGGCGGAATTCATCACCAACGCCGTCTTCGGTCTGTTTACCGCGTTCTTGTGGCGCCAGCATCCGAGCTACGACATTGCCGGAGAGCGGATCTGGTGGCACAGCAAGTTCGGCCAGGGGATTGCCCTGAACTTTGGCCGCATCAACAACCCCCGCATTGACGCGGCCTTGGATGCATCCAGGGACACCAATGACCCAGACGAGCGACGGGAATTAGCCGAGGAGATCAACCGGGCGTTCGCCGACGAGGCCAACTACATCTGGTTCTACCACTCCAATTGGCTCGTTGCTACGCAAGACCACGTACACGCCATCGACGCCTTGACTCTGCCCGAGGGAGGTGAGCACTTCAAGGTCATGGAAGGCCGTGTCTTCCTGGCGGAGACTTGGATCGAGCAATAGCGGCCGATCTCGGCTAGGAGGGGCCTTTCCAGGCAGGCGGGCAGGACGGATCAGTGCTCCGGTTTTTTGGAATGCGCCTGGCCCAGCTTGCCCTGGTGGTGCTGGTAGTAACGCTGCTGTTCTACTGGATGCTGAACCTGCTCCCCGGCAACCCGTGCGTGGCCGCATTCGGCGGGGCAGCCACCCAAGAGCAGATTGCCGAATGCGAGCAGGATCGCAACCTGGGCGACCCGGTCATCGTGCAGTGGGCCAAGTGGGGCGGCGACGTGCTCACCGGCGATTTCGGCAAGTCGTACCTGACCGGGCGCTCGTTCGGCGAGGCCCTCAACACCGCACTTCCCCGCACCCTGCTGCTGCTGGCTTATTCCCAGGTACTGGCGTTGGGCGCGGCCATTCCCCTCGGCTTGTGGTCGGGCTACAAGCAGAACAGCGTGAGCGACAAAGTCGCCAGCGGAGGGGCGTTTGCGCTGTTGTCCACGCCGGTGTTCGTACTCGGACTGGTGTTGATTTTGGTGTTCGCGGTGAGGCTGGACTGGTTCGACTTGAGCGGCTACGAGCCGATATCGGAGGGGCTGGTGGCCCACTTCAAGGTGATGTTCCTGCCCTCGATAACGCTGGCTGCCGGGCTGTTGCCCGTGTATCTGAGGCTGCTGCGCACTGACGTGATCGGCACCCTGCAAGAGGACTTCGTGGGGACGGCCCGGGCCAAGGGCCTGCCGGTGCGCCACGTGCTGATGCGCCATGTTCTGCGCCCGTCGAGCTTCACGCTGCTGACCATCTTCGGCATCCAGGCGGCCCAAGCGGTGAACGGCGCCATCGTGGTGGAGTTCTTGTTCGATCTCGACGGGGTCGGGTCGCTGCTGGTGAGCTGGGTGTCGGCCCGGGAGTTCCTGCTGGTCCAGACCCTGGTGGCGCTGATTGCCGCGGTCTTTGTGACCGTGACCACGTTGGTTGACCTGCTCTACTCGGTGCTCGACCCCCGGATACGGCGAAAATGACCGACGTAGTCACCACCGCCGTGACGGGTTCCCAGCCCGAAATCGCTCCTCCTCAGCGCCGTCACAATGTCGCCCTGTGGCTCTCGGTGGGGTGGTTGGTACTGGTGATTGCCAGCGCCGTGCTGGCCCCGTGGCTGGGATTTCTGGACGACCCCCACAAGCCGCTTTCCGGGCCGCCCGAAGAGGGTCCATCGTGGTCTAACTGGTTCGGCACCGATCAGCTGGGTCGGGACATGTTCGCCCGTTCGGTGTGGGGCGGTCGGCTGTCGCTGTCCATCGCCGGTCCGGCGGTGGGCATCGGGATCGTGGTGGGCGGTGTGCTGGGAGTGGTGGCCGGATATTTCGGCAAGTGGATCGATCTCACTATCAGCAGCGTGGTCAACGTGGCGCTGGCCCTTCCTGCGCTGGTGTTCGCCCTGTTCATCGTGACCATGCTGGGCCAGAGCTACCTGAACGTCACCATCGCGGTGACCATCTTGACCATCCCGGCCATCGCCCGCATCGCCCGGGCCCAGGCGCTGCGGTTCGCCGCCCGGGAGTTCGTGACCGTGGCCGACATGATGGGGGCCAAATGGCCCCGCCTGCTGTTCCGGGAAGTGCTGCCTAACGTGGTGCCGGCGTTGGCCTCCATCGCCTTTCTGGCCATGGGGATCGTGATCATCGCCGAGGGGAGCCTGTCGTTCATCGGGGTGAGCGTGGGCTCGCCCAGCATCACCTGGGGCAACATCCTGTCGGCCGGAAAGGGAAAGCTGGAGGATGCCCCTCACATCGCCCTGATCACCGGCGGGGTGATGTTCGTCACCCTCATGGCGTTGAACTTCGTGGGCGACGAAATGCTCCGGCGCCTTGACGTGCGCGAGGCCCGCATCTAGCCCAGCCCCGTTCTAGTCCAGCCCGGTTCTCACTGCTGTTGCTGCTGCTGTTCCTGTTGCTGGCGGGTGCGGGGAGCTTGCACTTGCCGCTGGAGCGAGGGCTGCATTGGTGCCGCCGGCGGGCGGGCCGGGTCCATCCGGCGGATCTCCACTGACGCCTCCACGGTGGGAGTGCCCGGACCGGAGTAGACGCCCCGCAGCGGGGGCACATCGTCGTAGTCGCGGCCGTGGCCGATCTTCACGTGCTGGCGGCCCACCGCCAGCTGGTTGGTGGGATCGAGCGGCAGCCAGCCCAGACCGGGGACGGCCGCTTCGAACCAGGCGTGGGTCTGCACTCGGACGAGGTCGCCGTCGATGATGCCGGTGCGGTCGTCGCTGGAGAACAGGTAGCCCGACACATAGCGGGCCGGGATGCCGATGCTCCGGCACAGGGCCACGGCCAAGTGGGCGTAGTCCTGGCAGACGCCAACGCCTTTGGCAGCGATGTCGGCGATGGGCTCGCCGATATCGGTGGCACCGGGCTCATAGGTGAGCTTGTCGCCGACGTACCGACTCACCTCCATCACCGCGCTGGCTACATTCGAACCGTTGGCCTCGGCAAGGCTGCGGGCTGCTTGGGCTATGTCCTCGTTCCAGTGGGTGTGGTGGCTGCGCTTGAGGAACTCCTCGTGTCGATCGCGGAATCCCGGCACCTTCAGCGTTTCCAATGGCGGGCCGGTGGAGACCGGCGGCGGGTCTTGGGTCTCCACCGAAGCCTCCGCGGTCACCTCGAGCACGGTGTGGGTGTCAGTGACGCCGAAGTGGTCCACCCGAGTGCCCCAGTAGTCGGTGAATGACAGCATCCTGGCCGACGGCTCGACAATCACCCGATAATTCAGCAACTGCTGGCGCTCGTCGGAGACCGGACAGGCCCGCATCTCGTTCTGGGACTCCCGCACCGGAGCGTCGAACGCGAACCTGGTGCGATAGCTGATGTCCAGCCTCACGACGACACCCCCGGCATGATGGCCTGGCTGTGCAGATCGAAAGACTCAGCGTTGCGGAAGAAGTGGTTGCCCACCAGATTGGCCACGTCCCGCACCCCGTCTTCCAGAGTGGACAGATGACGGGGCAGGTCGCCCACCATGGTGTCGAAGTCGGCGTACTCCAACTCGGAGCGGAGCTGGGCCAAACGACGAAGCGGCGGAGGGCGGCCGTTGGCGGCCAGCGCTTGCACGTGGGCCTCGCTGGCCCTCAGGCAATAGAGCACCGACCGGGGGAAAGAGTCGTTGACCATGAGAAATCGGGCCACGTCAGAGCCCACAGGAGACGACTGGCTGGCCCGCTGGTAGGCCTCCAGGGCCGAGACCGACCGGAGGGTGAGGGCCATCTCGTCGTAGGACGATCCGTCGAGCTCGGGGTAGCGGACGCTGACCAGGCGGCAGGTCATCAGCGCCCGCTCCAGCATCTGGCCCAGCACCAAGAACCGGTAGCCCTCGCCCTGGGCCATCGACGAGCTGATGACACCGGTGAGCGACTGGCAGCTCACCCGGATGAAGTCGAGGGTTTGGAACGGGTCTTGCTCCATGGTTGCCGGGAAGTCGCCTTGGCGGAGCCGCAAGTGGAACTCGTTGATCTGTTCCCACAGCTCCGAGGGAATCTGGTCACGCAGGGATCGGAAGTTCTCCCTGGTGCGGCCGATGCAGAACGCCACCGACCCGGCCAGCGCCGGCGAGGCCACCAGGCGAGTGGCCGCCGCCTGCACGTCGATGCCCAGCCCGGCCTCGCTGCGCAGCATGGGCGGCGACGGCGTGATGCTCTCGGCCATGGTCTCTACGTCTTGGGTGGGGGCGGGCACTTCCAGCCGCAGCGTGCTGATCAGGTTCTGCATCCGATCGATGGCCTGGGCCGGGCTCTCAGCCACGGTGCTGAGCAGGGTGGCCCGCACCATTCGGGCGGTGTCTTCGGCCCGCTCCAGGTAGCGGCCGGCCCAGAACATGTCCTCGGCGTGTCGGGCCAGCATCAGCTTGGGTGTCCTGGTTCGCTTGCGTGACGGGCCGGCATCAGCTTGAGGCTGCGGTTGTCGGTTCGGGGCTGCCCAGCACCCAGGTGTCTTTGGATCCGCCGCCCTGGGAGCTATTGACGATGAGCGATCCCTCCCGCAGGGCCACCCGGGTGAGACCGCCAGGAATAACCTCCACCTGCTCGCCGCTCAACACGAATGGGCGCAGGTCGATGTGGCGTGGGGCGAATCCGTCGCCGCTCCACGCCGGCAGCCGGGACAGGTTCACCACCTCTTGGGCGATCCAGTTGCGGGGGTCGGCCAAGATCTTGTCCCGGGCCTCGGCCAGCTCGGCATCGCTGGCCCGGGGGCCGATCACGATCCCGTAGCCGCCCGACTCGGCCACTGGCTTGACCACCAGTTGGTCGAGGCGCTTGAGTACCTCGTTTCGCTGGTCCTCCTCCCACAGCAGGTACGTGTCGGCGTTGGGGATGATCGCCTCCTCGCCCAGGTAGTAGCGGATCATGTCGGGCACGTAGGCGTAGACCGCCTTGTCGTCGCCCACTCCGTTGCCCACCGAGTTGGCCACCGACACCGTGCCGGCCCGAGCAGCGGCCATCAGGCCGGGTACCCCCAGGGTGGAGCTGGGGTTGAACACCACCGGGTCCAAGAAATCGTCGTCGATGCGGCGGTAGATCACGTCCACCCGCTCCAGGCCCCGGGTGGTGCGCATGGCCACCATGTGGTCGTCCACCACCAGATCGCGCCCCTCCACCAGTTCCACGCCCATGCTGCGGGCCAAAAAGGCGTGCTCAAAGTAGGCCGAGTTGAAGATGCCGGGGGTGAGCACCGCCACGGTGGGGTCGTCACCGCAGGCCGGCGGGGCGATGGAGCGCAAGGCCCGCAGCAGCGAGCGGCCGTAGTGGTCGACCGAGCGAACCGCCAGGTCGGAGAAGGCGGCGGGCAACAGCTTGGTCATGGCGGCCCGGTTCTCGATCACATAGGAGATGCCGCTGGGGTTGCGCAGGTTATCTTCCAGCACCCGGTAGGCGCCGTCGGCGTCGCGCACCAAGTCGATTCCGGCTACCAGGCAGCGGGCCCCCAGCGGGACCGACACGTTCATGGCCTCCCGCTCAAAGCCGGTACACGAGGTGATCAGCCGGCGGGGGACGATTCCGTCGTTGATGATGGCCTGCTCACCGGCGTAGATGTCGTCGAGGAAGCGGTTGAGGGCGGTGACCCGCTGTATCAGGCCCCGCTCCAGCATGGACCACTCCTCGGCGTCGATCACCCGGGGGAACAGGTCCATGGGCCAGGTGCGCTCGGTGCCCTCGTCGCCGCCGTACACCGTGAACGTGATCCCCTGGCGGCGGAAAGACTCGTTGCGCTGGTTTTCGAGGGCCTTCACTTGTTCCGGCGTCAGCCGGTCGAACCACTCCTGCACCGGCCGGTAGTGATCCCGAGTGCGCCCGTGGTCGTCGACAGCCTCGTCGAAGTAGCTCGGAGGGCCGGACATGGCCGCCATTCTAAGTGGTCGGGTTTCTCCGGCTTTCGTGTCGGTGGGGTCGGGCTGGCCGGATTTGAACCGGCGACCCCCTGCTCCCAAAGCAGGTGCGCTGACCAAACTGCGCCACAGCCCGTGTTGGGGGTAAGCGTACCCGCCGGCCTGGTGCCGGAGAGCAACTGGTTTTCCCGCCCCGCGGGATCAGGACAGGGCTTCCTCCACCCGGTCGAGGGCCTCGTCCTCAGACACGTTCAGCGAGAAGCTCAGCTCCGAAACCAGCACGTTGCGGGCCTTGGTGAACAGGCTCTTCTCGCCGGCGGACAGTCCCTTGCTCTGGTCTCGCAGGGCCAGGTTCCGCACCACCTCGGCCACCTGGTAGACGTCGCCCGACTTGAGCTTCTCCTGGTGGTTCTTGAACCGGCGGCTCCAGTTGGCCGGCTCGCGCACGTCGCGCTTGCGGAGAACCTCGAACAGGTCTTCCACGTCCTCGGTGGAGATGGGCCACCGCATGCCCACTTCCTCGGCCTTGGCCACGGGCACCGACAGCACCATCTCGCCGTGGGCCATGCGAAGCACCAGGTACTCGGTCTTTTCTCCGAAGGCCTCTTTCATCTCCCGCTTGACCACGGTGGCTGCTCCGTGGTGGGGATAGACGACCTTGTCACCTTTTTTGAACGTCATTGTGCTCCGAGGGGCTCAGGGGAACCCTCTAAGGATGCCATCATCGGGCGCGGTTTCGCATCTTGGGTGCAATCTCCTGCTTTCCCGCCAAGCTCCATGCACGGCGACAGCCCAGCGACCAAGATGGGCGGGGATGGCTTCGCTTCGCACCGAGATAACCGAGATCGTCACCGGGCTGGGGATGCTGGGTTTGTCGTCGGTGGACGAGGCGCTGGCCACTCGCCCCGATGCGGTGGTGGGGGTGGAGCACCGGCACTACGACAAGCTGATCGCCGCTCGGGCCGACGGCAGGTACGAGGTGCAGTTTGAAGAGGCTTGGGCCAACGGCGTGGCCTTTGCCGCCGCCGAAGACGGCCTGCGGGGGCGGCAGCCGAGGCGGGTGGAGTGGAAGGGTCCCCATCAGGCGCCGTCCTATGAGCAGACCCCGGCTGATCTGCGCATCGACCATGTGTATCTGGTGAGCTGCAAGTACGGGTCGAGCCTGCTGCACAACGTGGCGCCTGGGCACCTCTTCGAGCGGCTGCTGGCGGTGAGGCGAACCGGGGCGGGGGACTGGTACGCCGAAGTGGCCCTGGCCGAGTACCAGGCTCTCTACCAGGCCGCCCGCCAGTACCTGGCCAGCCACGAGGAGGGGTTCGACGACCTGCCGCCATCGGTCACCGACCTGAACGCCGACCAGCACAAGCGGCTGAAGCGGCCTTTTGCCCGCCGCTGGCCTGAGCCGCTGGCCGAGGCCGCCCATTGGTTCTCGGTGGCGGTGTCGCAGGCCTCCGCCGAGCGGTGGCTCAAGGCGCTGGGCCATCGGGCTACCCGCCGGGAGGAGGCGCTGTGGCGCCTGCTGCGGCTCCAGCCCGCGCCCTATTTCGTGTTGGGCACCGACCACCGCCGCCGTCCGGTTCGCTATCGGGTGGACACCCCGTGGGACTTTCGCCAGCGGTTCGCGTTCAAGTCGTTCGACGTGTGGCCCGAGGCCCGGGTGCAGCCGGTGGTGCGCTGGCGGGGCGACCTGATTGTCAAGGCCACCGACACCCCGGTGCATGTGGACGGCCACGTGGAGGTGCGGTGGAGCCACGGTCGCTTCCAGGGGTCGCCCGAGGCCAAGGTCTATCTGAAGACTCCTCACCTGGAGACCCCCGGCTATACCGAGCTGTCGTAGTTACAGATCAGGCCCAAATGGCCATGGGGTAGCCGGTTTCATCGACTTCGCCTTGGCCCAGGATCTTTGCGGTGCCCGCAGCTATGCGCCGAGCGGTCCAAGCCGCGGCGGCCGCGTCGAGCAGGTCATCGAGGGTCGCTCCCGACAGGGGTTGGGGTTCTGTGTCGAGATTGTCGAATTCCGGGGCCAGCGAGGCCAAGCGCTCAGCCTGCCCCGCTGGCTGGTGCTTGGATGCCGACATGGGTTGACCGGCCAGCACGGCGAAGCTGGTCTCAGGGTGGACTTCGGCAGCTTGGGGACGGGACTGCGGGGAGAGGTCGTCGGGAGTCAGCACGGCCCGAACCTCCCTCACTTTGGGGAGCAGGTGGAACGCCTGGATGGACAGGCCCCGGCTGGTGGTATCTCTTGACAGGCGGTTGGCCTCGTCGTGGTCGGTGGCGTCGAGCACTCCCAGCGGTGGAGTCCAGAAGAGCGAGGAGCGGCGGGGGCCGAGGAGCTCCCGGGCCTCGATATCGGAGTGTCGTCGCTCTTGGCCGGGAAGCCCGATGGGCATGTCCACCGCGACGGCCAGCAGTTGCCGGGACCGAGCCTCGGCCCACGCGTCGGCAAACGAAGGAAACAATGAGAACTCGACCGGCGAGCCCGGGGCGGTGGCGGTAACCGCCATAACCCACCCTCCCTTGGCCCCGTCCACCCCCGCGACCAACGGGTCATCACTCAAAGCGGACCTCGAAGATGGTGGGCCAGCGCTTGCCGGTAATGAGGAAAGTTCCAGCGTCGGGCCGGTAGGCGATGCCGTTGAGAACGTTGTTTCCGTCGGAGAGCGCTGGGTGGGGGCTGATGATCCCGGCCATGTCGGCCTCGGCGACAACCGTGCCGGTGTCCGGATCGATGACCACGATGCGGTCGGTGAGCCAGACGTTGGCCCACACATCGTCGCCGATGCATTCCAGTTCGTTGAGCTGGTTGACCGGGCTGCCGTCGGACAGGGTGACGGCAACTGAGCCCATCGCCTCGAATGTGGTGGGGTGGCGGAAGGTGAGCGTGTTCGATCCGTCGCTCATCACCAGGCGGGTGCCGTCGTGGCACAGCCCCCAGCCTTCACCGGCGTAGGCGAAGCTGCCGGTTTGCTCCAGGGTGTCCCGGTGGTACACCCCGGCGGTGCCGGCTTGCCAGGTGAGCCAGATGAGCTGGTCGTCAACTAGGGCCAGTCCTTCCCCGAAATGCTGGGGATGGGCCGCGGTTTCTTGGAGCACGCGGCCGGTGGGCAACTCGATGATTCGCAGCACCGATTGCCCTCGTATCCCGGTGCCCTCGTAGAGCAGGCCGTCGAACCACACGAGCCCCTGGGTGAACGACGAGGTGTCGTGGGGATGGGTGGCCACCACTTGATAGGTCAGCGTCCCCGACCAGGCAGGGGGTGGGGGTTCTGGGGCGACGGTCGGCTGCTCGGTAGCAGGAGGGTCGGTGGGTGGCGCAGTTGGTGTCGGACTGGTGGTGGCCGGTGTGGTGGTTGGTATCGGGGTTGAAGTGGCGACTGCGGTGGGTTGCGGGGAGGTGGGGGAGGGGGTTGCGGGCACCGAGGTGTGAGAGACAGTGGTCGGTGGGGCGGTGGGGGACGCGGGCGTGGCGACGGCGGTGGGAGCAGGGGAGGCCGGTGCTTCCACCGGCGCGGTGGCCACCGAGGTTGCCGCAGAAGGAGGAGGAGCGTCGGAGCCGCAAGCAGCGAACAAGGCGACAGCGGCTACCAGCCAGATCGCAGTCAACAAAGTGCGAGTAAGAGTCAGAGCAGCCATTGTTGCTCAAATACGCCCCCCGGTCAGAGGGGTGCCACACTGAGCCCGTGGATTTCTCCTTGTCCGAGCAGGAGCAAGCGGTTGCCGATCTGAGCCGCCAGATATTGGGCGACTTGTCGACCCCGGAGCGGCACAAGCACCTGGAGGCCGATGGCACAACCCATGATGAAGATGTATGGGGGGAGTTGAGCGATGCCGGGCTGGTGGGCGTCTCCCTGCCGGAGGAGTGTGGCGGGGGAGGCTTGGGTTTCTTGGCCACTTGCCTGATGTTGGAGGAGATCGGCCGGACCACGGCCCGGGTGCCCTTTCTGGCCCCGGTAGCGGCCATGGCGGTGGCCGAGTTCGATCCCGACGAAGACCTGTTGGATGAGATGGCCGAAGGATCGGCGCTGGTGTCGCCCGCGCTGGTGGAGCCGGGCCGCGATCCTGGCGAACCCTCGGCGACGGCGTCCGCAGCGGGCGATGGCTGGACGGTGACCGGCACCAAGGAGATGGTCCCGTTCGCCGATCAGGCCGACTGCTTTCTGGTTCCCGCATCGACGGACCACGGCGTCGGGCTCTTCTTGGTGCGCAATGTCGCCCCATCGGTTGAGGTTGTGTCCCAGCAGACCACTTCGGGGCTGGTCGAGGGAAAGGTGGTGCTGGTTGATGCTCCGGCTGATCGGCTGGGCACCGGGGCTGAAGCTGTGGAATGGCTGGTGCAGCGGTGTACGGCGGCACTGAGCGCAGTGGCCGTGGGGGTGGTGAGCGAGGCGCTGGCGATCACCGCGGCCTACACCAGCGAGCGGGAGCAGTTCGGCCGGCCCATCGCCACCTTCCAGGCCGTCGGCCAGCGGGTGGGCGACGCCTACATCGATACTGAGGCCATCCGACTCACCGCCCTGCAAGCGTGCTGGCGACTGGACCAGGGGTTGGAGGCATCAACCGAGGTGGCGGTGGCCAAGTATTGGGCCGCCGACGGCGGTCAGCGGGTGGCCAACGCCGCCCAGCACCTCCACGGCGGGATGGGCGTAGACCGCGACTACCCGCTGTGGCGCTACTACGTGTGGGCCAAGCACCTGGAGCTGTCGCTGGGCGGGGCCACTGCCCAGCTCCTGCGTATCGGCGACGCCCTGGCCTCCGGCACCGCCTGAGCCGCTACAGCACCGCGAACTGGATCACCGCGTAACCGGCCAGGTTGCGGTCGCGCTTGCTGTCGATCAGCCTCACGATGGCCACTGCCCCCCGATCGTCGTGGCGCAGCACCGTGGTCTGGGTCTGGGCCGGGCCGATCCGGGTCTGGTCCAAGAAGCGGTAGTTGAGGCTCATGGCGGCCACCGGTGCGCCCAGCGCCTCCTGGGCGGCAAGCTCGCCGGCGGCCTCCGCCGCCATGATCATCACGCCCCCGGTGATGGTGCCGAAGCTGTTGCGCACATAGTCGGTCTTGGGAACCTGCACCACCCCCGCGGCGGCGTCCACCACGTCGAGCCCGATGGCATCCCACAGCGACCCGTCCCCGAATCCCGATGTGGCCAGACCCAATTCCCGCCGCTCCATGGCCGGGTCCTGCAAAGGAGACAGGTCGTCGTACCCCGGCCGGTTGGGGATCAACGAGAAGGAGAGAATCGCCTGGCCGATGGGCTGGGCCTGCTCGGGATCGTCGCTGCCGCAGCCGTCGGCCACGGTGGCGGCCACAGTGATCAGGCGCTGCCCGGCCCGCACTAGTCGACACGAGGCAATCAGCGGACCTTGGCGGGCAAAGCCCGATGCGGTGTACGACAAGTCCTGGGTGGCGATTCGATCGGGCAGCGCCTCGATCAGAGCGGTCAGCGCTCCCGCCGCGTCGGCCGTGACACCGATGATGCCGAGGCGGGCGATGCCCGATGGGGCCAGCACGGCCGGGGATAGTGGGACCCGGCTAATCGCCCATCCCCGCTCGGGCCGCTCGTTCACCATCTCGAGGTCGCGCAGAATGTGGTGCTCTGGGGGATAGTCGCTCGATGGCGGAGGGTTTTCCGACATTGGGGGGTTACCCTACGCCACCATGAGCGAGGCCAAGCGAGACGTCAGGGCTACCGACAGGCGGTCTCTACCGCTGGTGGTGCGGGCGTTGAACGGCTATGGCCGCACCGTTCGCCGGATTCGACCCTCACATGGCCGGCTCAGCGCCGATGCACTGGTGAGCAAGGCCCAGGAGTCGGCCAAGCTCAACGACTACGGCCCCGACGGCTGGCAGGAGGGGTTCGAGGTCCTGGTGGACTCGGTCAACGACGAGGGGAACTTGAGCCAGCTGGGGTGGATGATCATGGGGGGCTTGCTCGACACCACCCTTCAGATGCGGCTGCGGGTGGTGGATTGGGCCAACCAGCATCCCGAAGTGGCCCAGGAGCGGGTTGCCGGGCCGATCGTGGTGAGCGGATTACCCCGCACCGGCACCACCCTGCTTAGCAACTTGCTTGATCTCGATCCTCAGAACCGATCGCTGTTGGCGTGGGAGGCCGCCGCGGTGGCCCCGCCGCCCACCCTGTCGAGCCACAAGGAGGATCCCCGCATTGCCGAATCGGTCAAGGACTCGGACCAGTTGGCCAAGCTGGCCCCCAGCGTGCAGGCCATGCACCCGATGGCGCCCACCCTGCCCACCGAGTGCGTGACGCTGCTGGGCGGGGAGTTCAAGTCGATCCACTTCGAGACCCAGGGCACGTTCGACTCCTACGGCGCATGGTTCGAGACCTGCGACATGGTGTCGGCCTATAAGTTCCACCGGCTGTGCTTGCAGGTTTTGCAGTCCACCATCCCGACCCAGAGGTGGGCGCTGAAGACGCCGGGCCACATGTGGCACATGGACGCGGTGTATGCCGTGTACCCCGATGCCCGGGTGGTGTGGACCCACCGCGACCCGCTCAAGGTGGTGGGGTCGGTGGCCAGCCTCAACTCCACACTCCACGCCACCAACACCGACCAGGTGGACTTCGCTCGGGTAGGCCGAACTTGGCGGGACAAGTGCCTGCACGGCGTCAAAGTGGGCACCGAGTTCCGAGACCGGCAGGGGCCGAACGACACCGTGTTCGACCTCCAGTACGCCGAGCTGATGGACGACCCCGTGGGCTCAGTGGAGCGCATCTACCGCCACTTCAACATGGAATTGGACGACCTTGGCCGCCGCCGGATGGCCGCCTGGATGGACGAAAACCCCCAAGACCGATTCGGACGACACCGCTACACCCTCGACCAGTTCGGATTGTCAGCCGACGAAGTCCGCGACCAGTTCGCCGATTACGTGAACCGCTACCAGGTGCCCTCTGAGGGGTAGAACAAGACTCTAAGGCCAGTGGGCTCCGGGGTAGGGGTTGGGGTTTTGGGTGGCCCACTGGTGTAGGTGTCTCGCGAGGTGGTGGGCTAATGCCCCACCTCGTGGGTGGTCAGATTTGCGGACCAGCACCACGGGTACACAGGTGTCGTCGTTGGCGAGTCGCTGAGCGGCAATCGTTGCGAAGTCTGAGACGTTCTCGGTCACCACTACTCGGCTTTGTTTGAGGGCTTCGGCATAGACCGACTCATCATCTGTTCCGGCGAGCCCGGCAGTAGCGACGCTGATGGCGTCATGACCCAGGGCGTTCAGCTCCTCCGCGGTCGATGGAGGCAGCATTTCGTCAATCAGCCACCTCAAGACGACAGCAAATTCTCGCGTTGTTCTATGCGGTGGCGGATCTGCTCAGCAGCCTGTTCGTCCGCTTCGATGCGCGCGTCGATCTCCTCGGGGAAGGTGCTGTAGAAATCTGCTGCCAGACCGACCATATTCACCGACAGTTCAAGTTCCTCGGCGATGCGCTCGATGCGCTCCATGCCCCGGCCCGGCAAGCCCCGCAGGTCGCGGATGATTTCCCACACGTCTGGCCCGCCTACCAGTCCCGCTCGCCGCCCGGTAGGACCAGGACGGTAGACCACACCGGGAAACTCTCGGGTCTTCAGCCCCTCATCGAGCAGCGAGCTCACCAGCGATGTGGTTGTCATGGAAGCGGCCCGACTCTCAGCTTCGAGGCGCTCCAATAGCTCATCTTCAAGGCGAAAAGATGTAGGACGGGGCATAGCTCACTTCCCTTCTATGCTCAGTGCTTCTGAGGTCAATTTCATTGAGAACACGCTACATTGCACTACATGGAAATACAAACGCCTTGAACAGGAGCGACGCGGCTGAAGTGAGGGCCTGATGGGAGGACTCTTTCCAGAGATTGAGCCGTATGACGCTGGCCACTTGGAGGTCGGCGACGACAACAGCATCTACTGGGAGACCTGTGGCAACCCCAGCGGGAAGCCGGCGGTGGTGCTGCACGGCGGGCCGGGGAGCGGCTGCACGCCGACGCATCGCCGGTTCTTCGACCCGGCGCTCTACAGGATTGTGCTGTTCGATCAGCGAGGGTCCGGGCGGAGTACCCCACATGCCGGTGACTTCGACACCAGCCTGGAGCACAACACCACCGACCATCTTGTGCGGGATATGGAAGCGCTTCGGTCCCATTTAGCAATCGACCGGTGGCTTGTTTTTGGCAACAGCTGGGGTTCGACGCTCGGGCTGGTCTATGGCCAACGGCATCCGGAGCGGGTCTCGGAGTTCGTTTTGCTGGCGGTGACCACTACTAATCGCGAGGAGATCCGCTGGCTGTATCACGGCGCTGGCCGCATCTTCCCCGAGGCCTGGGAACGATTTCATGCTGGTGCGGGTGTGAGCGGCCAAGAGGAAGATCTCGTCAGCGCCTACTACCGCTTGCTCAACAGTCCCGATCCGGCGATCCGGGAGCAAGCCGCTACTGAGTGGTGTCGGTGGGAGGACGCAGTGGTATCAGGCAGCGAACCGAACCCCCGCTACGAGGATCCTCGCTTCCGCATGGGGTTCGCCCGCATCGTCACTCACTACTTCCATCACGGCGCCTGGCTTGAGCCTCGCCAGATCATCGGCAATGCCCACCGCCTGCACGGCATTCCCGCGGTGTTGATCCACGGCCAACTCGACCACAGCGCTCCGGTCGCGACCGCAAGGGAGCTAGCCAGCGCTTGGCCGGACAGCGAACTCGTTGTCGTCGACGCCGGCCATCTCGCCACCGAGCCGGCAATGGTGGAGGCGGCCGTCACCGCCACCAACCGCTTCGCTCGCTAGAGGTGGGGGAGCACCTCGGTTTCGAAGAGGCGGAGGTTTTCCCAGGATAGGGCGGGGTCGAGGCCGCCCATGAGGGGGTGGAACATGAGGGCGTCGAAGTCGCCCATGGCCTTGATCATGTCGATGGCCTCGGCCGGGGAGATCAGCTGGTGCAAGCCCATGGCCCGCAGGGCGTCGGCGTCCTCGACTGGTTCGAAGCCGGTGGCGGCGCCTGACTCAGCCGCCCACTGGCCGTAGGCGTTCATCTCGTGCAGGGCGTGGGGGGCCACCTTGGCCCAGGTGGCGTCGGGGTCGTGGGTGATGTGCAGGTAGCCGACGCCACCGGAGGTGGCCGGGCCCGGGTCGTCACGGCCCAGCTTGATGACCTCGTCGCGGTAGATGTCCCAGAACTCGGGCATGGTGGGCAGGAACCCATCCGCGATGCGGGCGGCTCGGCGGGCCGCCTTCTCGCCGCTGCCGCCCAGCCAGATGGCCGGCCGGGGATTCTGATAAGGGGTGGGGGTGACCCGCACGGTGCGGCCCCGGAACTCGAACGGCTCGCCGGTCCACGCCGCCTTGAGGGTCTCCACCATCTCAACGGTGAGGCGCACCCGGTCGCCCGTCGTATAGCCGAACATCTCGAACTCCGAGGGCACATAGCCCCCGGCCACCGTCACGCTGATGCGGCCCTTGCTGATGCGGTCGAGCACGGCCAGGTCTTCGGCGATCCGCAGCGGGTCGTGCATGGGGGCGATCAGCGCCGCCAGCATGATGTGGATGTTCTCGGTGCGAGCGGCGATGGCTGAGGCCAGCGCCACCAGCGAGGGCAGGTAGCCGTCGTCGGAGCCGTGGTGCTCCGACAGCGTCACCGACACGAAGCCCAGGTCCTCGGCCCACACCGCCTGTTCGATGGCGGCGTGGTACAGCTCCTCCACCGGCACCGGGCAGATGTCGGGACACCGGAAGTCGTAGCGGATGTTGAGCAGGGCCATGGCCGCCTCCAGTCTGCGGTTAGCTCTTCTTGAACGGGTAGTTGGCGGTTGAGGCGTCCCTTAGCTCTTCTTGAACTCCGGGATCACGTACTTGCCCATGAGCTCGATGGAGGTCATCACATCCTCGTGGGCCATCTTGTACGGGTTGAACAGGCAAAACAGCAGGTCGCAGCCCACCGCCTCGTAGCGCTTGGCGATCTCCACGCAGCGGTCGGGGTCGCCGATTACCGCGGCGCCCGACTCCCAGATGTAGTCCATGGTGATCTGTCCCAGCAGGCCCTCGTCGCGGCTCTTGGCCGCATCGCCGGTGTACTCGTAGGTGCCCAGCTCGGCCACCTCCAGGTCGGCCAGGTAGTCGGCCACCGAGGCGATGAGCCCGCCCCCGTAGCCCGGATACCACACGAACGACTCCTCGGCGGCGGCCCGGGCCTTCTCGTTGGTCTCATTGCAGTGAACCATGGTGAAGGTGGCGGCCCGCTCGTTGCGAAACGCGCCCACCGGCTCGTCGCAGTCGGCGTGGCCCTTGCGGAAGGCCTCGAGCCGCTCGGCCAAATCCTCGGGCGGCTGGCCCACGGTGAACGAGCACAGCCCGATGCCCCGCTTGCCGATCTCGTAGTGGCCGGGCACCGAACTGGTGGCCCCCCAGATGGGCGGGTGGGGATCCTGGCGGGGCTTGGGCAGCACCCGGCGCTTGGGCATCGACCAGTACTCGCCCTCGAACTCGTACTCGTCGTTGGTCCAGCAACCCACGATGTGGCGCAGAGCCTCGTCCCACTGGGCCCGGGTCTCGTTGGGGTGGATGTTGAAGCCCTCCAGCTCGGCCCGGGTGGACGAGCGGCCGGTGCCGAACTCCACCCGCCCGTTGCTGATCAGATCGAGCACCGCCACCGACTCCGCCGTGCGCACCGGGTGGTTGTAGGGCTTGGGCAGAAGCCGCACGCCGTAGCCGATCCGCATGTTCTCGGTGAGCGCCGCGATGTGGCCATACAGCACCTCGGGGTTGGAGCAGTGGGAGTACTCCTCCAAGAAGTGGTGCTCCACCGTCCAAAACGAGTGAAAGCCCATCTTGTCGCCCAGAACGGCCTGCTCGATGGTGTTCTGGTAGGCGTTGTACTCACTCTCACGAGTCCAGGGCCGGGCCACCGGAATCTCGTAGAACATCGCGAACTCCATGCCATCCCCCTTGGGTGTCGGCGCTGTCTCCGGGCAGATGGTAAACGCCGCGACCCACAGCAGGCGCATTGGGCTCGGTTAGGGTGCGGCCCATGGCACTTGATCCGGCCGCCAAGGTCGTTATGGACATGATGGAAGAAAACGGGGTGAGCTTTGCGGGCATCGCCTCGCTGACCGCCGAGGAGCTGCGCAACCGCATGCAGCTGGGCGACGCCATGCCGGTGGAGGACGTGGCCCGCACCGAGGACCGGGTGATCGCCGGCGCCGACGGCAACGATCTGCCGATCAGGATCTACTGGGCCGAGGCCACCGATGAGCCCCGCCCGGTGGTGGTGTTCTTCCACGGCGGGGGCTGGGTGATCGGCGGCATCGACAGCCACGACGGCCAAGTGCGGGAGATGGTGAACCGCACAGGCATGGTGTACGTGTCGGTGGACTACCGGCTAGCGCCGGAGGCCAAGTTCCCGGCCGCGGCCGAAGACTGCTACGCCGCCACCCAATGGGTGGCCGCCAACGCCGCTTCCATTGGCGCCGACGCCTCTCGCCTGGGAGTGGCCGGCGACAGCGCCGGGGGCAACCTGGCCGCGGCAGTGGCCCAGATGGCCCGCGACCGGGGCGGTCCGGCCATCGCACATCAGCTGCTGATCTATCCCTGCTGCGACATGGACTCCAACGCCTGGCCGTCGCAGACCGAGAACGGCTTCGACTATTTCCTCACCAAGGAGTCGATGGACTGGTTCTACGACCAGTACGCCGACGTCGCCGACCGCAACAACCCCTACGCCTCGCCCATCAAAGCAGCCGATCTCAGCGGGCTGCCGCCAGCGTGTGTGATCACCGCCGAGTTCGACCCGCTGCGCGACGAGGGCGAGGCCTACGGGGCCGCCCTCCAACAAGCCGGGGTGGCTTGTGAGGTCCACCGCTACGACGGCATGTTCCACGGCTTCTTCGGCATGACCCTGGCCATCCCCGGCGCCGTCGAAGCCCAGGAGACAGCCGCGACCGCGGTGCAGGCCGCCCTGTCGGGGTAGTCCCGGCGTGAAGCCCTGAGCACAGCCGCGGTCGGCTACGACGACCGCTACCGGTTCCGCCTGATGGCGGCCATCGTCCCCGTGCAGTTCGGGGTGAGCATGAGTCTGACGGTGATCGCGGTGGCCGTCGGCGACATCGCCCGCGACCTCGACACCGGAACCGATGCTGCCAGCTGGACGGTGACCGGGGCCATCTTGGCTTCCGCGGTGTCTACGTCGCTGGGCGGCAAGCTGGGCGACATCTACGGCCACCGCCGGGCATTTCTGGCCTCGGCGGTGATGCTGGTGGTGGTCACCCCTCTCAGCGGGCTGGCCTGGAACATCGAGAGTCTGATCGGGTTCCGGGTGGCGGCCGGGGTGGCCAACGGGGTGGCCACCGCCGCAGGCACCGCCATGGTGCTGCTGGCGTTTCCCATCGCCACCCGCTCCCGGGCCATCGGCTGGTACCAGTCGGCGCTGTCGGGGGCGCCCGCCATCGGACTGATCGTGGGCGGCCAGATCGTCGAGCAGTTCGGCTGGCGGTGGGTGTTCGCCTTTTTCGGGGTGATCGCGGTGATCGGCCTGGTGACCAGCGCGACGGTGGTCCGCCCGATGGGCGGCGGCCTAGACGTGTCTGTCGACTACTGGGGCGGCCTCACGCTCACTGCCGGGGTGGCGCTGGTGCTGGTGGGGCTCACGCTGTTGGGCAACGACGGGGTGGGCACTTCGGTGAGCGTCATCCTCATGGCCGGCGGAGTTGTGTTTCTGGGGGCGTTCGCCCGAATAGAGCAGCGCATGCCCGAGCCGATCATCAGCATGGCCTACCTGCGAAAGCGCAACTTCTCCATCCCCATCTGGGTGGTCACCCTGGCCAACTTCTCGTTCATGGGCGGGCTGGTGGTGACCCCGTTCTTGTTCACCGAGCGGTTGGGCTGGGGCCTGGGAGCGGCCACCCTGCTGCTGGCGGTGCGGCCGATCACGTTCAGTACGTGCGCCTTTGCCGGGGGCTACATCCACCCCCGCCTGGGGGCCCGCATGACCCCGGTGGTCGGATCGTCGCTTTTGGCGGTGGGCATGGTGTTCTTCGCCCTGTCGGCCTGGCAGGCATCGCTGGGCTGGACGGTGGCGGGGCTGTTCGTGGTGGCCATCGGCCACGGCATCCAGCTCCCCTCGCTTACCACCACCGCCTCCGACGCCGTGGAGCCCGAGGACTACGGCGTGGCCTCGGGCATGCGGGGCACCCTCACCCAAGTCGGCGTCACCACCGGCATGCAGACCATGGTCATCATGATCGGCACCGACATCACCGGCAACTCCCTGGCCAGCTCCTACCTCCTAGGCGCCGGCGCCGCCATCGTCGCCGTAGCCCTCTCCCTCGCTATCTCCCCCCGCTCCCGCTACTAGCTGGGTGCTGGTCCAGCCGGGAAGGGCCGGTGGCCCCAAAAGCTCGGGCGGGAGATCTGGTAGGTGCCGGCTTGGTCGGGGTCCTCGACCCGTAGCCCACCCCATCCGAACTCGACCATCATCGGGTCGGGCGCTTGGCAATAGAAGGAGATCATCTCGTCGTTGGTGTGACGTCCCAAGGACATGTGGACAGGAACTCCCTGGTCGAGGCAGCGGTCTTGGGCCATGCCGACATCATCGATGGTCGCCGCTTCCACCATGATGTGCCCAAGCGGATGGGTCCGAGGCAGACCGGCGCCGATTCCGATCGTGTGGTGACGCGGGTTGCAACCCAGGAATGCCATCGACATCGCACCGGCGTGCCAGGTGTTCCGCAGGTGGAAGCCGAGCACGTCTCGGTAGAAGTTCAGGACCGGCTCGAGTTCATCGACCTTCAGAACGGCATGTCCAAACCCCATGTCTCCGGTCACGAAACTCGAAACGAGGGGTGTCACCACCGGGATGTCGTTGCGAATGGGGCCGTGGTAGAGCTCCAGCGGCGTGTCGGCGGGATCCTCGAAGGAGGCGAAGCCGGTCACGAGACGGGCGGCGGCCTCTTCGTCGGAGCCCACTGTCACGTCGACACCCGCCTGTTCGAGGCGAGAGACCTGTTCGTGCAGGTCAGCGTCGTTGATGACTTCGAACCCGATGGCGTCGACTCCCGCGGTGTCAGCTGCGGCGACGGCCAGGCGGTAGGGGTAGTTGTCCCATCGGAAATAGGCCGCGGCCCCGTCGGGGCCAGGCGCGGGCATGAAGCCGAGCACGTCGGTAGCGAACCTGCGCCACTCGTCCAGGTGTGGACTTGCGAGCCGGACGTATCCCAGGGACAGGACGGACATGGTTGGTTACCTTCGTGTGCTCATGGGGTGATCTCCGGCTCATCGCGGGTGAGGAACTCGATCACGACCCGCTCGAACTCGTCCTTGCGCTCGATCATCGACCAGTGCCCGCAGTTCGGGAAGATGTGGACTTCGCAGTTGCGAATCAGGCGCATTGCCGGGATCATCCCGTCAAGGGGCGTGACCCGGTCGTCTCGCCCCCAGGTGACCAGCGTCGGCGCCTGGATCCCGCGCAGCGTCACGAACTCGTTGGTGTTGTCGAGCATGACGTCGCGTAGGAACGACAGCTTTTCCCGGCTGTAGATCTGGCGGATATTGGCGAGCGCCTCGGGCTCGGTTGCCGCCTCCCAACGGCGGTCGATCAACTCCTCGGTGAGGGTGGCGGTGTCAAAGACCATCGATCGCATCCAGGCGATGAGCAGATCGCGGGTGGGGTTCTCAACGAAGTCGACGAGCCGACTGATGCCTTCCGACGGCAACGGGCTGAGCAGCGGAAGTCCCACCCCGCCGATGGTCGCCAGCCGTCGCACCTGGTCGGGCCGAGCCGCCGCCACCTGAGCGGCGAACTTTCCCCCGAGTGAATTGCCGAGCAGCGAGAACGCATCCAGGCCGAGCCCGTCAACGAAGCCAGCGACGGCCTCGGCCCCGTGCAGTACCAGATTGGTGGGCGGGGCATAGCTGCCACCGAAGCCCGGCAGATCCAGCACGAGGCAGCGGAAGTGGGGAGCGAATGCCTCGAGGTTCTCGCCGAAGTTCGCCCAGCCGGTGGCCCCAGGGCCAGAGCCGTGCAGCATGACCAACGGCGGACCATGGCCCACCTCGTGATAGTGCAGGACACCGTGTTCGATGCGCAGCGTTCGGCTGGTGTCCTCTTCGGTGATGGATGTCGTGGTTGTGTTCATGAGCTGAAAACCTCTGCGCTCAGACTGTGACCGCTGACGGACCGGTGGGCGGCAGGCCCATCAGAACCCCGCCGGCGAGGTCGAGCAGCGGGCCTCGGACGAAAATGCCGTGATGGAGCCCGGCGTGCATGCCCCGCCAGAAGCGCTGCACTGGCTTGTCGAGACGGATTGAGTTCCCACCGCAGATGTCATAGACGGTGTTGGCTGCCGCCGCCGCCCGCCACGCGGCACGGACCTGATCGCGCCGCAGCACAACCCGCTGGTTAATCCCAATCGTGTGGCCGGCTCGAACCGCGTCGTAGGCCTCGCCGATGTTGTGGACCAACTGAAGGCGAGCGCTGGCGATGTCGGACGCCGCCTCGGCGAGCACCTGCCGAGAATGGTGGTCGTCGGCCTGCACAACACCGAGGTTGGAGATCCGACCCGCCTGGTACTCAATGCCTCGCTGGAGTACGCCCTCGGCGATTCCGATCAGGCCGGCGGCCACCCCACCGGGGAACACGCCTGCCCACGGCACGTTGAACAGGGGATCGCCGCTGCGGACCGACTCTTTGGCGGCTCGACCGTCGAGGAGCTTGCGCACATCGAGTGTGCGATAGTCGGGCACGAACGAGCCATCGACGATGATGTCCTTGCTTCCGGTCCCCTCGAGTCCAATCACGTTCCACGAATCCTCGACGATCTGGTAGTCGGCGCGAGGCAACATGACGTGGAGGCTGCCGATCGGCGGGTCGTCGGGTCCGGCGGAGGCCTCCTTGACCATCGCACCCAGCACGATCCAGTCGCAGAGATCGGTGCCGGAGGAGAACGACCAGCGGCCATTGACGATGAAGCCGCCGTCGGTCGGCGTTGCGACGCCCGAGGGTGCGTACGGCGATGCGACCCATGTGTCGGGGTCTTCACCCCAGACCTCCTCTTGCACCCGGGTGTCGTTGAGGGCCAGCTCCCAGGGGTGAACGCCGACCACACCAGCGACCCAGCCCGCCGAGGGGCAGTGGTTCCCAACGTCCATCACCGCGTTGAAAAAGTCGCGGGGGTCGGCCTCCAGGCCTCCGAAGTCCCGCGGCTGCAACATCCGAATGACTCCGGTCTCCTTCAGCAACTTGCCCGTGTCGTCGGGTAGCCGTCCGAGCGCATCGGCGTGGCTGGAGTTGTCGGCCAGGTAGGGCCCGAGTTCAGCGATCTGTTCGATGGTGGGATGGGCCATGGGTGTGTTCTCCGGGTGGCGCGATGAATCAAGGGGTGGTCAGGAGCGTCATGCAAGCGTCGATGAGAATAAGCTAGTTGCTTATAACGACGTCTACCGCGACGGGATGCCACCCTGCATGAAGGTGATGAATAAGGCCCAGGGAACGATCGATGCCGGCGACCGGCTCGAAGTTCTGCCGATGTCTCAGCACACGGGTGCGGAGATTCACGGCGTCGATCTCCGCGAACCGTTGGACGACTCCACTGTTCACGCCATCCGTGCCGCTCTTTTGCAGTGGAAGGTCGTGTTTTTCCGCGACCAGGAACTCACCCGAGACGAGCACGTGGCGTTTGGCCGAAACTTTGGATCAGTGTGCCCTGGCCATCCCACGCTGGCCCCACGGTTCCCGGAGCATCCGGAGATCGTGATGATCGAAAAGGAAAACCACAGCGACGACTTAGGCGCCAATGAGATCGAGCACCGCTGGCACAACGACCTGTCGTACATGGCCGCGCCGCCGATGGGTTCGATTCTTCGCGCCGTCTCCTTGCCGCCGTACGGTGCCGATACCGAATGGACGAATCTCGCGGCGGCGTACGCGGCGCTGTCTGCCCCCATCCGTGAGCTCATCGAAGGGCTGACCGCGGTCCACCACAACGTCTTGCACGTCGTGCGGGGGGAACCGAACAAGCTCGCCCGCGAGTTCATGTCCACTCCTCTCCGAGCCCGCCACCCCGTGGTCACCCTGCACCCCGAGACTGGCGAACGCCAGCTGTACGTGAACCCCGACTACACGAGCCACATCGTCGAACTCTCACGCCAGGAAAGCGGCCATCTGCTCGAAATGCTCAACGAGCACTTGTGCAGCCGAGAGTTCACGGTTCGGTTCCGTTGGCGCCCGCGCAGCATCGCGTTCTGGGACAACCGTGCGACGGCTCACATCGCGCCGGTGAACGTGGTGCCGGGTTATCGGCGTGTCATGGAGCGCATCACGCTCGACGGCACTTCTTTCGTCGGCCCGACCGGTTTCGAGTCGGTGACGGTGGACGGGTCAGGTGCTGCGGTGGTTGGCACCCGGAGTCCGTGAGCAACCCGGAGCACACCACAACTCGAGCATGAGCGACAACCATCGGGACCAGCCGCAGCCCTTCGGCGGCCACATCTCCCGTCTCGCCGGCGACTCGACCCCGTGGTGGCCCGAACCGGTTCGGCCCGCCCAAGACAGCCCCAACATCATCGTCGTTTTGCTGGACGATCTCGGCTTCTCCGACATCGGCCCCTACGGCTCGGAGATCGCCACCCCTAACGTCGACCGCCTCAGCGCCGGGGGTCTGCGCTTCACGAACTATCACACCGCCCCGCTGTGCTCACCGTCTCGCGCCTCCATCCACACCGGGATGAACCCGCACCGGGCCGGGTTCGCCGCAGTCGCCAACTTCGACCCGGGCTTTCCGGGTTGGACGATGGAGATCGATCCCTCGATCGACACGCTCCCCCAGCTCCTTCGCAACGCGGGGTACGCCACCTTCGCCGTCGGCAAGTGGCACTTGACCCGCGACGGGGCGATGCACGACGGCGCACCCCGCGATTCGTGGCCGCTTCAGGTGGGCTACGACCGGTTCTACGGCGTGCTGGAGGGCTGGACCAACCTGCACCATCCCCATCGGCTCGTGCGCGACAACTCACCGGTGGCCATCGACACCTACCCCGACGGCTACTACTTCACCGACGACATCACCGACGAGGCGATCTCCTACCTCAAGTCGCTGCGATCCCACGACTCGACCCGCCCCTTCTTCCTGTATTTGGCCCACGGGGCGGTCCACGGACCGCTCCAGGCCAAGGCGAACGACATCGCCACGCATCGGGGCCGCTACCAGCAAGGGTGGGACGAGGTCCGGGAGCGCCGATTCGCCAATCAGATCAAGACGGGCTTGTTCGACAAGGGCACGGCGCTGCCGCCGCGCAACTGCGAGCCTGGCTACGAGGTGGAGGCTTGGGCCAGCCTCCCCGCTGAGGCTCAAGACAGGTACGCGAGGTACATGGAGGTGTACGCCGCGATGGTCGACAACGTCGACCAGAACCTGGGCCGCCTGTTGGCTGTGGTCGAGGCGCTGGGCGACCTGGACAACACTGTCGTCTTGTTCACCTCCGACAATGGCGCGACCCGAGAGGGCGGGGCCCAGGGGACGCGGAGCTACTACCGGCAGTTCGGAAACCCAGCAGGGTTCGGTCGCGACTTCGACGTCGAGCGCGATCCCGATCTCATCGGCGGTCCTCGAGCGATGGTGCACTACCCCCGCGGATGGGGGATGGCGTCGAACACGCCGTTTCGGCTCTACAAGTCCTCTACCCACGCCGGCGGCGTGCGGGTGCCCATGATCGTTTCGTGGCCCAAGGGCATCGGACTCGACCGCGCCGGCACGATCCATCGCCAGTACCAGTACGTCACCGACCTCCTCCCGACGATCCTTGAACTCGCCCAGGTCGAGACGCCAAACGACCTCGACGGCGCCAGCTTCGCCCCCGCCATCACCCATGGAGCCACCGAAAGCACCCACCCGGAGCAATACTCGGAGTGCTTTGGCAATCGAAGCTTCTACCGCAATGGATGGAAGCTCGTCACGCTCCACCAGCGCGGGGCAGCCTATGACGACACCGAGTGGGAGCTCTACGACATCACCACCGACCCCACCGAGGTGAACGACGTGGCCGCCCGGCATCCAGAAGTGGTCGCGGAACTCGCCGATGCCTGGGAGCGCACCGCCTGGAACAACCAGGTGTTCCCGCTCGACGACGGCCTCGGCCTTCTCCAAGTGTTGCGCCGACCCGATGAAGCCTCGCTCAACGAACCCGTCCGCCTCCTGGCGGGCACACCGTCACTAGAGCGCTACCGCTCCCAGAAGCTCATCGCACTCCGGGACTTCGACATCGAGATCGACATCGTGCACCACGACGCCGACGGTGTCCTCGTCGCCCACGGCGACCAGGGAGGTGGATACGTGGTGTACATCGAACATGGAATCGTGCACTTCGGATACAACGAGTACGGCGTCGAGAAGACCGTCGCTGCGAACTTCCTCCAGCCGGGCCGGCACCAGATCCACATCGCCGCTCGTTGTGGCGAGCCCTACACCTGGAGCTTCACAATCAGCGTGGACGGCCAACCGCAAGCGACCCTCGACGGGGTCGAGATGCTGATGGGCTTTGCTCCGTTCCAAGGCATCGACGTCGGCATCGATCGCCGCTCCCCTGTCCTGTGGTCGACGTTCGAGACCCACGGCGCCTTCGCCTACCCCGGTCTCATCGAAGCCGTTACCTATCTTCCCGGCCCCCCGGCACCCTACGACCCGGCCGAACTCGTCCAGCTGATGCGCAGCGCAGGAAGACGAGCCGAATAGCACCGCCACGCAGCGCACTCGGGCATACCGCGGGCTTGCACCGTACAGGGTGACTAGGGGCCGAGGGCGGTGATGGGGAGGACGGTGGTTCCGTCGGGTCGGTCGTAGCCGTAGCCGGTGGCGGTGATGATGAGCAGCTTGGACGGCTCGCCCACTCGGTTGGTGTCCACCTTCTGCTTCAGGCGGAGGAGGGACTGAGCGGCCTCCTCGATCAACTCCTGGCCACCGATCTTGGCTTCAACAGCGATCCATCGTCTATCGCGGGTCTCGACGATGGCGTCGGCCTCCAGTTCGTCGCTATCTCGGTAGTGGTAGACCCTGGCGTCGCACGCTTGGCTGTAGATCCGCAGATCTCGTACTACCAGCGATTCAAAGAAGAATCCGTATGCCTTGAGTTCTTTGAGCAACCGCCCAGGGGTGGCTCCCAATATTGCGGCCGCTAGTGACGGGTCGACGAGATGTCGCTTGGGAGAACTGAGAAGCGTTGCCCGAGATCGAAGGTGTGTAGACCAGTGAGATAGGTCTTCCACAATGAACAGGCGTTCCAACGACCGAACGTACTCAGTTGCGGTTGTCCGGTTGAGTCCCCGCTCTCCAGACGCTTCCTCAGCCAGTTTCGAAAACGAAGCCAGAGTGGCAACGTTGCGACTGAATGACATCAAGAGCCTCTCAACGCCAGCGGGGTCGCGAACCACTCCGTCGACCGCGGAAATATCGGTTCGACAAACTTCACCGAGATAGTTGCGCAGGAGAATTTGGGCAGATCGGACGGATTTATCGAGATTCCGAGGCCATCCACCCCGGCACACCGCCTCTACAACATCTTCAAATGAGGCATCTGGGCGCCGAACTGCCGTTTCTTCGCCGCTGAGCAGCGTACGTAGCGACGCTTCACCGGTAGATTCGCCGGTCTCAAGCAATGACATTGGACGCATTCGCACTCGCCCTATCCGACCCGCGCCGGAGTGCCTGGTGATGTCATCGGGCGGCAATGCGGAGCCGGTAAGGATGAACCTGCCGGTTTGATGCCCTTCATCGCAAGCATGTCGAACCTGATTCCAGACTTCGTCAGCTAACTGCCATTCATCCAGCAAGCGTGGTTCATCGCCTTCCAATATGTAGCCAGGTGTCGCTGAAACGGACATTCGGGCGTTGACGTCTTTGTCGAACAGCACCTCGCTTCTGGCGAAATTGCGTCCAGTCCAGGTCTTGCCGCATCCCCTCGGCCCCTCAATGACGATGGCAGGCATGGCCGTGAGGGCTTCGGCAATTGTTGAATCGCTTACTCGAGAGATGTAGCCAGTTGGCGTGAGTGTGTTGGTCATGTTGTTTGGCATCGGGGTGCAGGCTCTCTATCGTCCTACAATTTCCAGAGAGTGTAGCCTACAGTTTCTGGAGCTATCAACCTACAGTTTCAGACATTCTCAGCTTACAGTTCAAGAACATCTCAACCCGCAGACCATGGGACTCTCAACCCGCAGATTGTGAGGCGGCTGAGCTCCGGCACTGCCGGCTAGTCAGCGATGGCTGAGAGGTCTTCGGAGGACAATTCGTCGAAGGATTGGCCAGTGACGTCGAGATAGAGGCTTAGCGGACAGACGTCGACCTCAGTGCCATCACCCCACGCCACCGCGCCGGAATCGGCCACGATATGGGCAGAGCGCCAGAAGTCCTGGTCGGTCCAGGCAGCGAAAACGCCGCCAAGCGCCGCGCTATCCGACAAATCAACAATGCCGGTGATGCCGTCATCGAACCGCAGCCAGAGCTTGTACGGCTCTTGAACCTCGAGTTCGACCACATGGGGCGACAGCATGGGACAAACGATACCGGCAATTCCCGCCAACCGCGAACGCCTCCATTCAACAGAAGGAAGTCGACCTACCGTTCAGCGAACCGGGTGATGAAGCGGAGTACTTGGTCGGGGGTGTTTCCGGGCCAGAAGGCGTGGAGCAGCCAGGTTGCCCCGGCCTCGATGAATGGTGCGGTGTCGATGCTGGGGTGGGCCGAGCAGGCGAAGTCGAACCCGTCGAGCGTGCCTCGCTGTTCGAACACGGCGTCGACGATGCGCTTAAAGCCCTCGACATCGGTGTCGATCGGGTAAATGCCGTCGTATTGGGCTGCTCGCCGAGCCGGCGCCAGCGACCCGTGGGCGCAGCCAAACCAGATGGGGATGCGGCGTCGCTGGCCGTCGAGGCGATGGACCTGCACATCATCGACCACCCAGGCATCGCTGCGGTGCTGCACCCGCTCTTCGGACCACAGGCGACTCAACAGCTCGGCCCCCTCGGTCAGCTTTGCCGCCCGCCCAGCCTGGTTATCGGGCTCGCCGAAGGCCGAGAGCTCCCGGGCCCGGTCGCTACCGAGGCCGAGTCCGAGGATCACCCGTCCTCCGCTGAGCTGGTCGAGCGACAGCGTTGCCTGCGAGACATTGATGAGCCGGCGACGAGGCAGCGGGGTGACCATCGGCCCGATCCTGATCTGCCGGCTGCGGGTTGCCGCAGCGGCCAGGGCAATCCACGGATCGGCAATCGCCCACTGGCCCTCAACCGGGCTGAGGACATGGTCCCAAACGAAAACCCCGTCAAACCCGGCCTCATCGGCAGCCTCAGTGATGTCCCCAAACGCCACCAAGTCGGCCAACGCCCCGAACAACGGCATCGTCAACCCATGTCGCACGACACCCGACCCTAGTTTGAGAATGGCCGAAGACAATTGCGTTGTGGTGGGGGATACACGCAGGTAGGTTCACTCATGTACTTCCCCGTCTGGCCTGCTCCGCAGGGCATGGCGGGGCTATTTTTTGCAGCCATGTCGGTTGCAGGCTTTCTTTGGCTATAGGACCAGGAGTCGGGAATGTTGCAAAGAACTGTTCATCCGGGGGAGGTGCTCAAGGGCGAGTTGGAGGAGTTCGGGATCACGCCGACCGAGCTCGCTCGCCAGATTGCCGTGCCGCCCAATCGGGTATCTCAGATCATTGCCGGCAGGCGGTCGATCACCGGTGATACGGCGCTTCGGCTCGGCCACTGGTTCGGCGTTGAGCCTCAGTTCTGGATGAACCTGCAAACCCAACACGATTTGGCGATGGCGGTCCAGAAACACGGCGAAGCAGTGGAGGCACTGCCCACGGTTCGCCAGATCACCTAGCGGGCACAATTGACGACGTCCATCAGTGCCGTCAGCCTTCATCAGCTTCGTGTGGGAGGGAGATAAGCATGACTATTTATATGGTCATATTCGACGGGGGCTGTTATCGTTGAGGGATGTCGCTGGACGTGCCGTATCGCACCATCTCCGCCGGGGAGTTCAAGGCTAAGTGCTTGAAGCTCATGGACGAGGTCAATGAGTCAGGGGAGCAGATCGTGATCACCAAGCATGGCCGCCCGGTCTCCCGCCTGGTGCCGGCTGGGTTTGAGCCCCGAGGGATTCAAGGGCGTTATCGGGGAATGATGCCCGCGATCGACGATCCCAGCGAAGGGGCCTATTCCGAAGAGGAGTGGGACGAGATCATGGCTGAGTGGGAAGACAGCCAGCAGTGGTGGTCGGAGTCGGCCCCGCCCGATGAATCCGCTTCGTGATACTGCTGGACACCCACGTCCTGGTCTGGTGCGCCACCGGCGACACCATCAGGATGAGCGGCGCGCGCATGGAACAGATCGACGCCGCGATCATCGAAGACCAGGCCGCGGTATCGGCGGCGACCTTCTGGGAGTTGGAACTGTTGCGACGCAAGCCCGTCAACAGCTCGCTGCGACTGCCGCCCACGGCCAACCTGCGGCTGCGCCTGCTGTCTGACGGCCTCCGGGAAATTGCTGCTACAGGAGAGCTCATGGTGCGCGCCGTTCAGCTCGAAGACGAGGGCTTCCACAAAGACCCGATGGACCGCATGATCGTGGCCACCGCACTCCAAGGCGGGTTCCAATTGGCCACCGCCGACGCCCAAATCATCTCCTGGGCCAACCACACCGGCCGCCTGGAACTATTCGACGTCCACAAGGACTGAGTTAGCCGGCGAAGATCGGCCCCCCGGTGGAGTTCGATTACCCACCCTCCGTATGAATATGTAGCCAGATGGTATATATCTGGCTACACTTTCATACATGTCTGCGAAAGCGATCACCGGTTTGCCGGACGTCTTCACTCATGCCGACGCGCGCCACGCGGGGATCTCTGATCGCGACCTGTATCAGATGCGAAATCGCGGCGATATTGACCGCATTGCCCGAGGCATCTACGCCCATCCAGGATTTGAGGCTGACCCTGATCTGGTTGAGATCGCCATCCGCTCGCCAAAGGCAACGCTTTGCTTGACATCGGCGCTGGCATACCACGACCTGACCGACGACATCCCGCTGGCCATCAACGTCGCACTGCCCCGGTCGCAACGGCCGCCCAAAACAGAGGCACCGGTCACCTGGCACCGATTCGACTCCGACACCTTCGACGTCGGCCGCACGACGACTCCAGTTACCGACCGACTGGCCATAGGCATCTACAGCCCGACCCGGACCATCGTCGATGCGTACCGCCTGCGGCACCTATACGGAACCGACCAAGCTCTCGAAGCGCTCAAACGCTGGCTGCGAATCGAAGGAAACCAGCCGGCTGCGCTTCTGGAAATGGCTAGTCGCTTCCCCAAGTCCGCTCCGGCCATCCGATTGACCCTCGAGACGCTGCTGTGACCGCTGGGGCCGCTCCCGCCCAGGTTCATCTGTCTCCGATGTCCCGCGACATCACTGTTCGAACTCTGAACGGGGTACTCCCGATTGGCGGATGATCGACAGGAGCGTTCCGGTGCGCAACTCCCGGTGATCTGGCACCGGTACCGTTACCGTCCCATCCGGCCCCGTCTTCTGCATGGCAATGTGGCTGCCCCGGCGTCGTACCTCAGAGAAGCCATGAGCAGAGAGAATGCGGCAGACCTCCCGTCCGGAGAGGACGCGCAAACTAGCCAACCGCGACCTCGATTTGGGTTACGTAAACCTCTTCGCGCAGCCGCCGCTCGATTTCATCGACAGGTGCGGTCTCGAAGAACAGCGTGAGGGCTTCGGCAAGGTTCTCTCGCGCTTCCGCAACCGTCTCTCCCTGACTTGCAACATCGACCTCCGGGCAGAATGCGACGTAGCCGTCGCCCTCGCATTCGACGATTGCGGTCAAGCGCCTGTTCATCTCAGACCTCCTGTAGCAAAGCTACCGGCTGGTGGACCAAAGTCGCACGCGTTGACAGCGACTGGTAGATAGCTCATGCCTTTGACCCCTGTCTCCTAACCAGTCAACGCGAAGCTAAAGCTCAGCAGTTCACGTACCTGAAGGGTGAGGACTCGCCCTGCTTGAAGAGGTGGCGCACGCTGGTGTTGCGGTAGTGCGCGAGCTCATCGGCAACCTCGCCGCTGAAGCCCCACCGCTTGCGAGATTTGCCGATGTCTTGTTCCCAGTCCCGGTCGCCTCGCTGTCGCTGTCGCCAGCTGCCAATCCGATACACCTCGCGGATGACTCCCCGGTTGACGGCAAAGGCGTAGTCGGCGCCATTGCGGCGGGGCCCAAGCCTCCACCAGCCTTGCGTTGTCTCGTACAGTTCCTCGGCGGACATCTCCGGTGACCAGAGCCGGGGAATCCGAAACAGGATCACCCGCTCTTTGATCTCAGGCGCTTGGGGAGCATCAAAGAGCGATATTGCGACATCAGTGGTCATTCGGCCCCGCCGCCAAACGTGATGCCCCTCGACCTTGTTGGTGAGCTCGTCCATGCCCAGCAGCTGAATCGCCGCTGCTTCGACCTCGAATGCCGTTCGGTCGGTGAGCCCGAACCGCAGCAGCTGATGTTCGACTTGTTGGCCTGCGCCATGGATCTCCCTGATCCGATCCAGCTTGTCGCTCGCCGCCTCCTCGTCGCCAAGGGCATCTTGGGCGTGGGCGAACACCCGGCTCCCGTTTCCCTTGCCCACATAGAAGACCTCGCCGTCGCGCGGATCGATCAACAGATAGACGTACGCCTTGAGCTGCTCGCTCACGTAGGGCGTGAATGCGCTCACCGACCGTGCCTCCGCTCAAAACACCCGTGACTTCTGACTCTCATGGCACTAGGTCTAGTTGTGGGGTCAGAGACAGTCTGCATGCCAAGGCGAATTGCCTGTATTCATCCACCCCCGCGACTACGCTGCAACAGCGTAGTCGCGGGAGTGGCCGGCATCTGGACCCTGTTGACGACGTTCAATCCCGAGAGTGCCGAATGGGCTCGCGATTGCACTACCTGCAGCCATCCCAGTTGTCACTGCGATGGCTGCTACGGGCGATCAGTCGTCTGGCCTATGCCCCAACTCGCCTCGCACTCAGAGCGAGGTGCCCCGACGCCCTGACGCGACACAGACAACGAATGCTGCACCCGATCTGACAAGAAGCGACAGATCGGGTTGCTCGCAGGAGCTGAGACAGTTACTCTGTAGCGATTCATCCCCGCCTGGCCTGCTTGCAGGGCATGGCGGGGGTTTATTTTTTGTTTCTATATCGGGCCAATTCCCGTCGTCAGACACCCACCCCATTTGTCACGAATTGTCAGATTGGGTTGTATAGGCAACTGCACGGGGTTATCCTGATATCAATCTTCCCCGTCTGGCCTGCTTGCAGGGCATGGCGGGGGTTTATTATTTCGGGCCTATGCCCAGCACGCGAGTCGTCGTTTTCATTGACTACCAGAACGTCTACCACTGTGCGCGGGAGTTGTTCAGCGGAACAGAGTGGGTTCCACCGTCAACTGGAAACGTCTATCCCCTGAAGTACGGGCAGATGTTGTGCGATCTCGGCTTGGAGAAGGACGCCAACCGGGTGCTGACCGGCGTACGCGTTTACCGCGGCCAACCGGTGCACGGCAAAGGGCACGAGAAGGTTTGCCGATCATACGACCGGCAAGTTGCCCTATGGAAGAAAACCCCAGGCGTGGAGGTGTTCACCCGCCCTCTGAGGTACTACCCAGCAACAAATGAGGCCGGGGAGCAGTACCAGCGAGGCGAAGAGAAAGGCGTGGACGTGATGATGGCGCTAGACATCGCCATTGGTGCGACCAAGAACAGCTACGACGTCGCGGTCGTGGCCTCCGCCGACACCGACTTCCTACCAGCGGTCGAACACGCCCTGAGCGCAAGAAAGCGCGTCGAGACCGCCACGTGGTGGGCCCCAAAATCGCCTCGAGGCCAACTCAAGGTCCCGAACCGCAACATCTGGAACCACAACCTGGACGAGAGCAAGTTCAACCTCGTCCGAGACGACACGGACTACCTCGCCGCCTCATAGCCCAATTGGCCGTGCACTACTAGCTTTGGGCAGATCCGCTTCGGCATCCTTGGCGTCGGCTGGCTCGTAGCCGATGAGGTCTATGACCCCTACGAGTTCGTCGATCTTGGCTTCTGATCTCTCCTTCTCTCTGAGTCTTACGATGGTCTTTTGACCAATCCATCCAGCTCGCGCTTCGGCGGAAGCTCTGACGGCAGGCGTGTCTCCGAATTCCGTGACAAATGCCTCTACGTACTGGTGACGAAAACTGGCGTCGGGGGACATGTCTTCCTGGTCCTCGGGCCTTGAGATTGAAAGACGGTCCCGAGCCTCGACAAGCAGAGAGACTTCGGCCCACTCGTGTGCCTCATCTCGCTTCCGGGAATCAGCCAATGATCGGTGGTCGTCAGTGAAGGCCTTGTTCATAGCAGCCACTGCTGCGAAGGCGTTGCCGTCTCCGTAAGCGAGATTTAGGTATGCAGCTTTGTCGAGCGCTCGAAGGATTATGAGAGCAACGGCCTTCACATTCGTCGCCCTGACTTCCTCCAAATTCTCTGGGTCAAGTTTCTTCGACTGCATTGCCACCGCGACAAGGAAAATCGCTTGTTGGAAGTCTCGGAGATTATGTCGGGCGGCCTTCATGATCTTCTCTAGCATCGGGATGCTGTAGTCGAAAACCCCTCCTGGGCCTACAAATCGGAAATCGATGTCAAGGGAAAAGAGAAAGTCAAGAGTGAAATCGATAAGGCTGGTCGAGTTCGGAGGCGGGAGCGTGCAAGGCAGGTTGATGAAGCGTCTGAGGTACTGATCGGTGTCGAATTTGGCACCGTAGAGGCTTTGGATCGAGTGACATAGCTCTTCCCGGTTGATGGCCAGCAGAACCACAACCCCATCGACCGCGAAGAGATGTTTGACTGTCTCTATCAGCTCCAATGCATAGGCCGGACGGCATCGGTCCAGTTCATCAACGAGCACGACTAGCTGGCCGGCCTCCTCGTCTTCGGAACTTGAGGCGACTTCCGCGAGTTTCTCCTTCAGCTCACCCACCTTGGTGTGGGCTTCCCTCCAAGGGTCGAACCTCGCTGAATCGCGGTCCTTGAGAGCGTCACGTTGGATCCAGCCGCTGGAAGCCTGCTCGGCAATGTGCCAGCCAAGGGAGACGAGGGTCCTCTTGGCTGACTCTTCTTTAGTAGCTGTCTTCTCGGCAACGGCTGAGATCAAGTCAACCAACGGGTTGTTGGTGTAGCTCTCCTGCCATGCATTGAAGTCCACGACTTGGATTCCCAGCTCATCGAGCTGGGCTGCGCACATTTTGACAAAGGCCGTTTTCCCAGATCCCCAAGGACCATCGATCGATACGACAGCGTGGCCATCAACAGCCCGGATGATCTCGCACAGGCCCTGAACCTGGGGCTTTCGGTTCAGGCGGTCATTGGCAAAGGGTGACTCCTTGGTCGCTTTGAAATCGTCGGGAGTAAGGCGCATCAGGTCAATCTAGGAGAACGGTTGAACTGCCTTGTTGCAGTCACCTGCTCAGGCTGTGTCAATCTGCGCTGGCGGAACGCCAGTCAGTTCTTCGAAATCCTCTGGGCCCGAAAGCTTGTCTACGAGCAGGTCGATCCACGCTTGGCTGTATAGGTACCGCTTGAAGCTCGTGATGTACTCCGCGTACTTGATGTCGAGCGTCCCGTCCTGCTCGCCGAGGTCAGGTCGCACGCCAAGAGTCCTTGACAGCTGCGCGTGTTGGTTCGTATTGAGCTTGTGACGAGTCCGTCTCTGCACCTCCTCGATGACTTGTGTGGCGCGGAAGTTGGGGCGGGCGGTCGGTTTGGTCAGGACGACGTACCTTTCGATTGTCTCTTCGAGTTCCGTCGGCACTTCGCCGGGTCTAACAAAGTACGCCACAACGTCGGGACTCCTCCCTGAAGGCGGTACCGCCGGAATGAACGCGACGCGCATCATGTAGGTGGGGTCGGCGAGCAGGTCAGCAGGCGCGTCGTAGGCGCGGTCGAGCGCTGTTTGTACGTCCAGAGGCAGCGACGCTTGGAGCTTCTTGAGTGACCCAAGCACGTCGGGATCCCGGAAGCCAGAGAGTTGCAAGGGCACCGACAGCTTGTCGCCCAAACCGTATTCGGCACCGAAAACGTCCACGAGGACATCCTCCGTCTTGAGCAGCCCGGCCTGAGCCAGAGGGATAACGGCGTAGTCAAGGGCCGGAAGATGCCGATGAGCGACGGCGTTTCGAATCTCGACCCAGCGCGAGAGGTTCTCACGGATGCCGCGGTATTCGGCGTCGGGGAATGCGGTGTTTATCAGTTCGAGCGTGTCCAGCGATTGCTCGGCACCCTCAAAGAGAGAAGGCTCGCCCGACGAGTCAAGACGCCTCCACTCCTTGCCATCACGCTGAAGCGAGGCCAGCGCAAGGCTGTTCCATGCGGTGACGAAAAGCAGGGCGAATGCCCCAGTTCGAAACGAGCTGGTTGGGTCATTCCAGACTCGTAGAGCTTCGAGGCAGGAAGCTCTCGCTTGTTGAAGTTGGGCCTGCCATTCGACTTTCTTCGCGCCAACAGGATGCGCTCCGAGCGACCGGATCTGAGTCTCGAGGTCGGCGATGCGGTCCGTTTGCCGTGAGCGCCGCGATGTCTCCACACCGAGCGTTCCTCGGATGAACCGATCGAACCTCCGACCGTGAGAAGACCCGTCCCCCCAAGTCTGTCGCTCTAGCTGGCTCTTGGAGATTCCGTTGCCGTTGTCCCACTGCGCAAGAAGCTCTCGAGCAAGTTCAACGTCCGTTTCACTCGGGGGTTGGGACATGCGGTCACGGCACCTTAATCACAATTGCCGGTCCCCGGTGCACAATTAGACGCGACGGCGATGCGCATCCCCGTAGGTCACTGAAGGACACCGCAGCTGAACCTTCGTTGTGAGGGGGAAGATCAGACATTATCTCCAGTTCGGGGTAGTTCATTCGGACATTGGGGACCCGTTGATGGGAGCGTCCTCAATGCGCTCCATGAGACGATCCAATCTTCTCTCCACGTAACTGACTTGGCGGTCGACCACCCAGTAGCGAACAGGCGGCACAACAAGCATCAAGAGCACTATGACGACAGCAATGCACTGCTTCACTGGTCTAGGCAACCAGTAGAAGAGGAACGAGAATCCCATAGTCCAAGACTACGGACGGCGGTGACAATTGGTCCGGGGTCACTCAACAGCCCCCCCGTGGCCGGTCTCCACGTTTGGAAGACCTCTGTGAAATCGATGAAGTAGGACTGGACTGTCAGGGAAGTCCAAGCGGCGGCCTACGAAGGGCTTCGAGTCTTGCTGCCGGAGTGTGGCCGTCCAAGAACGGCGAACCGGGCAAGGGCGAAAGCAGCTGAAATCAGCGCTGGCATACAACCGGCTCCTGCGGATTCCTTCTCCTTTGGCCGCGCCTTCTCCATGACCCGGTCGGTGGCGTCCCACGCCTGGCGCTCCAGCCAGACAACTTGTTTGAAGGCCGCTTCCCGGTCCTTTTGGACTGCCTCGACCATTGTCTCCACATTGGCGCTCAACCCGGTCATTGTGAGGTTGGCAGACCCCGCCAGCACTGCGATCGGTCGCCCTTCAGGTCCTTCAACGGCGAAGACCTTGGAATGGGCGATGGCGGCGCCCTTCTTGTTCTTGTCCGTCCGGTACCAATTGAGAATCCGAACGTCGGGGCGCGAGATGAACTCAGCGGCTTCGGCGGCATCGCGGGCTTCGAACTTGTCCATCCCTGTACGCAGGTCTCCGATGACCACCGTCACGGGCCTCTTTGCGGCCTTGTGAGCCAGCCATGCCAGCCCTGCCATCGACGCATACCCGGTTACGACATGGAGATGCCCGACGGGATGGTCAGCCAAGAACCGCTCGATCCGCGCCATCGCATGAGAATCAAAGCCAGGTCCCATAAGTCCAAGTGCCGAGCATCGTAGAGGCGGGAGGCGTCTGCCCCGCAACCTCGGAAACATCAGACCCGTGACTTGAGCGCTTGCCTAGCTCCAGACCCCCCTAAGAACCGCAGCTACGCCAAGCCGTCGCTACCAGAAGGGACGCCGCTTCTCGGAGGCAAACCGCCTCTGAGCTCGATGTGTCATCTCCTGTACGGGAAGGGTCCCTGATCGACGAACTCACTCAAAAAACTCCGGCGCTTTGAAGACCGTCGACCAGTAGAATGACAACTCTGTGATTCCAAACCGGCCTAGTCATGAGTAAGCAACCAGTAAGCGACGAGGTTGCCGCAGCGCTCGGCGCGTTTGTCAGTGGCGGTGATGGTCCAAGGCACACAGATCTAACTCGCGCCTTTTCCCGCGCCGGCTATGGAAGGGTACGCCCCTATGACTCCTTGAGCAGCGACTTCCGCGCCAAGCCAAGCAAGGAGACCAGGGTCAGGGACACTGTCGAGGCGGCAGTACGTGATCCTCATCGAGCTCGCGCTCTGATCGACTCCCTGCTTGTGGAGTTTCGGGCATTTGGCTGCTTTCGAGCGAGCCATGACCCAGCAGCCGAGACCAGCCGCCAAGAGGATGTGCGAGCTCTACAGAAGGCGTTCGCCCGGATTGATTGGGAGCTCGATGATGATGGTGATCTGCGGCCTGCTGGAGTCGGCGCAGTTGGCTCCGTTGAAGGTCGGCCCGCCATCGATGATCAGCTCGAGAGGCTCCGCAGGGCCACAGATGATCCGGCTCTCTTGCTCGGTACTGCTAAGGAGATGCTTGAGTCGACGGCGAAATATGTCCTCGAGGTTTTTCATATTTCGTATGGCCCGAGAAAGTCTTTCGACGAGCTATGGCACCTTGCCCGCGAGCGACTTAACCTTCTCCCCGAACAAGTTGACACCTCGCAGCCCGGAGGGACGCATGTTAGGGCGATGCTTGGAGCGTCTTGGACTATTGCAAGAACGGCGAACGAGCTTCGGAATCTCGAGGGAACCGGTCACGGGCGAACTTTGCCTACCGGCATGACGCCAGAGATGGCCTTGCTTGTCGTACGCGAGGTGTGCTCGGTCACCGAGCTGTTGTTATCCACCCTTGATCGCATGATGGGGCGATAGTTACCTGCGAATAGGACAACGACCAGTCCACACAGCGGCAGTCTTGAAATGAATGTCCCAAACGTCATCTGGGCTGTTGGACTGGTACGAGCGGGCCCTACCTTAACATCAGATCCAATGGCGACACGACCGTCGCATCCTCGGCGTGGTCGACGCTCTAGATTGAGGCCATGCCCAGGAGAACTCCAAACGCCACGCGGCATGTGTAGCGACAAGTAGATGGGTCCGATTTGGGACTCATATAACTGTTTCCCCATATGACTTTGTTGATGTCAGCTGGGTATCTCTGTATCTGGTCTAGCGGTCCGCTCTGAGAAGGGCCTCGGCCAGTTCCTCGGGTGTTCCGTCGAAGGCGAACACCTCGTCGGGGTCGTACAGGTGCTCCAGTGCCGGGGGGACGAGGTCTTCTTCCGGGCCAATGGTTGTCTCGCTCTCGGTTATGGGATGTCTTTCTCGAACAGGAGTTTGAAGTCTGCTGTGGCCGTCTGGCCATGGATGGTGACGACGGCCCTGCTGTTGAACTGGTCTTCCAGGCATTTCAGGAGCCGCTGTTTGTAGAGGGTGTCGTCGCTGCCCTGCAGGTGCCCGCCTTTCGTCTCGTGGGCGATGATCCTGCCGTCTACCTCAAGGGCGACGAAGTCTGGGTATACGTAGTCTCTGCGCCATCCCTGCAATCTGTACTCGCCCGGCCTTCGGGCGGCTATGCGGTGCCACCATTTGATCGCGGTGTTGCTCTCCAATATCACGGCGTATCTCTTTTCTAGTTCGTTCATGTCGTGGTTGTACGCCGGAGAGAACAGGGTTCTGTTGTAGGCGGCACCGGGGTCTGCTGAGGGCGCTTGGAGGTCATACCATTCCGCGTACTCGAATGGCAGATCTAGGTCGAAGGTAATCTCGCCGCTCTTCATCTTGCGGTTGAACACCTTCTCGGCCTGCTCGTCTATCTGCGCCATAGCGTGCTGCTCTATCACCCTTATGAACGCCGGTCTCCTCCCGGCTATCCAGTCGTACCCGCGTCCCACATGTTTCAAACTCGCGACTGCCTCTTGGATAACCCTGGCAGCCTGCCAGGGATTCGGGATGATGGCTCGCAGTTGCCGGGCGTGCCATGCAAGGTCGAACTCGCCGTCAACTTGCCTATTGTCGAGTCTCTTGTTGGCGGTGATGATTCCCTCCTTCTGTACGTCCACGGTCTGCGTTCCCCGCCCGTTCGGAATCGCCAGCAAGTCCCACTCATTTGGAGGGCCTATTGCCTCCCAGTCGATGTCAGCGAGGATGTGCTGGTCGTAGTCGAGCTCGCCCCCGCTGCGGTGGAGCACGCGGGGAAGGCTGGTCATTTCCTTTGTGATGTGGTCGCGCCGTTTGACGCGTACCACCGTGGTCTCGCCGGTGTCGGCGCGCACGTGTGATACGACGTCGCCAAAGCCCTCCTCTTGGAGTTCTCGTTTGACGGTCTCCACTGCCTGGTCAACCGACGCGTTATGGCAGTGGACATAGCAGCAGTCGAGTTCGTCTGTGCCTGTGAGCCTCGCGTGCGGTTGCCTGAGGACTCTCCCCATCATCTGCGTGACCGTCGTCTTGGCCTTGGTGCTGTCCAAAAGGACGAGGATGTAGGCGTAGGAGCAGTCCCAGCCTTCTTTCAGGGCGTCCTTGGTGATAATCCACCGCACACTGCACTCCTCAGACACGAGGTCTTCGCCATCCAATTCCCTGGTGTCGCTGGACTGGACTCGCACCCGATCGGCTGGTACTCCCACCGACAAGACCAGGAACTCCCTAACGTCCTCAGAGTGCAGATGCCCCTGCCCGCGCTGATTCTTGCCTGTGCGCTCCACGCGCACAACCACCATGGGCCGGATATAGCGGCCCGTGTCCTCCTCAAGAAGACCGGCCCACTCCGACAACTCGACCAACTGATCGGCCACTTCCCGCAGCACGTCCCGCCAAGACGAGTCGCCGTGGCCCGTGACGTGGATCGGGAGCTTTATCATCTCCTCCTCTTTGAGTTCCTGCCCGCCGATGTCCACTAGCACGTTGCTCTTGGAGCCGTCGGGAGTGGCGGACAGCTCCAAGATGAAGGAGGGGTCGAACTGGTTAAACGCGGCCTCGTCGAAACTGCCGCCATAGGACTTGTGTGCCTCGTCCAGAACGATCGCCGGACGGCAAATCCTGAATACATTCGCCAGAGTCCGCAGGACCCTCCCATCCTCCGTCTTCTCCAAACCGGGATACTTCTCCAGTAGAAGAACAGACTGCTGCTCGTCGTCGATGTCGGGGAAGAACGACGAATACCGACCCGCCTCCTGGAACATCTTCAAGAACTCCCTGTTGTTCTTGCGGTTTGCGGACTGTAACGACAACAGCATGACGCACAGATAATTCTCCACATCCTCGCGAGACAGGTTCTCGTCCTTCTCCATGACTTTGACCCGCCTGCCGCTGGCGCGGTCCAAAGCAGCCCGGTAGGGATGGCCGCGGTCCCATAGTGCCCTCTTGGTCTGCGCGTAGATTGCCTTGTTTGGCACCGCCCACAACACAAGCCCCGTGCGCCGATTGCACTTCACCAGTGCCTCAGCTGCCAGAAGCGTCTTGCCCCCGCCAGTGGGAACCTTCAAGCACACATGGGGAACCGCTCTTCCTGCACTGTCCCGCCGAGTCACATGCCCGTCCATCCCCGCCATTTCCCACGCCGCAGCAGGGGAGTTGTTTGTACTCTCCAAATGTCCGAACCACTCGCCGAGTCGCTCAAGCGCTCGCTCCTGATACCGCTTCAACTCCATCTCAGACGACTTCCCCATAGGGCAACTGGCAGAACACGATCCCCATGTCTGACAGGCGCCTTTGCGGAACATGCTTGTGCGAAGCGAACACCACCGAACTTACGCCCGACTCCGCTACACGGTCCGCGAAAGATTCGCTCAAGGCAGAAGCAGGACTCCGCAGCCACTCCACATCAGGCTCGTAGAGCAGCCAGAAATCTCTTCCCCCGTCTCGATAGAATGGTCCGTCGCCAGAATCGTCGATCTGCGACGGATCTACTGCCTTGCCAGTCGCAGTGTGATATGCCCACACCGCCATATCCTGAAACGACGGCAAAGACTCACCGCTCAGCATCGACGACACGCTCAAGGGCTCCCCCAGAGTGCAAAACGTAAATGACCCCCCATATCCGTCGCGCAACCGCCCGTCCTTCGCACTGGGCACACCTGAGATCACACGGCGGACACGTTCAGCAGTGATCCTGTCTGCATATTCCTCGCACTCCACCAGTATGAACTTGCGGCTGCCATCATCCTCTGCATTGAGGGATAGGACGGCATGGGCCGCAGTGCCGGAACCCGCGAAGGAATCCAGTACAACGGAATCTTCGTTGGTTGCAATGTCCACAATTCTCTCAAGTAGCCCAAGGGGTTTAGGAGTTGGGAATATACCCTTGCTCTCGAATATCTTGTTCAACTCTTGAGTAGCGTTTGTTGCGGTTCCGACTTCATCCCATATTGAAGAAACATTTTTGCCCCGTTCCTTGGCTTCACTCAAGTACTTCTTGTATTGAGGCTTCGACGTACCCCTTTTGCCATATACGATTCTTCCGTCGGCTTCGGCTTCGTCGAACTTATCCTTGGAGAAGCGCCAGCATCTACCTGGAGGAGGTAAGTATACTGTTCCAGTGTTTGGGTTAGTAATCTCATAGCTAAGATTGGCTCGAATATTGGGTGCATCCATAGGATGTGCCGCCCACGGTCCTTTTGGATCATTGTCCGGGTTAGAGTAATCACTGGAGTCAATGTCTAGTGAATTGAATGCAAAATCTGCCCTAGATTTCGCGTAGCAAAGTACATAATTGTGCTGTAATGAGACATCAATATCATTTTGATTAGATTTTCGATGCTGCCAAATGAAATTGACAACGAAGTTATCTGCCCCGAAAATCTCATCAAGAAGCAGTCTGAGTGCGGCCTGCTCGTTGTCGTCAATTGTGACGAATATCACGCCGTCATCTGACAGCAAATCGCGTAAGGCATTCAGTCGGGGCCACATCATGGACGCCCATTTGTCGTGGCGGTCCATGTCCTCCCCATCCACGGGTTTGTTGTCCTCCAGCCATTTCCGCATGAGCGGGCTGTTCACGTTGTCGTTGTAGACCCAGCCCTCGTTTCCGGTGTTGTAAGGAGGGTCGATGAAGACGCATTTCACCCTACCCGCGTACCTCGGCATGAGCGCTTTCAAAGCTCGGAGGTTGTCCCCTTGGATTATCAAATTGCCGTCGTCGTACTCCCCATCGGCACTAGGAACAGACTCGCTGTAGTCGGGGATGAGAGGGGAGACGGGAACGGTCAGATGGTGGCCGTACACCTGCTGCTTGCCGTCGAACTCCAGCCTCATGCGGCCGTCTCCATCCTGCGCTTGGCGTGAACCCCGTTCTCGATCGGGTACGCATACGTAAGCCTCTTGTGAACTAGGTCCTTGACCGTCTTGGCCATCTGGTCAACAGTGTCCAGCGGTCGCACGTTGTAGTGGTGCTGGAACTTTTCGGAATGCCGATGCAGACTCTCGTGCGACATATGGTGGTAGATGCCGTAGCAGCTGCGCTTCACGGCAGCCCATATCGGCTCTATCCCTCTTGTGTGCTCCATCCCTCCAACATACTGGCGTCTCGAATGCCTGACCGCCTTTTGGCTGTAGCCCTTCTCCAACAGGGGCGGATAGCCGCGCACTGCCTCCATGAACACCTAAATGTCTGGGTTTGAGGGGTCGGACACGAGCCCGGCCAGCATCACGGACTTGGTAACGGTGACGACCCTGGCCGCAACCCTGTTCGAGGGGCGGTCCTCCACGGCTGCCACGATCATCTTGCCTGAGGGCCGCCAGCGGCCCCTCAGGCATTTGTCCTTGTGCTTCTCCAAGTCCCGAAACAAGACTCGACTGCCTCCAAAAGCCTGTCGAACGGAAAGTCTCCCGCGCTCATCGCCTCGCACTGGATTTTTCAATGCCGCCGGTACGCCTCTTGATGCCGATGTGGTTCGGACAGCGAAACGGTACACGGTGAGCCGTTACGGAATGCGCATCGATGCCTGGGCCAAATTGGAGAGCTCCGAGAGTCCTTTTGCCTGGCTACCATTCGGATGGCTGCGCCTGCCCCCGTGACAGACGGTAGACTCTCCGACTGAACGGAGCCTCATTGAATTGGCTCACACCGACATTGGGACTCGCGGCTTCGGCCGCTTGCTCCCCGTCCCTTCGCCTTGAATTCATGTGGGGTAAGTGGCATCAGGTCAATCTGGGAGAACGGTTGAACAGCCTCGTCGCGCGCCAATCTGACGAATTGATCTACCCAAGTAGGACAAATATCAATCGCGAATCTCCCTTGATCATGCAATCTCCCTAACTCTTGCCTGCACCTCGGACGAGTCTATGCCACCGCGTTCATCGTCCCTCGTCACGATCAGTTTGGCGACATCACCACCTGATTCCTTGACTCCACTGGTCGCGTACCATGATTTCTTCCGCTCCCAGGCTTGGGCGTATTGGGGATCGGTGAGCATCCCTAAGTGCTCCCATATGTATGTCTCTCCAGTTGCCGCGTTCGCGATTGTGAAATCCGGGAGCCGAATGGTGCCGTCGTAGCCTTGGAATTCCTTTTCGTAGGCAAATTTGACACTGGCCGCTGACAACGCGTCCGCAATGATTACTTCGCTCTTCGAACGCACGAAGGTTCCATTCGATGTTCGGTGAATGAGATTGGCCTCCAGATAGCGGCCATCTCCGACATCTAGAGGCTGTGGATCGCGAAACAGGTTCGTGTATCTTCTTGCGGTTTCGGAGTGCTCTGCGGACGAGTAAGAGAGAAGCTCGGCGAGTGAGCCCTGGTGTAGAACAACTACCCGATCTTCTTGACGAGTAAGCGCCGTGTATAACAGTTCTCGCGAGAGCAATGGGCAGGGATAGGGGATCACCAGAAAGCATGTATTGAATTCCGATCCCTGCGACTTGTGAATGGTGATCGCATATGCGAGTTCAAGGTACGGCTCATTGCCATCATTCGGCAGATACCTGTTTCCAAACTTGTACTTGATGCCCTGCTGCGTAGAAAACTCCACCTCGAGTTTGGTGACTTTAAAGGTTTGACCACGTTTCTTGAATTGGCCAACAACCATCCCTATTTCTCCGTTGGCAACAAATCTTGTGGGATCGGCAAACGGACTACCCTCAGGGAACTCCTCCGGGTACAAGTCCTTATGCTGGTGGTTCCGGACATTCATCACCTTGTCTCCGTAGACGATGCCCTCGGGCCCCATTGGCTTGGGAACTTTCCGGCCGAATGGAGGTACATCCCGCGCCAGACTGACCAGATCAGCTCGGAAGTGTCGGTGTATTGACCTATTCAATTCAGCTACGCCAGCAGCAGTCGCATGGACGGGACTCAGTATCTGCCATCTTTCGCTGGCGGCTCCAGCACCAGGCTTGTCTGGGTAACTCGGATTGAAATACACGTTGCCGTTACTTGGAACGCCCCCGAGCGAGACCCCAAATCCAGCTTGGTCGTCGATGCCAGCTATGTCAGGGATCTCTTCTACTAGGAGCTTCTGGAGTCGTTCGAATACTTCGGTTGGTGAATCCCACTTCTCAAATCGGAGAGTTTCGCTGGGTGATCCAGATAGGACTTCCCCCCACGCCTCTTCTGCTAGCGAACTTGGCGCGTCTCCGCCGAACCACTGCGCAAGGGCCAGATCGTGACGGAACTCCGTCTGATCTGCACCTGGCAACTGTCGTCTGTGGATAGTCAATTCGGCATAGGACGGGCCAATTCTCGGGAAGTCCGCATGGACATCCTCTCGGAGCAGTTCGACGATGTCAACGAACGGCCTACCCGCGCCGATAGGGGGAAGCTGCCTTGGATCGCCTACGAGGATTAACCGTTCTACGTCGCTCACATTGTCAAGAACTGCGACCAGCTGCTCCTCAGTGATCATTGATGCCTCGTCGATAATCAGAGTTCCGGTAGTGATTGCAGGTGGATCGCTTGATCGGCAGTATCGGGAAGTTACCGGGTTGTATCGGCCAGACCGGACAAGGAACTGGGCAATGGTTCGGGCACGTACATCAGCAAACCTGCTGAGTCCACGTTCTAGCTGCACGCGTGCCTTCCCAGTAGGGGCCAACAGAGTCACGCCCGCCTTTTGTATCTCTGGGTGAGTGCACAGTGCTCTAAGGAGGGTTGTCTTGCCTGTCCCAGCGGCGCCGACTAGCACCGCGAATCTTGCGGCCGCAAGCTCTTCCAGCGCAGCCGCCTTCTCCTCTCGCGCGCGGGCCTCAGCCTCGTCTGGTGTGGCTGGGTCTTCGAGCAGCCCGTCTAGAATTGATTTCCAGTCCGCCTGAATGGCGTGGCGCTTTTTCGTAGCAATGCGCCTTTTGACTTCATTGCCAATCAGAGTTCTCGCTTCTGACAGTCGTTCGAGTTGGAATCCTGGGCGATCCGCATAGAACTGGGCCACCTGGATCGCAGGTTGGAGTTCATCTTCGATGACGTCGAGTAGGTCACTGTCAACGAGACAGGGTGGATTTACCGGCATTGAACGAACTGCCGTCACTAATTCGTCTCGAGGAAGCAAGGTATGGCCAATGTCTGCTGCCTTTTCGAGCTCAGACACCATCAATGCACGGACACGCCGCGGGTCTTGGACTTCGATCATCGCCGATGGCTCCGGTATCGGCATGCTCAACTTTCCAGCCAGCGGTGGGTGCAGGCCTCTGTCGATAACCGTTACAGGAGTCGCGTCTGGGCTGAATCGGTCAGTCTCGTAGAGCAGGAACGGATTCTCGAGCAATTGCAAATCACTGACCGTGATGCCAGCCTTTTCTCGCTCTTCGGGCAAGTAGAAGCGCTTGGCCTGATCTGGTGTCAAGTCGAATCGAGCAAGGAGATGCAGGAGCGACCGCCGTTCGTCGGACAGGCCGGCGAGTTTCTTGGCCATCGTCGGACCGACCCGACCTACCCATTCGGGTCCTATGGCCGCTGGATTTTCAAGTGCAGCCTGGACCGCAGGCCATGGATCTTCGAGTTCTGACAGCCCATCGAGTATTCGGTAGGCCAATAGATTTGCGTGGTCTATGCCAAAGGCCGCTAGCGCTGAACCTAGCCCCGGGAATGCCCCACGGAGCTCCCAAAGCTCACCAAGCCTGTCTTGAGCCCACCTAACCTCATCGTCGAAGCTGGTTCCCAAGGATGCTCTAGCCCTCTGTAAGCTTTCGAGAATCGCAAGCAACGAAGCGATCGCATTGTCGTGTGTTACGTGTTCTGAGGCGTACGAAAACTGTTCGAATGCCTCGTCGGGGGCAAAGGCAACCACATCCTCTGGATTGAAAGAGGGATCTTCTTCTGCACGCTCAAGAGCCGCGTGATATGGAAGTAGGAAACCACCGTCGACCTTCCCAGAGCGGATCGAGTGATGAACCGTCCGCTCCCAGACCATTGAGCGGATGGGAGCGTCTAAACCTGCCTTGTAATCATGCTCTAGCGCCTGCCCCAAGCTCTTGACCCACCCGACTCCGATCAGGACCCGGCCGGGACGTTCCGTATGGGGAACTTGCTTCGCGTAAAAGAAAGCCAAAGAGCGTTCTGGCTGTATCGCAGAAAAAAAGCTGTCGAGCATCCGAGTCTGGTTGCCCACGTCTTGCAGCCATTGCGAGTTGAATCCCATCAGTTCTCGAACTCTGTCCTCCGCCTCCTCATGGAAGACGATGTCAAGCGAGTCTGCGATTTCAGAGGCATGTTCTCTGAGCATCCATCGGAACGGGACTGCACCGGCGGTGAAGGCAGGAAGCTCAACAGGAGTTGGTAGAAAGTGCTCGTGAGCGCGTGACTTCCCTAGATACGGATGCATGGCCCACCGTGTCATCGAGAAGTCAGCCATGAACGTCGAACGCTCTGCAACGCATGGCGGCTCATCGGCTCGAGGCAGCTCGTCCATGCGTTTACCCCGAAGTCTGACCTCCTGGCCGTCATCGCGTCGCTCATGGATGTTCCCAAGTCGAAGGCAAGAGGCGTTGTTCACTGGGTCAGCGCAGACCTTGCCGTCCCATGCTGAGTCATGCCATGGAACGCGAATCGAGAGGTGGCGAAGAGGATGTTTCATATCCATCACTTTGGTTTGAGGCGAATCACTATTCCCTGACACAGAATGAAGGGAGGTACGCTGAAGGTGAGGTCATACAACGGCCAGCAAGATAGGGTGGCCAGACCCGCTAAGTCACACCGTAACCACACCAAATCTGTCCGACCTGAGCGCTTTCGGCTTGCGTTCAAGAGGTGGCCCGTCTTACGACGCTTACGATTCCACCAGTTCGAAGTGCTCCATGGCATCTCCAACTAGGTCGCTGGGCTCCCCATCGCACAGGACGAAGAACCTATCGCGAGCTCGTGTCATTGCAACGAACAGTTGACTGACTTGCAACGACCGTTGATCCTCGTACTCAGCGTCTGACTGTTCCCGCTTTTGAGGTGTTGGAAACTTGTCGGCTGACAACTCCAACAAGAAGACGACCTTGAACTCAAGACCCTTTGCTCGAAAGAAGGTGCCGACTTTCACGAAGTCGTTTGTACGGCCCTCGAAATTGGCTAGGTCCTGCGTTTGAAGGCCTGCTGCCTTTAGTTGGGATATCGTCCTCTTCACAAGGCGGTTCGTGGGCGCGCACACGCAGACGTCTCCGAATCCGAGCGTTTCAGCCTTCACGAGCTGATTGACCTGATCAGCCACAAATGCCACCTGGCTATCGAAGTCGGATGCCACAACAAGTACGGGTCCAGCTCCTTCACGGCTCGCGTCTGCTACGGCGTCACCCCGGGCGTACTCGTCGCCTAGATCGTTGACTTCCTCTTTTCCGGTACATGCAAAGGCTGTCTCAATGATCTGTTGGGTGTTGCGGTAGTTGACGTGGAGCACTGTGCTGTTGCCCCGCACGTCAATGCCAGCTTGGGCGAGTGTGAAGCCGCCTGCGTAAATCTTCTGCGCACCATCTCCAACAATGAACAGTCCGTCGGGAATGTCAACCTCGCTAGGTCCATTGACCAAGACCCGGACCAGTTGGAGCCCAATGAGTGTCAAATCCTGGGATTCATCGATCACTGCATGACTGAACATGGGTTTGGTATGAGTGCGAGCGATATCGCGTGCCCGGCGCACGACATCTGGAAAGTCGACTACGCCCTTTCGAGCCATCCCTTTGTCCCAGGCCTCGCGAAGCTGCCATGCCTGTCGTCGCATCGCCTCAGAAAACGGTGTACGACGGCCAGTGCGCTCCATACTGAGATATTCGTCAACGGTGTCGACCCCGCGACCTTTTATCACTGCGGTGACCTCTTCACGAAGGTAGCCGGTTGTTAGCTGTGCATTGTGAAGAGGAGTACCCGGCAGAACCACCTCCTCCAGAGCCTTGGCGAATGCAGTATCCACTAAGTGCCGATCGAGATTGGGTCGTTCTCCAGCGTCTCTGCAGATCCGGTTGGCAAGCTTGTCGACGTTGGTGAACTCCACAACGCCCGCTACCGCTGTGGGAAGCCTGAGGTACAAGTTCTCAAATACAGGTGGAAGGCTCTTGACGAATGTCGTGAAGAGCACTGGTCCCTGACCGGGTTTCTGCTCGGTGGCTAAGCGCTTGGCAAGCGCGGCAGCCCGGTGCAATGCGACCACCGTTTTGCCGGTACCGGCAGATCCGCGAACTCGCGCAGGACCGTTGAACCGACGATTGACTAGGGCGCGCTGATGGGGATGCAAAAAGATCATCCAGTCCTCAATTGGGGCGGATGCAAGACGCACGACTTCTTCGGGACTGAGGACAGACGAAAGGCCAGTAAGGGCACCACGGTCCACTACCGCCGCTCGGAACCGCCGCTCAGCTGCCTCTCGGTCATCCAACAATTGCTGGTTCTTCCACTGCTCTGGCGTCAACTCGGCGAGCTCCAAGACCAAATTGAATTGCTGCTCTTGGATGTCGGGCCAAATGTCCAGCAAATTGTTGAATCCTGCTTCTCTGAGAAGCTTGATTTCATCTTGAGTGAAGCCAGCTTCTGCGAGTTCTGGCGTTGCCCAATGCTCAAGGACGGTCTTGCCCTCGGCTTCCGAATCTTCTGCCTGCGTCTGCTTGGTCCATCCGATGGATCTACCGTCTAAATCAACGGCCCCAGGTCGAAGCGGTATTAGGTCCGCGCCTCCCTCCAAGGGAGCAACGTAGGCAGTTCTCTCGGCCAGGGCGTAGATGTCGTCGTGATGACCCGCTCGAAGGAAGACTGTCACCGACCCTTCGCGTGCCAACAGGATTCTGAGTTCTCTGGACGCACGGATAGACCACAATCTGCTCTTGCCGGCCCTTCCTTCAAGCTTTTCAGGATTCAAGCCCGGGCTTGTTGGATTGTCTGAGTACCGTTCAACTGCCCTCCAGACTCGCTGTGCTTCGATTGCCTCCAGCTCTAAGGTCGACCCTACAAATCTGGGATCAATCGAAATCTCTCTTTGCGCCACGCCTGTCATATGCAAAGGACGAAAGTAGTCGATGGGTCCGCCTCGACTGCACAACCTGAAGACTGTACTCACTCCCACAAAGGGCTCAGATGTTTCAAGACATGCAGATGTACCCGATGAGGCGTGTGGCTGAAGTAGGCCGCAGATTGCGGGTCTTGTCTCAGCTCAGGGCGATGTCGGAGGGGCGGATGGGGATGCGGGGGAGGGGGAGGCCGGTGGCGTTGCGGACGGCGGCGGCTACGGCGGCGGATGAGGAGATGGTGGGGGGTTCGCCAATGCCTTTGGCGCCGTAGGGGGCGCCGGGTTCGGGTTCTTCCACCCAGGCGGCGATGGTCACGTCGGGCATGTCCAGAGTGGTGGGGATCACGTAGTCGGTGAAGGAGGCGTTGCGGACCAGGCCGTTGTCCAGCACGATCTCCTCCATCAGAGCCAGTCCCACTCCCTGGGCGGTGCCGCCTTCGATCTGGCCCACAGCCTGGGTGGGGTTGAGGATGCGGCCCACATCTTGGGCGGTGGTGATGTCGCGCACTCGAACCAGGCCCAGATCGGGGTCCACGTCGGCGATCACCCGGTGGGCGGCGCAGGCGAACGACACGTGGGCGTTGCCCTGTCCGTTCTCGTCCAGCGCCTCGGTGGGGGCGTGGTGGTACTCCACGTCGGCCTCGTAGCCGGCCCCGGCGGTCACCTGGGCTAGCAGTGCCTCCTGCTGGCCGTCGAGCGACACCACCAAGCCGTCGCGCAGCACCAGCCCGTCGGGGGCCATGTCCCAGTCTGCCGCCACGTCGGACAAGATCTGATCGCGCACCGCCCGGCAGGCGGCCTGCACCGCCCCGCCCGACATCCAGGTCTGGCGGCTGGCTGAGGATGAGCCGGCTGAGCCGACGGTGGCGGTCTGGGCCGGGGCCAAGATCACCTCGTCTACCCCCAGTTCGGTGCGGGCGATCTGCTGGGCCAGAGTCACGAACCCCTGGCCCACCTCGGCGCAGGCACAGGTGACGGTGGCCACCCCGTCGGCCACCCGGCAGGCGGCCGATGAGTAGTCGTCGTAGCCCTCGGAGAACATGAGGTTCTTGAACCCCACGGCGAAGCCCGTTCCCCGCACGGTGTCGGCGGCGTCGGTGGTGCGGCCCGAGCCTCCCGGCAGGTCCCGCCGGTCGTCGCTTTGGGGGATGTGGGGTTCGGGGGCCTCGGCGCACTGGCGGATCACCTCGGCCACCGGGAAGGTTCCGGTGATGACCTGCCCGGTGATGAGGCGGTCGCCGGAGTCCAGCGCATTGATCAGCCGCAGCTCGATCGGGTCCATGTTCAGCGCGGCGGCCAGCTTGTCCATCTGCGACTCGTGGCCGAAGCAGGTCTGCACCGCGCCGAAGCCCCGCATGGCCCCGCACGGCGGGTTGTTGGTGCGGGCCGCCAGTCCGACGATGTGGGCGGAGGGCACCTTGTAGGGGCCGGCGGCGAAGCAGGAGGCATTGGCGATGACCGCCGATGAGGTGGAGGCATAGGCCCCGCCGTCGAGCACGATCCGGGCCTCCACCTTCACCAGCCGCCCGTCGCGATCGGCGTGGTGGCGGTACCACATCTTGGCCGGGTGGCGGTGCACATGGCCGAAGAACGACTCGTCGCGGCTGTAGACCATCTTCACCGGCTTGCCGGTGTGCAGGGCCAAAAGGCACAGGTGGATCTGCAACGACAGGTCCTCGCGGGCGCCGAACGCCCCGCCCACCCCGGCCAGGGTGAGGCGCACCTGCTCCTCGTCGATCCCCAGGCACGCCGCGATCTGCTCTCGGTCGACGTGCAGCCACTGGGTGGATATGAACAGCTCCACCCCGTCGTCGTCGTCGGGCAAGGCCAGGCCCGACTCGGGGCCCATGAAGGCCTGATCCTGCATGCCCACCTCATACGTGCCCTCCACCACCACCTCGCCGGTTGCGTCCTGGTCGCCGTGGCGGATGTTTATCTCCCGAAAGACGTTGCCGCTGGGGTGGATGGGGGCCGCGGTGGGCGCGGCCTCGGCATCGGTCAGCGGCTCGGTGACCTCGTAGTCCACCACGATGGCCTCGGCGGCCCGCCGGGCGATGTCGGGGTGGTCGGCGGCCACTATTGCAACCGGCTCGCCCACATAGCGAACCTGCCCGTCGGCCAGCACCGGCTGGTCGGGATGCTCGAGCCCATAGGTGAGCCGACCGGGCACATCGTCGGCCAACAGCACGGCGTGGACCCCGGCGGTGGCCAGCGCCGGGCCGATGTCGATGCTGCGGATATTGGCCGAGGCGTGGGGCGAGCGCAGGGTGTGGCCCCACAGAAAGTCGTCGGCCCACAGGTCGGAGGAGAAGGCGAACCGGCCCTGCACCTTGGGCACGCCGTCGGGGCGCCCCACATCGGCGCCCACCCCCCGGGTGCTGGCGTCGATGATGGTGTCGGCATCGGCAATGGTGTCGGTACTGCTCTCGGCCATGGAGTTGGCTGCTGCCTTGGAACCGAACGGATCAGCGGTCATGGCTGGCTCCGCTTGGTGGCCGCCGCCGAGTGGACGGCGGCCAGTATCCGCCCGTAGCCGGTGCAGCGGCACAGGTTGCCCGACAGGGCTTCGCGCACGTCTCCGTCGCTGGGGTCGGGGTCGGCCTCCAGCAGGTCGTGGACGGCCACGATCAGCCCCGGCGTGCAGAAGCCGCACTGCACCGCGCCCTCGTCCACGAACGCCTCTTGCACCACCGACAGGCCGTCGCGGCCGTCGCCCAGGCCCTCCACGGTGGTGATCTCTTGGCCCGCGGCGGCCGCCGCCAGCACCAGACACGAGCAGGTGAGCACCCCGTCCACCAGCACCGCGCACGAGCTGCACTCGCCCTCGGTGCAGGCGTTCTTGGTGCCGGTGAGCCCGAGGCGCTCCCGCAGCACGAACAGCAGGCTCTCGGTGAGATCGGCGTCGGCCACCTCCCAGTCGGCGCCGTTCACCCGCAGGGTGTAGGGATCAGGCATCGCCGGAGCCCCCTTCTGAGAAGGCCCGCTTCAGGGCTCGGGTGGCCAGCACCGCCACGGCGTGGCGCCGGTAGGCGGCGGTGGAGCGATGGTCGTCGATGGGGGAGGAGGCATCGGCCACCCGCTGTCCGAACTCGTCGGCCACGGCGTCGTCCACGCCTGAGCCGTTGTCCCAGTGGATGCGCTCGGCCACCCAGGCCTCGGCCTCGGTGGCCCGGGGAATGCCGGCGGCCACCGCGCCCAGGGCGCAGCGAACGGCGCGGGCATCGCGGTCCACCACCAGGGCGAGGCCGGCCATGGAGATCACCATGGCGTTGCGGGGGCCGATCTTCAAGAACTCCTGGCCGCCCCGGGGCCGGTCCATCTCGGCCCGCACGATCAGCTCGCCCGGTTGCAGGCACGTCTGCTTCACCCCCACCACGAACTGGTCCAAGCCCATTCGGCGCTCCCCGTCGGGGCCGGCCAACACGATTTGGGCGTTGAGCGCGGCCAGCACCGGGAGGGTGTCGCCCGCGGGCGAGGCGGTACCCAAGTTGCCCCCCAGGGTCCCGGCGTTGCGAATGGGCGGGGAGCCCACCGTGCGGGCGGCCTGGGCCAGGGCGGGGGCGGCGTCGGCCAATGCCGTGGTCATCATCTCGGTGTAGGTGACCCCGCCGCCCACGATCACCCGGTTGTCGGCCACGCTCCACTGGCGCAATTCGGGCACCTGGGCCACGGCCACCACCTGGCTGGGACGGCGCAGGCCCCGGTTGATCTCCACCATGAGATCGGTGCCCCCGGCCAGCACGGTGGCGTCGGGACGCTCGGCCAGCGCACCCAAGGCGTCGTCGAGGCTCCTGGCCACCATCACATCGCTCATCGCAGCGCCTCAGAGGGGGCGCAGAAACAGCGCAGGGTTCGCAATCGGTTGAAACTCACAGCAGATAAAATCTATTCGCTGAGGGCCGTTCTCGTTGGGAGAGTTGGCGATTCCGCGAAACGAATAGGCGAAATTTTTGGCAGAATATGTCTTCTGTGGCTACTGAGATCAGCGTTGATGGTCAGGGCCTAAGCGACCGTCTGGCTGCTCTGGCATTGATCGGCGAAATCGAGGGCACCGACGGTGCCTGTCGTTTGGCGTTAACCGACGAAGACCGCGACGGCCGCGACCTGGTGGTGACGTGGATGCGGGATCTGGGCCTGGAGATCAGCATCGACGGCATCGGCAACGTGACCGGCACGCTGGCCGGGGCCGAGCCGGGGCCGCCGGTCATGTGCGGCAGCCACATCGACACCGTGCGCACCGGCGGGCGCTACGACGGCAACCTGGGCGTATTGGCCGGCTTGCAGGTGATCGAGGCGGTGCAGCGGGCCGGCATCACCACCCGGCGGCCCCTCGCAGTGGGGTTCTTCACCGACGAGGAGGGCTCCCGGTTCCCGCCCGACATGCTGGGAAGCCTGGTGTACACCGGAGAGTTCTCCCTGGAGGAGGCGCTCGACATCGTGGGCACCGACGGCGCGGTGGTTGGCACCGAGCTCGACCGGATCGGCTATCGGGGCCCGGCCCCGTGCCCGTCGCCCCCGCCCCACGCCTTCATCGAGCTGCACATAGAGCAGGGCCCGATCCTCGACACTGAGGAGATCGTGATCGGCGCGGTCACCGGGGTGCAGGGCATCAGCTGGACCGAGGTCACCGTGGCCGGCCAGTCCAACCACGCCGGCACCACCCCGATGGACATGCGCCACGACGCCGGCTGGGCCGCCACCCGCATCGCGGTGTTCGTCCACGAGCTGGCCGAGGAGTTCGGCCCCCCGCAGGTGTGCACCGTGGGACGGGTGGAGCTGCACCCCAACCTCGTGAACGTGGTGGCGTCCGATGCGGTGCTCACCGTGGACATGCGCAACACCGACGACGACCTTTTGACCGACGCCGAGGACCGCCTGGCGGCATTCCTGGAGGAGCTGGCCGCCGAGTCGGGCACGGGGATCACGTCGCGGCGCCTGGCCCGGTTTGCCCCGGTGGAGTTCGACCCCGAGATGATCGACCGGGTGGAGAAAGCCGCCGCCGAGCTGGGGTTCAGCCACCGGCGGCTGTGCTCGGGCGCGGGCCACGACGCCCAGATGTTCGCCCCGGTGTGCCCCACCTCGATGGTGTTCGTGCCCTCCTGGCAGGGCATCAGCCACAACCCGTTCGAGCACACCGAGCCCGAGCACCTGGAGGCGGGGGCCAACGTGATGCTGCGGGTCATGCTGGAGCTGGCCGAGATCGCCGAGACCTCCGAGGTGACCGAGACGGCGGGGGCAACGGCATGAGCGCCGACAACGACAAAACGCTCACCACCCACCTGGAGAGCGAAGTGGCCGACGAGCGGGTGTCGCGCCTGTCCAGCAACCTGCGCGAGATCACCGTGGGCGCCGCCCAGCTTGGCCCCATCGCCCGTGAGGAAACCCGGGCCGAGGTGGTGGAGCGGCTGCTGGCGCTGCTGCGTGAGGGCCACAAGCGGGGCTGCGAGCTGGTGGTGTACCCCGAGATGGCCCTGACCACGTTCTTTCCCCGGTGGTGGATCGACGACGTCGACGAGCTGAACAGCTTCTATGAGACCGAGATGCCCTCGCCCGAGGTCAAGCCGCTGTTCGACGAGGCGGCCCGCCTGGGGATCGGCTTCTGTCTGGGCTACGCCGAGCTGACCCCCGACGGCCACCGCTACAACACCTATCTGCTGGTGGACGGCGAGGGCAACGAGGTGGCCAAGTTCCGCAAGGTCCACATCCCCGGCCACGAGACCTACGAGCCCCAGCGCCCGTTCCAGCACCTGGAGCGGGCCTACTTCGAGCCCGCCGAGGAGACATTCCGCACCTGGACCGCCTTTCGGGGCGAGATCGGCCTGGCCCTGTGCAACGACCGGCGCTGGCCCGAGACCTACCGGGTGATGGGGCTGGCCGACGTGGAGATGATCCTGATCGGCTACAACACCCCAATCCACTACTACCCCGATCCGTCGCAGGACTTTTTGGCCGGATTCCACAGCCGCCTGGTCATGCAGGCCGGGGCCTACCAGAACGGCACGTTTGTGGTCGGTGTGGCCAAAGGGGGCGAAGAGGAGGGGGTGGAGAGCCTGGCCGAGAGCTGCATCATCGGCCCCTCGGGCGAGGTACTGGCCCAGGCGGCCACCGACGGCGACGAGCTGGTGGTGGCCACCTGCAACCTCAACTGGTGCGCGGCCTACAAGAACACGCTGTACGACTTCAGCCGCTATCGCCGCCCGGAGATGTACAAGTCGATCGCCGAGGAGATGCCGCTCATCTTTGAGAAGCCGTACGTAGAGGGGGCGCCTATCATTGGGGAAGCGCCCTCATCCCAGGGGAATCCGGGGGGATAGCCATGACGACGCTGACAATCAACGGTCAAGAAGTAACCATTCAGGGCGACCACGAGCACCTGCTGGCCGCCTTGCGCGACGAGCTGGGCATCATGTCGCCCAAGGACGGGTGCTCGCCCAGCGGCCAGTGCGGCTGCTGCGCGGTGCTGGTGGACGGGCGCGCCCGGGTGGCGTGCCAAACCTCGCTGGAGCGCTCGGCCGGCTGCGATGTGCTGACCCTGGAAGGGGTGTCGGACGAGGAGCGCAACCGAATGGCCGATGTGTTTGCGGCCTGCGGCGCCCTCCAGTGCGGGTTCTGCACCCCCGGAATCTTGATACGCACCAAATCGCTGGTCGATCGCAAGGGCTCGGATCTCACCCGCGAGGAGGCCTCCCGGCACCTGGGCGGCCACCTGTGCCGCTGCACCGGCTACACCAAGATCCTCGATGCGGTGGAGGCGCTGGCCCAGGGCGAGACGCCCGAGGCCGAGGTTCCGGAGGGCGTGGGCACCCGGGGCATCAAGTACGAGGCCCGGGAGCTGGCCCTGGGCGACCGCGACTACATCGACGACCTGCGCCCCGAGGGGCTATTGCACGCGGCGCTTCATCTGTCGGAGCACGCCCGGGCCGACATCGTGCGCATCGACACCTCCGCGGCCGAGGCCATGGACGGGGTGGAGGCGGTGTTCACCGCCGCGGATGTGCCCGGCGAGCTGCGGGTGGGGATCATCCACACCGACTGGCCGGTGTTCATCCCCGAGGGAGGACGCACCTCCTATGTGGGCGACGTGCTGGCCATCGTGGTGGCCGAAACGCGGGCCATTGCCCGGCAGGCCGCCGAGGCCGTGGCGGTGACCTATGAGGTGCACACCCCGATCACCGACCCGGTGGCCGCGGTGACCAACGGCTGTGAGGACGCGGTGTGGGAGCTCGACGGCAATGTGCTGTCGCGCTCGGTGTATGCCCGGGGCGACGTGGACGCCGCATTGGCGGCCAGCGCCCACACCATCCACGAGATTTTCCAAACCCAGCGCATCGAGCACGCCTTCTTGGAGCCGGAGTCCACCCTGGCGGTGCCCCACGGCGACGGCACCATGCACGTGTACTCCGGGGGCCAGGGGGTGTGGGACGACCGCGACCAGATGGCCTCGGTGCTGGCCATCGACCCCCAGCAGATCACCGTGGAGCTGGTGAGCAACGGCGGGGCGTTCGGAGGCAAAGAGGACATGGCCAATCAGGCCCAGACCGCGCTGGCGGCCTGGCTGCTGGGCCGCCCGGTGCTGTGCACGGTTTCGCGCGAGGAGTCGCTGCGGATGCATCCCAAGCGCCACCCCATCCGCATCGAGATGTGGGCCGGCTGCGACTCAGACGGCCACCTCACCGCGCTGCGGGCCCGGATGGTGGGCGACTCCGGCCCCTATGCCTCGGTGGGCATGAAGGTGCTGGAGCGGGCCGCGGGCCACGCCAGCGGCCCCTATACGCTGCCCAACATCGACGTGGAGGCGGTGGCCGCCCGCACCAACAACCCGGTGTGCGGCGCCTTTCGGGGCTTCGGGGCCAACCAGGCCCAGTTCGCCATGGAAGGGGTCATGGACCGCCTGGCCGAAGCGGTGGGCATCGACGGCTGGGAGATGCGGTCGCGCAATGCGGTGGCCCCCGGCGCCATCTGGGGGCCGGGACAGATCATGGATGACGGCTCGTTGGGGGCCCGCGCTTGCCTGGAGGCGGTCAAACCGGCCTGGGACGAGGCTCGAGCGGCCGGCAAGTCGGTGGGCCTGGGGCTCGGCCTCAAGAACTCCGGTTTGGGCAACGGCTTCAAGGAAATCGCCAAGGCCGTGGTGCGCTTCGACGACGACTACCACGAGGGCGGCGGCGTGGAGGTGCGCCACTGCTGGACCGAGATGGGCCAGGGGATCCACACCGTGGCCCAGCAGGTGGCGGTGACCGAGCTGGGCGTGAGCGCCGACCGGGTGCGGGTGGTGGTGGACACCACCTACGAGCTGGGAGCGGGCCAGACCACCGGCAGCCGGGGCACCCTGATGGGCGCCGGATCGGTGGCCGATGCCTGCCAGGCCGCCCTGGCCGACGGGTGCCAGCCCGGCGTGGACTACTTCGGCGAGTACCGGGTGGACTGGACCAACAAGCTGTCCGACGGCGTGGAGAACCCCATCATCCACTCCACCTTCGGCTACGCCGCCCAGATGGTGGTGCTCGACGACGAGGGCGCGGTGGAGAAGGTGGTGGCCGCCCACGATGTGGGCAAGGCCGTCAACCCGCTGCTGTGCGAGGGCCAGATCGAGGGGGCGGTCCACATGGGGCTGGGCTATGCCCTAACCGAGGACTTCCCCGCCGATGAGAACGGCTGGCCCACCAACATGACCCTCAAGTCGCTGGGCATCCTGCGGCCCAAGGACATGCCCCCGGTGGACGTGATCCTGGTGGAGTCGCCCCAGCCCGGCGCCCCCTACGGCATCAAGGGCGTGGGGGAGATCGGCCTGGTGCCCACCGCCGGGGCGGTGGCCGCCGCGCTGCGGGCCCACAGCGGAACGTGGCACAGCAGCCTTCCCATGGGGGAGTGAGCGAGCCCGTCGGGGCCGAGCGGCTTATTCTTCACTCTTAATATGGACTCTGGCAGCCCCTCCAGCACCACGCCCGGGTTGGTCTGCGCCCACCATCACCTGTATTCCGCCCTGGCCCGGGGCATGCCGGCCCCGCCCGGAGTTCCCACCGGGTTCACCGACATCCTCAAGCTGGTCTGGTGGCGCCTCGATCGGGCGCTCGACCTCGACACCATTGAGTGGTCGGCCAAGCTGGGGGCGCTGGAGGCGCTGGAGGCGGGCTGCACCGCCATCGTCGACCACCACGAGTCGCCCAACGCCATCGAAGGCTCGCTTCAGGTGATCGCCGATGCCTGCGCCGAGGTGGGGGTGCGGGTGAGCTGCGCCTACGGGGTGACCGACCGCCACGGCACCGAGGGCGCTCAGCGGGGCCTGGCCGAGAACGAGCGGTTCCTGCGGGCCGGTGGCCGGGGCATGGTCGGGGTCCACGCTGCTTTTACCTGCTCCGACGACACGCTGGAAGCCGCCGCCGGTTTGGCTGCCGACTTGGGCACCGGGGTGCACATCCATGTGGCCGAGGGCCCGGTGGACGCCCCGGCCGCTGAGCGGCTGGAGCGGTGGAGCACAGACGAGTGGCTGCTGATACACGGGGTGCACCTGCCCGACGATCACCAACTGGCCGGCACCCTGGTCCACAACCCCCGGTCCAACATGAACAACGCGGTGGGCTACGCCCGCCCCATCCGGTTCGCCAACCCGGTGGCGCTGGGCACCGACGGCATCGGGGCCGACATGCTCGAGGAGTTCCGGGTGGCCTACGTCCGCCACCGGGAGGACGACGTGACCGCCACGCCCGACTCGGCGTGGGAGTGGCTGGCCCAGGGCTGGGAACTGTTCCCTGAGGCCCGCTCCGATAGCGTTCGCTGGTCGTATGACCCGATCGACCCGTGGCGGCTGGCCTTCACCCCCGGCGTGCGGGCCGTCGACGTGATGGTCGACGGGGAGACGCTGCTGAACGGCGGGGTGGCCACCCGGGTGGACCCCGACGAGATCCGGGCCAAAGCCGCCGAAGCCGCCAACCGACTGTTCGCCCAATTGGAGGAGATCGACCCATGAGCTCATACCCAGTGGCCCTCTACCTGCAAGACGCCCACTCGGTGGCCGAGGCCATCGAGTACGTGCAATACGCCGAACAGAGGGGGTTCGAGGCCGTGTGGCAGGCCGACTCCCGGCTGGTGCGGGAGGCCACGGTGCCCATGGCCGCGTTCGCAGCCTCCACCGACACCATCAAGGTGGGCAGCGGGGTGCTCGACATGTGGACCCGCAACCCGGCCCGGCTGGCCGCCACGTTCTCCACGTTGGATGACCTGGCCCCGGGCCGCATCCTGTGCGGTTTGGGGGCGTGGTGGGATCCGCTGGCCAGCAAGGTGGGGGTGGACCGCCGCCGCCCGCTGGGGGCCATGCGGGAGGTGGTCACCGTGGTGCGGGCGCTGTTGGCCGACGAGAACGTGACCTTCGACGGCGACTACGTGCATCTCGAAGACGTGGAGCTCGACTATGTGCATCAGCCCCGCCGCCCCAAGGACGTGCCCATCTACATCGGGGCCACCGGCATGAAGATGATGGCGCTCACCGGCGAGATCGCCGACGGCGTGGTGCTCAACTACCTGGTGTCGCCCGACTACAACCGCCGGGCCATGGACGCCCTGGCCGAGGGGGCGGCGCGAGTGGGGCGAACGGTGGACGACCTCGACCGCCCGCAACTCGTGGTGTGCTCGCTGGCCGACGACCGGGCCGAGGCGCTGGACGCCGCCCGTCTGCTGGTGACCCAGTATCTGGGCCAGCAGCCCCACATCATGGCGGCCTCGGGCGTGCCCGACTCGCTGCTGGATCAGGTCAACGCCGTGCTCACTTGGCCCGCCACCATGGAGCAGGTGGAGGCGGCCTCCAAGCTGGTGCCCGACGACATCGTGCAGATGCTGTGCGCGGCCGGCACCGCCGAGGAGTGCCGGGCCAAGGTGGACGAGTACGTGGCCAACGGCGCCACCTGCCCCATCCTCTACCCCCTGGGACCCGACGTGCGGGCCATGATCGACGTCTTCGGTCCGGCATGAGCGTCCTCTTCGAGCACGATCACAGTGCCAGCTACCACGGGTGAAAGAGTTGGTGCGTGAGTAATCGCGAGGAGTGGAAGCCGTGGTTGGAGGAGCTGGACCGGCGGCGCACTGAGGGCGCCGCCATGGGCGGCCCCGACCGGGTGGAGAAGTACATGCACTCGCGGGGCAAGCTGGACGTGCGCCAGCGCATCGACCGGCTGTTCGACCCCGGCACCTTCACGGAGATCGGCTCGCTGGTGGGAACCATGGAGGACATCCCCTCCGACGGGTTCGTGGCCGGCTACGGCCGGATCGACGGGCGCACGGTGCTGGCCGGGGCCGAGGATTTCACCGTGCTGGGCGGGTCGATCGGCGCGGGCAACACCGCCAAGCGCTACCGGGTGGCCGAGCTGGCCGCCCAAGAGGGCCTGCCGCTGGTCACCATGCTGGAAGGGGCCGGCCACCGGCTCACCGACACCGGGGGCAGTCGGGCGCCCGGCGACCTCCAGGCCTACGCCGACTTGAACGGGCAGGTGCCCATGGTGTGTCTGGTGATGGGGGCCTCGGCTGGCCACGGCGCCCTGGCCGCCCCCCTCAGCGACTTCGTGATCATGACGTCGTACGCCTCCATGTTCACCGGGGGCCCGCCGCTGGTGAAGGCGGCCACCGGCGAGGACGTGACCAAAGAGGAGCTGGGCGGCGCCGACGTCTGCACCCGCATCGCGGGGTCGGCCCACAACGAGGCCCCAGACGACGAGGCGGCCATCGACATGGCCCGGCTCTACCTGTCGTACTTCCCTTCGCGGGCCGGTGAGCCCTCGCCCCTCAGCATCGGGCCCGACACCGAGTCGCGGGTGGTGGAGGAGCTGCTGGACGTGATCCCCCCCAACGACCGCCGGCCCTACAACATGCACCAGGTGATCGATCTGATCGTGGACGACGGCAGCTTCTTCGAGGTCCAGCCCGCCTATGGCCCGGCCATCATCGTCGGTTTGGCCCGCTTCGGGGGCCGCCCCAGCGCCATCGTGGCCAACAACCCGGCGTATCTGGCCGGCTCGGTGGACGCATCGGCGGCCATCAAGGCCACCGACTTCTTGGAGGTGATCGGCAACTACGACCACCCGGTGGTGTTTTTGGCCGACAACCCCGGGGTGATGGCCGGCACCAAGGCCGAGCGGGAGGGCATCTTGAAGTGGGGCGGCAAGATGTACAGAGCCGAGCGCCGCCTCACCAACCCCAAGATCGAGATCACCATGCGCAAGGCGTTCGGGTTCGGCTCGGTGGTGATGGCCCAGAACCCGTTCGACAACCAGACCCAGTCGTTCTCTTTGCCCAGCGTGAACATGGCCGCCATGCCTGCCGAGTCCGGCGGCCGCTCAGCCAAGCTCGACGCCGAAACCCAGGCCCAAGTGGAGCGCGACCAGCGCTCCGGCCCCTACCGCCTGGCCAACCGCCTGGGCAGCGACGACGTGATCGACCCCCGAGACATGCGCAACGCCATCCTCAACTCTCTCACCCTGGCCGAGAACCGCTAGTTCTGGAGCGCTAGTCCCAGAGGCGGCGGGCTCGTTGGGCGAGGTTGGCGTGGGCGGCGGCGAGATCACAGCCCAAGAGTTCCCCGTCTTGGACCACGGGGTTGCCGGCGACGTAGAGATGGCGGACCCGGCGGTCCGGCCCGAGCACCAGACCGGCCAAGGGATCGACCACGTCGGCGATGTCGTCGCCGGGCCACACGGCCAGGTCGGCTGTCATGCCCACCTCCAGGCTTCCCAGCCGGTCGGCCACGCCGAGACACCTGGCCCCACCGGATGTGCCCAGGCGGAGGGCGTCGGGGGGCATGAAGACACTGGCGTCCATGGCCCGGAGCCGTGCGGCATACAGCGATTGGCGCAGCTCGGGGAATAGGCCGCCCACCTCGTTGGACGCCACCCCGTCCACGCCGAGGCCCACCGGAACGCCGGCGGCTTCCAGGTCGGTCACCCGACAGGTGCCTGCCGCCAATCGGGCGTTGGACGACGGGCAGTGGGCCACCCCCACCCCGGCTGAGCCCAGCCGGGTGATCTCCTCGTCGTTGATCCAGATGCCGTGGGCCAGCCACACGTCGTCGCCCACCCAGCCCCAGTCGTCGAGCTGCTCCACCGGGCGACGGCCGAACCGCTCCAGGCAGTGCTCCTGCTCGTCGATGGTCTCGCACAGGTGGGTATGCAGCCGCAGGCCGTGCTGTCGGGCCAAAGCGGCCGACGCCTCCATCAGCTCGGAGCTGACCGAGAACGGGCTGCACGGGGCCACCACCACATGCACCATGTCGCCGTCGTGGTGCTGGGCGATGACCCTTTCGGTGGAGGCCATGATGGAGTCGAGGTCTTCCACCACATGGTCGGGGGGCAGACCGCCCTGGGATTCGCCCAGGTCCATGGACCCGCGGCTGAGGTGCAGGCGGATGCCCACTGCGGCGGCGGCCTCGACGATGGCGTCGAACACGGCGTCGTCACCATGGGGCACCAGGTAGTGGTGGTCGGATGCCGAGGTGCATCCGGTGGCGGCCAGCTCGCCCAAACCGACCAGCGCGGCGGCGGCCACGTCGTCCACCGACAGCCGCCCCCACACTGGGTAGAGCTCTACCAGCCAGTTAAACAGGTCGCAGCCCACCGCCCGACCCCGGGTCATCCATTGATAGAGGTGATGGTGGGTGTTGGCCAGCCCGGCGGTGATGATGTCGCCGTCCACGTCCACCAACACATCGCCGGACTGGGGCTCGACGGTGCCCACTTCGGCGATGACCCCGTCGGCGATGGCGATGTCGCCGGGCCAGCGAGCCCCCCGGAGCACCGTGCGGGAACTCATCGCTGCGCCCCGGTGAACAAGACCGCGGGTTTGGCCTCGGCGGGCGGGTCGTCGCACAGCAGCCCGGCCAAACCGGCCGAGCCGGTGGGGCTGACGTTGATGCCTGTGGCTATTCGCCCTGCCTCGCAGGCCTCGGTGACCACCGGCTCGGGCACCACCACCGGGTGGCCGCTGGTTGTCACCATGGCCTCAGTGACCGCAGCCCAGTCGTAGGTCTCGTCGTCGAGGATTCCGGTGGCGGCCGAAGATGGGGTCGGCGTCCACGGCCACATGACGGCGGCCCGCTGGCGTCGGGCCTCGTCCAGCCCGCCCAGCTCGTTGGTGCGCTGCCACGCCCGGGCCAGCGGTGCGCATCCCTCGGTCTGCACCGCAATCAGCGCTGCTGACGATCCACCGATAGCCAACCCCTGGGCCACCGAAGCAGCCAGCGCCCCCCCGCCCACCTGGACATACACCCGGTCGATTCCCGGAGCCTGTTCGGCCAGCTCATAGCCCAGGGTGCGGCCCCCATCGATGGTGTAGCCGTTGTCGGGCCCCTGGCAGCCGAAAGGAACCGCTCCGGCGCTCACTGCCTCCCGGAAGCGGTGGTAGGAAGGATCGCCGTCTTCTCCATCGACTCGAGGACAGACCTCCACTGTCGCGCCCAATTCCCGCAGACGGTCGACCACGGCTTCTTCCGCAAAAGTGGGCACATAAACGGTGAGTGGCCACCGCTCGGCAGCAGCCACCACCGCGGCAGCCAGCGCAGCATTGCCGCAAGAGGCGATAGCCAGCTGGGGCCGGTCGGCGGGAGCACCGGCCCGACGCTCCCGCACCAGCAGGTGCAGCATCAGCCCAAACGTGTGCCGGGCCTTGTGCGACCCCGACACGTTGTCGGTCTCGTCCTTAATGATCACGCTCCGACCACTAACGAAGGCGCTTGAACAAGGGGTCACCTCGAAGCCATGCCCGTCAACTCCAGCAACGGCGTCATCGAGCTGGCCCACTCGACCCAAAAACCAGGCATCATCATCGGCCTCCGCCCACGACCGCAGCATCCGCCGGTACCGCACAAACGGCTGCTGGCTCGACTCGTCTACCCACCACCGAGGTATCGGCATCTTCAAGACGTGATCGGCACCATCGACATCTCTCTTCGCACACGCCCACGCGTCAATTGCCGCTACTGCACCACAAGAACAAAGCACGCGCCCGGTGCTCACCGGAGCCCCCCCAGGGCTGGGGGTGGCGCCGGTGGCGGACCTGGCCGCACCGTCGGCCAGGCCGCTTCCGGTGACAGGACCCGCAGCCCGGGCAGTGCCGCGGCCCGACCGGAAAGCGAAAACAGCATCAAACCCCAGTACGGGCGTTGAAGTCGGCGATCAGCTCGTCCCACACCGGCACCAAGTCCCGCAATGCCACCCAAAACGACTGGTCCCGACGGGCGTCGAAGTGGGCGAGGTCGACGCCCTGCTGCTCCACCCAGGTGAAGTAGCCCAGGTTGAACACTCGATCGCGATCGCGGTCGCTGAGCTTCAGCAAGTGGTCGGTGTCCACGCCGTTGAGCCACCGACCAGCCACCAAATCGGCCTCAGCTGCCCCAAAGTCGCCGCCAAAAGAACTCTCGATGGTCTTGGCCCGCTCCGAGCCATACAAAGCAGCCCCATCGGTGGCCACGGTCACGATCACGTCGTCGGGGCCGCATTCCAGCGCGGCGGCCATCTTGGCCGAGGCCAGCATGTTGCAGATTGACGACAGCCCCAGGTTGTCCAGATTGGCAATCACGTCGTCGCCCACTCCCCGCTGGGCCAGCAGCGCCCGCCCCTCGGGCGAAGAGAACAGCACCCCCAGCTCGTCGGTGACCTGGTCAGACACCGCCACCACCACGTCGGTGTTGGTCACGTTGTGGATCAGCGGGACGTGCTTGTCGCCGATGCCCTGGATGTTGTGCTCGCCATAGCCGTTGTACAACAGCGTGGGGCACTCCAGCGCCTCCACCACTGCGGTGGCCGATCCATGGCGCTCCTTGAGGGGGTCGCCCGCCCCCAGCGTTCCGGCCGAGCCCGAGGCGGCCACGAAGCCGGCCAGCCGGGCCGACGAGTGCCCCGCGGTGTAGTGCTCGAACACCCGCTCCACCGCGGCGGCGGTGGCGGTCACGTGGCCCAAGTGGTTGCCGTACTCGCAGAACTGGTTGAGGATCACGTTGGCCTCGTCTTGGGCCAGGGTGGCGCAGGCGTCGTAGATCTCCTTCACGTTGCTCTCCGAGCCAGGGGTGCGGATCACATCGGAGGGATCCGATGTCCAGCGGTCGAGCCACTCGAAGCGCTCTGCCGACATGCCCTCGGGCAGCACGGCCACCCCCCGACAGCCCATGATCTTGGAGATGGCGATGCCGCCCCGGGCATAGTTGCCGGTGGACGGCCACACCGCCCGGTTCTCGGTGGGGTCGAACTGCCCGGTCACCAGCCGGGGGGCGAGGCAGCTATAGGCGGCCAGCACCTTGTGGGCGCCGATCATGGGGAATCGGTTGCCCAGCAACAAGATGATGGGCGACTCCACCCCCGACAGCTCGGGCGGGATCACCACGTGCTCAGGCACCGACGCCCGGCCCGCCCGGGAGGCATCGTTGTACCAGTTCACCCGCCACAAATTGGCGGCGTCGGCGGCATCCGGATCGACCCCGGCCAACGCCGAATCGGCCGCCGGGGGGTCGGCCAACTCGGCAAACGTGGGGAGCCGGATGCCCACCTGGCGGCATCGCTCCACCGCTCGGTCGCGTGCGGTGGTGTCGATCACCTCGGTTTCGAGGCCGAAGCCCTCAGGGATGCTGTCGAATGTGGTCACGGGCCAACCTGCTGATTCGAAGTCGTCACAAAGCGGTAGTCAAGATTCTCGTTCCTACCTGAGTGATAAAGGCTACTCTCTTGGGGCTGGCTTTCGAGCCGATCCAAGGAGGGAATGATGGCCAAGAAGTTATTGCTGAAGCTGCTGGTGGTAGTGGCGACGATCGCGTTGGTCGCTGTGGGGTGCGGCAACGACGACGACGATGACGCTGCTCCCGAGCCAGCTCCCGCTCCGGCGACCGAGGCGCCAGCCCCGGAACCGGAGCCCACAGAGGCGCCAGCCCCAGAACCGGAGCCCGAAGAGGCGCCGATGGATGACGAAGTGATCGCCGCCTTCGTCTTCGTGGGGCCAGTGGGCGACGCGGGCTGGACGTGGGCCCATGACCAGGGTCGCCGGTATGCCGAGAATGCAACCGGGGCAACCACACTGTTCGTGGAGAGCGTCCCGGAGGTCGCTGAAGACTTCCGCGCCGTGGTAGTGGACTTCATCGAGAACGAGGGGGCCGACGTGATCTTCGCCACCTCCTTCGGCTACATGGATCCGATGGAGGAGCTGGCCGGCGAGTATCCAGACGTGGTGTTCGAGCACGCCAGCGGGTTCAAGATGAACGACACCAACTTCGGCAACTTCTTCGGCCGCATGTACCAGCCCCGCTACCTGTCGGGGATGGCCGCAGGCGCCATTACCGAGGCCAACCAGATCGGTTACGTGGCCGCCTTCCCGATTCCCGAAGTGCTGCGAGGCATCAATGCCTTCACGCTGGGGGCGCAGCGGGTGAACCCCGATGTTGAAGTCCACGTGACCTGGACCTTCACCTGGTTCGACCCCGCCGTTGAGGGCGACAGCGCGGCGGCCCTGCTTGAAGCCGGTGCCGACGTGATTGCCATGCACCAAGACTCCACGGCGCCGGGCCTGGCCGCCCAGGAGGCCGGAGCCCGCTGGGTGTCGTACAACTCCGACATGAGCGCCTTCGCGCCTGATGCATTCATCACCGCGCCGGTGTGGAACTGGGGTCCGTACTACGCCCGGATCATCGACGCCGTGGCCGCAGGCACCTATTCACCGGGGGCCTACTGGGGTGGCATGGACGACGAGATCGTCGCCCTCGCTCCCCTGGCCGCCGACGTGCCGGCCGACGTTGCGGCGGAGATCGACGCGGTAGCCGCCTCGATGGTCGACGGGTCGTGGGACGTGTTCACCGGCGAGATCCGGGATCAAGACGGCAACGTGGTGGTGGCCGCAGGCGAGACGCTCGACGATGGCTCCATGCTGGGCATGAGCTACTTCGTAGAGGGTGTCGTCGGCAACGCCTCACCGTGATCTAATCCGGGAGCCCTCCCGGTTTCCACAGTGGCATCCTCTGGTGCCGAGTATGCGGTCTGGCTCCGGGGAATTGAGAAACAATTCCCCGGAGTGATCGCCTGTGCCGGGGCCGACCTGCGGGTCCGCGCCGGCACCATTCACGCGCTGCTGGGCGAGAACGGCGCGGGCAAGACCACCATGGTCAACGTGCTGGCCGGGGTGTACCGGCCCGACGGCGGCGAGGTGTGGGTGAACGGCCAGCGCCGCTTCTTCCAGTCGCCGGCCGATGCCATTGCGGCTGGCGTTGGGATGGTGTACCAGGAGTTCCGGCTGGTTCCCACCCTGACCGTGGCCGAGAACATCGTGTTGGGGGCCGCTCCCCGTTTGCTTCGCAACGCAGAGATTGAGGAGCGGGTGGCCGAGCTGTCGGCGGCCTACGGTATGGCTGCCGACCCCAACCGCCCGGTGTGGCAGCTCTCGATGGGAGAGCGCCAGCGGGTGGAGATCCTCAAGGCCCTGTGGCGCAATGCCTCGGTGCTGGTGATGGACGAGCCCACCGCGGTGCTCACCCCCAGTGAGGCGGCCGAGTTGGGCGTCGCGCTGCGGGCCATGGCAGAAGAGGGTCGGTCGGTCATCTACATCAGCCACAAGCTTGATCAGGTGGTGGCCTTCTGCGATGAGGCCACCGTGTTGCGTTCGGGCAAGACCGTGGCCACTGTGGATGACTTGCAAAATGTCGACCTGACCACTTTGGCCGAGATGATGGTGGGGACGTCCGGGGGCGGATACGTGCAGCGCCCGCCAGAATTGGAGCCCGGTCCCGAAGTGCTGTCTCTGCAAGGGATCAGCGCCCTCAACGATCGAGGTTTGCCCGCGCTGACCGACATCGACATGACCGTCCACGCCAACGAGATCGTGGGAATCGTGGGGGTGTCGGGCAATGGGCAGAAAGAGTTGGCCGAGGTCATCAATGGATTGCGACGGCCTACTCAGGGGCGGGTGACGGTCAAGGGCCAGGACGTGACCGATGCCGCACCCGGAGACCGCTACCGCCTGGGCCTGGCCTATGTTCCCGAAGATCGAATCGGGGTGGGCCTAGCCCCCAAGATGTCGGTGGTGGACAACGCGGTGGTGCGGTCGTATCGGTCGCAGCGCCGGGGGCTCATGTTGGTGATGGACAAGTGCGTCAAGTTCTGCCAGGACTTGGTGGAGCGTTTCGGGGTGCGGGCCGGTCGGCTGCACGACCCGGTGGCTGGCTTGTCGGGCGGCAACCTCCAGCGCCTGCTTCTGGGGCGGGAACTGGCCGAGCAGCCTGCGGTGCTGGTGGCGGCCCAGCCCACTCGAGGCTTGGACGTGCAGGGGGTGGCCGCCATCCAGGGCCATCTGGCCGACCAACGGTCTGATGGGGTGGGCATCCTTTTGATCTCCGAGGACCTGGACGAGTTGTTGGCGCTGTCCGATCGCCTCCTGGTGATGTATGAGGGCCAGGTGGTGGCCGAGTACGGCCCCGATGTCACCCCGCGTAGCGTGATCGGCGAGGCCATGGCCGGGCAGGTGCGGGCATGATGCGACTCGTGGGGCGGACATTCCGGGCGATGGCCAGCAACCGTCCGGTGCTGGCCCGGCGGGAGAAGGTGGTTCCCGGAACTCAGGCGTTCGGCTTCCTGGTCGGTATCGCGGCGGCACTGGTGCTGGGACTGATTCTGCTTTGGACCTCGGGCCACAACCCGGCCGAGGTGTACGAGCGGATGTTCGATTCGGCATTCATGGGCACCGACTCGCTGTCACGCACGCTGGAGAGGGCCACTCCGTTGGCGCTGACCGGCCTGTCGGTGGCGGTGGCAGGGTCGATGGGGCTGTGGAATATCGGGGCCGAGGGCCAGATGATGGCCGGTGCCATCGTCGCCACCGGAGTGGCCATGATGGCCGACGGGCTCTCAGGTCCGCTGCTGATCGCCCTGATGATGGCGGCGGGCGTAGCCGGCGGCATGGTGCTGATGCTCGGCCCCGCGCTGGCCCGGTCTCATCTGAGGGTGAGCGAGATCATCACCACCCTCATGCTGGTGTACGTGTCCATCCGGGTGGTGGAGTGGTTGGAGACGGGCCCGTGGAAGGATCCCGAGTCCTTCGGCTTCGCGGTGATCGAGCCGGTGCCCGAGCAGGCCGCCCTGCCGGGGCTGTTCGGCCGGGCCAACATCGGAATGCTGATTGCCTTAGGGCTGCTGCTGGTGTTCTGGCTGGCGGTGTCGCGCACCGCGTGGGGCTATGAGCTGCGCCTGGCCGGCTCATCGCCCGACACGGCCCGCTATGCCGGCGTGTCGCTGCGGCGCAAGGTGCTCACCGCGCTGCTGTTGTCGGGTGGGATCGCCGGTTTGGCCGGGGCGGTGCAGCTCACCGGGTCGGCCGCTCGCCTGGAATCAGGACTGTCCAACGGTTACGGCTTTGCCGGCATAATCGTGGCCGCCTTGGCCCTGATGCGTCCCTCGGGGGTGGCGGTGGTGGCCTTTGTGTTCGGGGCGGTTCAGGTAGGCGGGCAGAGCATCCAGACCCTGGGAGTCAGCTCGGCCATTGCCGACATTTTGCAGGCCATGATCCTGTTCGGCGCCCTGGTGGCCGTGGTGTTCTTCAACTACCGAATCCGTTGGGCCGGGCCGGGGGGAGAGGCGTCCACCGCCGGGTCCGCAGAACCCGATCTTGCTGAGCCAAATCCCGCTGAGGGAGTGGCCTGATGTCTGAAGAAGCCCTCATTGGGCTGTTCGTGGCCACGGTGCAGTTCGGCACGCTGGTGTTTTTGGCCGCGCTGGGCGAGCTAATCGCCGAGCGGGCCGGGGTGCTCAACCTCGGGGTCGAGGGGATGATGGCCATGGGCGCGGTGAGCGGGTTCATGGTCGGGCTGGAAACGGGAAGTCCGTGGGCGGCGTTCTTCGCCGCCGCGGTGGTCGGCGGGTTGGTGGGAGGACTCCACGCCCTGGTCAGCGTGGTGTTGGGGGCAGATCAAGTGGTGTCGGGTTTGGCTCTCACCATCGGCGGTTTGGGCTTGGCCGCCTATGTGGGCCGCAACGTGGTGGGGGAGCGTCCCGAGACGCTGTTTACCGATCTGGGAATCGCCGGGCTGGCTGACATCCCCTGGATCGGTGAGATCTTCTTCGACCAGCCGCCGGTGGTTTATCTCACGGTGTTGCTCGGGCTGGTGGCGTGGTTTGTGCTGGCTCGCACCCGGCTGGGCTTGGCCATACGGGCCGCGGGCGAGTCGGCGCCCACCACCGACACCGCCGGCCATTCGGTGATGGCGCTGCGGTCGGGGGCGGTGATGGTAGGCGGAGCGTGCGCGGGGGCGGCGGGATCGTTCCTGTCGCTGTATATGGCCCCGGGTTGGGTAGAGGGCATGGTGGCCGGCCGGGGATGGATCGCGGTGGCTCTGGTGATCTTCGGGGCCTGGCGGCCGGGGCGCTTGGCCTTGGGCGCCCTGCTGTTCGGATTCACGCTGGCCCTGCAACCCCGCTTGCAATCCTTCGACATCGAGATCTTGGGGGTGGAGGTCAATAGCATCTCGCCGGCGCTGCTGGGCATCCTCCCCTTCGTGCTCACCGTGGTGGTGCTGGTGATCATCAGCTGGCGCTACCGCGCCCGCCCCTCTCCGGCGCCCGCTGCGCTGGGACTGCCCTATCGCCGAGAAGAGCGCTGAGTCAATCGTCATTAGTGGGGAGTAGGGTTCCCCGATGGCTGTGAGCACCTCGTCGAGTACGGCGCGCCAGTTCATTCCCTATTTCGTGGTCACCGGCGCGCTGTCTCTGGGCTATGGCTCGGTGTTCACTCTGCTGGCGGAGATCGAAGAGGAGTACGGGGTCAGCGGATTCGAAATTGGGCTCATAGCGGGTGCAGGACTCTATGCCGGGGTCATCGCCCAGGTGGGGTTGGCTCGCTTTGCCGATAAGGGCCATATCCGATTGCTGGTTCATGCCGGGATCATCGTGGCCATGATCTCCATGTTGGGCATGGCGACTGCCAGTAATGCCTGGCAATTCATCGTTGCTCGCTTCTTTCTCGGTGCGGGCATTGGGATGGTTGCCCCGGCCGTTCGTCGCATTCTCATTACCCGTGATCCTGCCAACATGGGCAAGAACTTGGGTGCCATGAGCGCATTCGACATCAGCGGTTTCGTGCTGGGGCCACTCGTGGCCGCGGTATTTGCCCACTTCGTCAACCTGCATGCTCCTTTCTGGTTCTTGGCCGGGCTCTATGCGCTGGTGTATGGCTGGGTGCTGAGGCTGGACATGTCGGCTGGCGGGACGACTCGCAAGGAAATTCCCGTACTCCGACTGTTGGGAATCAGGTCGATGATGGCCGGAATTCTGGCTGGCATCGCCTTCTTCACCACCATCGGTGTGTTTGAGGCCTCATGGGCGCTGCTGATCGACGACTTGGGCGGCAGCACGCTGATTATCGGTCTGTCAATCAGCCTCTTTGCTGTGCCGATGATTCCGCTGGCGCCGTTTGGCGGCAAATTGGCGCAGCGGGTGGGACCCATGCGGGTGATGCCGTACTCCATCATGGGGGCGGTGGCCTGCATGTTCGTGTACGGCTACGTGGAGTTCATGTGGGTGCTCATTGCGATTTCTGCATTTCACGCCATGTTCGATGCGTTCACCCTGCCCGCCGGGCAGTTGGCGGTGGCGGTGTCGGCGCCCACCGATCAGGCTGCTGCGGCCCAAGGGCTCTATGGCGCGATGGGTTTGGCGGTAGCCGGAAGTGCCGCATTGGCCACCGGGCCGGTCTATGAGGCCTGGGGTGCCGAAGTTCTCTTCACCGGCTCGTCGATCATCATGGTGGTGGCATTGGCCGGGGCGGTTGCCTTGGGGGGCGAGCTCATGGGCCCGGCGAGCCGCCCGGCCAGCGAGCCCGCCCCCACCAGCTCCTAATCGGGCTGATTCCCGAGCAGGTTGGCGCCCACCAACTCGTACATCTCATCGGTCACGTGGACGTGCTGGGTGGCGGCGTGGGCATCTCGGAAGCACTGGTTGAGGGGATGATCTTGGTAGAGCACCGTCCCGCCGCCCCGGCGATAGGCCATTGACGCCACCTCGACGGCGGTGTCGGCCGCGTGGGTGGCCGCGGCTCGGGCCCGCTGGACTAGCTCGTCCTCCACTGGCTTACCGGCGGCTCCCGCCTCCCAGATCTCATCCAGCACTTCCAGCACCAATGCCCGGGCCGCTCGCAGCTTGGTGTCGGCTTGGCCGAGGTCGCGCTGAAAGGCCGGTCGCTCATCGAGGGGGGCCGCGCTGGTCAGTCGGTTCTTGCCCGCCGCGGCGATTGCGATCTCATCTAGCGCCCGACGGGCGATGCCCAGGCTCACGCCGCAATGATCGGGGCTGATCAGCGCGTACATGGGGAGTCGATGGAGAATGCCGCCTCGAGGCGGTGGCTGGGACAAGTCGAACAACCGGCTGTGGGGCACAAAGACGTTGTCCACGCTGTAGTCGTGGCTCAGGGTCTCTTCCAATCCGCTGACCTGCCAGGTGTCGTACACGGTCACCTGCTCTTTCGGGATCACCGCCCACCGCGGTCCCGACTCGCTGGTGCAACCGGCCACCACCCAGGCGGCATCGATGATGCCGGAGGCGAACCCCCATCGACCGGTCAGCACCACACCGTCAGAGGCAGGCGCAGCCCTTCCCGACAGTGGAAACGTGCCGGTGAACGGCGGCCAGGCGGCCCCGCCGGTGGCACTGGCCGCCACCTCGGCGAAGCCCTCCTCCGGCAATCGAGCGGCGGCGATAGCCGCGGAGGTGGTGGTGAATGTCTCATTCCAGCCCGCTGATCCGTCCTTCCGGCTGGCGGCCTCGGTGGCCAGAAACTGAGACCGAAGATCAGCCTCGAGCCCGCCGAGTTCCTTGGGGAGCTTCAGGGTCAGCAGACTCGGACTGTCGGTGCTCATGCCGCTCTCACACCGATCACGCCGGGCTGAGCTCCACCGGCAGGCCCGATTGCCAGACCATGCCGGTGAGCGGGTCGACGTCGACCTCGGCGGTGGTGAGGGTGCACACGTTGGGGTCGGCCCAGCCGTGGGGGATGGACACTGACCCGGGGGAGATCTCGTCGCTGGTGCGGGCGGTGCCCACCAACTCGCCGTGGGCGCTCTGCACCTTTACCGGCTGGCCGTCGGCGATGCCGTGATCGGGATGGATCAATACCTCGGGACCCACGTCGCCCAGGTCGCGAAGCTGCCCGTTCATGGTCCGCATCTGGCGGCGGGGCAGAAGTACCACCGGTGCCGGTTGGTCGAGATCGGCCAATTGCTCCACCAGCGGCTCGGGGGCCAATCGCCAGCGGCCCTCGGGCAGCACCCGGTTGAGAACCCAGCCGTGAACCGGCCTCGATTCGCCGACCAAGCCCCGCCGGGCGGCCAGAACTGTTTCCGCATCACTGCGGCCCCTCTCGGCAATCAGGGCCAGCAGATCCTCGTCGGTGGCGGATTCGGGGTCGATCCCCCGGGGCAGCACGCCCGCTCCCAGGCGCTGGCCCAGATCGGCGAAGACCTGCCACATGAGCCGGCGGTCGGCGCCGGGCGGCACCACCGCCGGGGTGTAGTGGGTGGCGATGGCCGGCTGGTAGGCATCAAGCATCCACGGCAGGTCGGCCCGTTCCAGCTGGCCGGCGACCGGCAGCAGGTGGGTGGCCAGCTCAGTGGTGTCGGTTTCCACCACATCGGCCACCGCCAGCACGTCTAGGGAATCGAATGCCGCATGGGTCCGGTCTCGGTCGGGGAAAGCGATCAGCGGATTGCCCCCCACCACTATCAGCGCCCGCACGTTGCCGGCCTCAATCTCATCCACCAGCGCCGCGCACGGGTACTCGCCGAACCGGCGGGGCAGCTCGGGGCGGCTGGCCGGTCCGGGTTCGGGATGGCCGTCGGAGGGCTGCCAGCTTCGGGTATCGAGCTGGAGCAAGTAGCCGGGGTTGAACCACATTCCGCCGGGTTGGTCGTAGGAGCCGGTGACCACCGCCAGTGCCCACAGCAGCCATTCGGTCACGTTGGCGTGGCGGCCCATGGACACGCCGGTGCCCGACAGCATCGACAGCCGGCCCGCGGCCCGAACCGCTTCGAGGAGATCGAGCAGGGCGGCGGGATCCAGCCCCGTACCCGTCGAGGCGCGGTCCAGAGTGAAGGGAGCCACCGCAGAGGTGAGATCCTCGACTCCGACCGAGTGCTCGTTCAGGTAGTCCCAGTCAGCCCCGTCGGCCAGCAGCTCACGAACCAGCCAGCCGAGGATCAGGTAGTCGGTGCTGGGTCGGGGGGCCAGATGGCGGTCGGCCAGGTTGGCAGTCTCAGTGCGGCGGGGGTCGATCACCCACACCGGGCCCCGCTCCTGTTGGTTCCGCAACCGTCGAATGGGGTCGGCCAGACCGTTGCCGTGGCCATGGGAAACCACTGGGTTGGTGCCCACCAAAAGGAGCATCCGGGCGGCCTCCTGGTCCCACATCGGTGTGATCCCCGACCAGCCACCCATGAGCTCGGCCACCAGCGGGCGCATGGGCGTGTCGATGGTGGTGGCGGTGTACTTCTGGCGGGAGCCGATGGCACCGAGGAACCGCTCCGCGGCCCGACGGCCATTGGCGTCGTAGGCCGAGCCGCTGGCCAGATACATGGCCACCGCGTCGGACCCGCTTTCGTCGATGATGGCGGCGAGTCGTTTTCCCAGGTGATCGAGGCAGTGGTCCCACCCCGCCGCCTCCCCGTTGATGTGGGGCTGGTCCAACCGGTGGGGATGGTGGTGCCATTCGGGCAGCGCCCGGCCCTTCGGGCAGGTGTAGCCCTTGGAGATGGGGTGGGCGTCGTCGCCCCTCACTTTGACCACCCGGTCGCCCTCGACGGTGACGGTGATGCCGCACATGGCGGTGCAGATGCGACAGAAGGAGTGAACCTCCTGGGCCTTAGACAATGCCCCGGGCGCGGTCGATGCTCCATTGGCTCGCCGAGGGAGCATTGGAGCTGGTCTTGTCGGCGATCTCCGCCATGATGCCCTCTCGCTGGGCCATACCCACCATGCTCTCCAGCTTTCCGGTGTAGGAGGTGGGCTGTTGGAGCATCCACACGATGCCCTCAGCGGAAACCGAGGTGTCGGCCCAGGTGGAGTGATCGGCGTCGGGAGCGTTCATTACAAAGCCCTCGCTGGCCACCGCGGTGTCGATGCGGAAGCAGTTCACGGCGATGCCGTCCTCAGCCAGGATGGCCGCGCTGGATACGGTCAGGTGTTCCAGTGCGGACTTGGACATGCCGTAGGCCATCAGCGACGGGTAATAGGAGAGACCGGCCGCCGATGAGACGTTGACGATCCGCCCGTTGCGTTCGGCCAAATAGGGCCGGCACAGCCGGGTGGCCAAAAGCGGTGCGGTGGTGTTGATGGCCATGGTCAGCTCATAGCGCTTGAGCTCGACGTCCAGGTCGCCCACAAAGGTCACCGCGGCGTTGTTCACCAGGGCGTCGATGCGGCCGAAGTGGCTCACCACGGTTTCCACCATGGCCTCGATCTGGTCGGGGCGGGACAGGTCGCAGGGCACGGCCAGGCCGTCGCCCCCGGCTTCTTCAACGGCGCGAGCCGTCTCGTCCACCGTGCCGGGCAGCTTGAACCGGGCCGAGTCGGTGGCTCGGGCCACGCAGGCCACTCCCGCGCCCAGCTCGCCGAGGCGGATGGCCAGTCCCCGGCCCACGCCGCGGCTGGCCCCGGTCACGATTACCACCTGGCCGGCGAAGGGTTGCTCCTGGCTCACCACGGCCTCACATCGTCGTCCAAACCCAAGAACGGCACCCGTCCCGAGCAGATCACGATCTGGTGGCCGGCCAGCGGCTGGCCGTTCACCGTGCCGACCGCCGGCGCCTCCCGGTGGCCGGGGACGCGAACCTCGCCGGAGGGGAGCACCACGTTCTCGGGGTGGGACAGGTCGTAGGTGTCGGTCTCCGTGTAGGACTGCCCCCGGTACACGCCGAGGCCGCCGCCGTCCTCCCATCCCCAGTCGTATCCGGTGCCGATCATGGCCCAATCCCGGTGGATCTGGTTGGTCTCGATCTCGTACACCTCTCCGGCGGTGTCGGTGAACTGCGACCGCACTTGGCGCCAGCGACGGGTGCCCTCCCAGAAGTCCACCTCGAACTCGGCGGCCACCACTTCGGTCTCCTTTCCATCGGGCCGGGCAATCACCCCGTCCAGATAGTGCTGGCGGCCGTCGCCAGTGCAGTGGACTTGCACGTGGCCGCCGAAGTCAGGGCAGGAGAACGGCAGCCAGTAGAAAACCGAACCGTGCTGGGCCCGCAGGTCGATGCCGTCCTCGCCGGTAACCGGCTCGGGGCCGGCGGTCTGGGGTCGCACCCCCCAGGAGTGGTCCCGGCCACCCCACCAGCCCTCCACGGTGTAATCGGTACCGTGAAGGGTCACGGCACCGTCCATCCGGCCCACCTGGGTGTAGCGGCGGTAATCCTGAGTGACCCGGCCTCGAACCCGGCTGAAGTGATGGTCCTCCTCCTTGGGAGGCAGAAAGCCGGTCCAAGTCAGGTCGATGTCGATGGGATGGTCGTCGCCGGTGGCGGTAAGGCGGACTCTCTCAAACGGCTCGATGACCTCGATGTCGAGCGGGCCAACCCCCACCCGGTCGATTTCCGGGCGCAGCGCCCGGCTGAAGCGGAAGTTCCGCTGGCTGGAGCCGCCTCCGTCGCGGGGCACCTGGCAGGCCACGAATCCGTCGAACACATTCATGTTCATGTACAACCCCACGCCCATGATCATGGTCAGCGACCCGGCCGGGTCGTAGCACGAGAACCAGTAGCGGTCGAAGAACCGGGGGTCGCTGGTCCCCACGTGGTCGAACGTGGTGGGGATCTGATGGCGGAGCGTCTCGTCGAGTCTGGTCAAAGGCACGGCGACATCCTATGGCTGGGCTCGCCGGGAAGCTCAGGCCACAGTGCCGCTGGCCCGCAGCTCGGCGATCTGCTCGGGGCTGCGGCCCAGGTCGGCCAGCACTTCGTCGGTGTGCTCGCCCAGTTCGGGGGCCAGGGCGCGGGGTGCCCACGGAGTGCCGTGGAAGTCCACCGGGGTGGCCAGCATGGTGGTGCCAGTTGCCCCGTCGGGCACCTCGACCAATGCCCCCGATGGGCCGGTCTGGGGATCGGCCAACACGTCGTCGAGGGTATTGACCGGTGCCCAGAACATGTCGGGCTCGGTGGCGAAGATCTCGGCCCACTCCTCCAGCGGGCGCTCGGCGAACGCCTCGTCCAGTGCGGCGATCAGCTCCACGGCGTTGACGGCCCGGTCTCGCGCGGTGGCAAATCGCTCGTCGTCGATCCACTCGGGATGGCCCACGGCCCGGGCCAGCGGGGGCCAGTGGCGGTCGCCTTCCAGGCCCACCACCCAGAAGCGGCGGCCGTCGCCCGCGGTGTAGTTGTTGATGGCCGGGTTGCCCATGGCCTCTCGGGTGCCCACAGCCATGTTCAGCCCCCACATGAGCAGGATGTTGAGGTCGAAGCCGATGGTGTACATGCCCTCTCGGAACAGCGATGAGGACACCATCTGGCCCTGGCCGGTGCGCTCGCGGTGGTAAAGCGCCGCGCTGATGGCGGCCGCTCCGGCAAGGCCCACGTTGTGGTCGCCCATCCCGCCTCGCTGGAAGGGCAGGGCGCCGCCGGGCGGGGTGAGCTGGGCGGCGATGCCCGAGCGGGCCCAGAAGGCGGCGATGTCGTAGGCCGGACGGTCGGCGTCGGGCCCCTCGAGTCCGTAGCCGGTGATGGCGCAGTACACCAGCGCTGGGTTGCGGTCGGCCAGCGACTCATAGTCCAGCCCCAGCCGATCCAGCGCGCTCAACCGCAAGTTGGTGAGGAACACATCGGCTTCATCGATGATCTCCGCGGCGATGGCCCGGCCTTCTTCACTGGTCAGATCTACCACCACCGAGCGCTTCGACCGGTTGTCGAGCTCGAACACCGGGTTGGTGGGCATGTCCCCGCCCAGCATCCGCTGGAACGTGCGGGACGGATCGCCGGCGGGGGGCTCGATCTTGACCACGTCGGCCCCCCAGTCGCTCAAAATCCCGCCTGCCGCGGGGCCGGCCACCCACACCCCCAGCTCGACCACCTTTACGCCATCCATCGGACCTGCCATGGGTTGAGCATAGAAAGCCAGTGGTGCGGCTCTTACACTCCAACGCCATCAAGGTTCTGTTTGTCTGCACCGGGAACATCTGCCGCTCGCCGATGGCCGAGGCTCTGTTCGCCCATATGGTGCCCGAGGCGGAGGTGGGATCGGCCGGGACCATGGACTGGAGCTCGCAGCCGGCCCACGAGTACGCCATTGCCGCTATGGCCGAGCGGGGACTGGACTTGTCGGCCCATCGCAGCCGTCGCCTTTCGGAGTACCTGGTGGATGAGTCCGACCTGATCGTGGTCATGTCTCGCAACCACGGCTGGGCAGTAGCCGCCCGAAGCGAGGCCAAAGCGGCGGCGACATTCCTGCCCGCTGAGTTAAGTCGTCTGGCCGACCAGATCGGCGACCGCAATGGCGCCGATGCTCACGAATGGGTAAGTCGGCTGCACAACCGGCGCGACACGCAATCCAACGCCCGGTTCATTGGCCGGGCCGCCGACGAGATCCCCGATCCCATCGGCGAGTCTTTGGCTTACTTTCGAGTCATTGCCGACCGTTTGGAACGGGAGCTCGCCCCCGCCGCCACCCGATTGCGGGCCTAGAGGTGCTGAGACTTTGCGCGATCTCTCGATAAATCCCTAAAGTCTGAAAACTTGCAGTCGGTTGAGGCCCGGCTGCTCATAGCCAAACCCGAGGGGGTCATGCTCATGAAATCGCGTTGGTTAAGGCTTCTCGCCGTCCTGTTGGCGCTGACAGTATTCGCTGTCTCCTGCGGCAACGACGATGACGACGGTCCCGGTGTAACCGCTGGAACCCCGGCTCCTGCCGAGGAAGCTCCTGCCGAGGAGGCTCCCGCTGAGGAAGCTCCTGCCGAGGAGGCTCCCGCCGAGGAGGCCCCCGCAGCGGAGGCTCCCGTCGAAGAAGCCGATGAAGACATCCAGGTCACCATTGAGGGGTCTGAAGAAGAAGTGACGGAAGGCGCCGTGCCCACCGGCAACATCGGACAAACCGGTGGTGCCATCCTCCTGACCGAGTGCAACGATGGGCGGCCCAGCGGCGGAACGCTGACCATGGGCATGTTCGGTGAGATCACCGGCTGGGACCCCACCAATATCCAAGGCGGGGCATCACTGGGTGGTACTCAGATGACCGCTATCTACGATGCGCTGTTCTATCTGGATCTCACCACTGGGAAGATCGTGCCTGGTCTAGGTGAGAGCATCACCACCGAAGACAGCCAGGTGTTCACCCTGAAGCTGCGTGAGGGGATCAACTTCACCGACGGCACACCGTTGGACGCTGACGCCTTTATCTGGAACGTAGAGCACCACCAGCGGGATGAGGTCGGTTCACAGTCGGCGGCTCAGGCGAAACTCATTGCCGAAATGGAGAAGGTTGATGACCTCACCGTTCGGATGACAGCGACCAGTGTGAACGCCACTTTCCCGCAGATATTCACCAACCGCATGGCGTGGATGATGTCGCCCACCGCCTATCAGGATGGTCAGGATCCCGATTCAGGTCTAAATACAGGCATCAATGTGAACCCGGTCGGCGTCGGTGCGGGCCCGTTCATCTTTGAGTCTTGGGTCCAAGACGATGAGGCGGTTCTCGTTCGAAATCCAGATTATTTCCGGGAGGGCTGCCCCTATCTGGACAGAGTGGTGTTCAAGCCGATCCCCGAGTCTCCGGCGCGATACAACGCCTTCAACGCCGGTGATCTGGACATCGCCTTCGACCGCGACCCGATCAACATGAAGGACGCCAGGGACCGAGGTGTCAACACCACCACCCGCACTGACAATCACGGCGGCTATTGGATGTTGAACAACCGAAAAGACCCGTTTAATGTCCGGGCTTGTCGTGCAGCTGTGGCCCACGCCATTGACTACGACACTGCAAACGACATCGCTTGGGACGGCCTCAGATCTATTCCTCGCCAGCTCATGCGAGAAGGATCGCCATGGCATGATCCTGAAGCGGTCCTGCCGGGCTATGACCCCGATGCGGCGGCTGCGGCGCTTGAAGAGTGCGAAGCCGCGCTGGGTGGTCCACTGGAGTTCGAGACCTTCTGCACCACAGACCCGGTCAACCAACTCCTCACCGAGACGTTCATTGCGATGTGGGCGGAAATAGGAATCAGCGCCGTTGCCAACTGCACCGAGGTGGGCGAGATGGTGAGCGCAGTATTCTCCGGTGAGGCGGTGGCCAACCCGTGGGCCATTCCGGTGGCCGATCCCGATTACATGTACGACGTGTACTTCGGCGGTTCGCCGGAAGATGGCGTATGCGGTGAAGTCGTGGATCAGCCCGGTAACCGCAACTGGGCCAAGGCGTGTTCCCCGGTGTTCGACGAGTCGCTCACTGCGGGCCGTCAAGGCCTCACCTTCGAGGAGCGCTACGAGGCCTACAGCCGATTCCAGCGGAAATTCGCTGAGCAGGTTCCGGTAATCATCTTGGACAAGCCGGAGACTGGGTATTACTACACCGACGAAGTTTCGGGCGTATTCCAGTCTGAGACCGGAATGCTTCTTCTGGCCTTCGTCGCCAAGGGCTAGTCGAAAACTCCAATTGAGATCTAGGGGGTGGGCACGGTCCGTGCCCACCCCCTGATCTATGGGGCATCATTTGTGGGCAATGCCGAAACGCAGGGGGAGGTGACGAACATTGAAGACCATCGGGCGCAGCATCATCCGATTGATCCCGGTGCTGTTGATCGTCAGCTTCTTCACGTCGTCGTATGTTGAATTGCTCAGCGGTGATCCCACCGTACGCTTGCTGGGGCAGGAACGGGCCCAAGAACCGGGTGCCCGAGAATTTGTAAATCGACAACTGCACCTCGATGACAACGTGGTGGTCCGCTACGGCAAGTGGCTGGGAGACGTAGTCACTGGAGACCTGGGGGAGTCGGTCAAGACCCCGGGCCTGACGGTCGTCTCGGAGTTGCGGAATCGGCTGCCGGTCACTTTGGAGCTTGCCGCCGTGGCCCAAGTCTTTGCCCTGGTGATCTCGATACCCCTGGGGGTGTATGCCGCCTATCGGGCGGGAAGCAGAGCTGATCGGACGTTAAATTCAGCCTCGTTTGCTGCCATATCGCTGCCCCAATTCTTGGTTGGCATCCTGCTCGTACTCATTCTGTTCAACCAGCTTGACCTGCTGCCGCCCCAAGGGTGGTCTCGGCTCACCGAGTGGGATTGGTGGGACCACACAAGGCGCTTGATCATGCCTGTGATCGCCCTGTCTCTCACCGAGATTGCGGTCTTCCAGCGACTGCTCCGCGCCGATATGATGGCCACGCTGCAAAACGACTTCGTTTTGACTGCCAAGGCCAAGGGCATGTCTCCCACCCACATTCTCTTCCGCCATGCTCTGCGGCCGTCGTCGTTCTCGCTTATCACCCTGGCCGGGGTGAGCACAGGTCGCCTTATCGGCGGGACGGTCATCATCGAGGTGCTGTTCACCATCCCGGGGGTCGGAAGAAAGATGGTGGACTCGATCACCGGCAACGATCTGGTCATGTTGCAGGGAATGGTGATTGTGGTGGTGGTGGCCTACGTGTTGCTCAACTTGTTGGTGGAGATCACCTACGCGTTGCTAGACCCAAGGATCAGACGTGGCTGATATCTCCATTGCGGCCAGCGATCCGGCCACGACCTTGATTGCTGATCCCGAACGTCGTCGTCGGACTCGAAACTTGTGGGAGGGGATTGCCCGCATTGTCGTGGGTGTCCCGTTGCTGGTTGTGCAGCTCAACCTGCTGTATGACAGCACGGCATGGTTGCAAGTAATCGTTACCCTGGTGGGCTTCTACGGCATATTGACCGGATTGGCCATGCTGATCAAGGGAATATTCGGCTCCCAAATCGACCCAGGTACGTGGTTGTCAGTGGTGTGGATAGCGGTCGTTCTGGTGTTTGTGTTCTTGCAGCTCGGTGGCCTGTTCAACGATCTCTCTGCAGACTTCGGCAACCGAGAGCAACCGCCAAAGTTCAGCACCCATGAGCCGCTTGGCACGGACCGAGTAGGAAAGAGCGTGATGAATCAGGCCATACAGGGGGCCCGGGTGTCGCTGATTGTAGGCCTTGGTTCAGTGGGAATCGGGCTGGCAGTGGGATCGATCGTGGGTTTGGTTGCCGGCTTCTTCCGAGGGCCGACAGAGGGGGTATTCAACATCCTCACCGACTCGATACTGGCCTTTCCGGCTCTGATACTGCTGTTTACCATCGTGGCCATATTCGGGGGCAGTGTGCTTGTCGTCACCCTCGCACTGTCAATGCTCAGCATTCCCACCATGGGGCGACTGGCACGGGCCAACACCCTGACATTTGCCGCCCGCGAATTCGTCACCGCGGCCAAGGCCATGGGGGCGTCCAACAACCGAATTCTGCTCCGAGAGATTATGCCCAACGTCGCGCTGCCCCTTGCTTCCTATGCGGTCATTATCGTGGCGGTGGTGATCGTGGCCGAGGCCTCGCTGAGCTTCCTTGGAGTAGGGATCGACCCAATTCGCACGCCGACGTGGGGCAATATGATCAGCGAGGGTCGGCAACAAACCGTGTTGAAAGGCGCCCCTCATATCGTGTTCGTGCCCGGGGTCCTCATGTTCCTCACCGTGCTGTCGCTGAACCGCATCGGAGAATCCCTCCGAGCCCTCTGGGATCCCCGCGAAGCCAAGCTCTAATTTCACTCGGCGTTCCGCGTTAGTTTCTCTACCGATGAGAATTCGCGAGGCTTTCGGCACGCACCGGTTATGAGCGACGCCATTCGATACGAGCCCGACGAGCACTGCCCTCCGGGCATTGCGGCCATCGCCGGCTTGCAAGGAGTGGTGCTGGCACTGGCGCCCATCGTGTCGATTGTGATCGTCACCGCCCGAGCGGGAGGCCAAGACGCCGGCTACTTCTCGTGGGCGCTGTTCGCGGCGCTGATCATCGCCGGGTCGTTGACCGCGTTACAGGCCACCAGGTTCCGGAGGTTCGGCGCTGGTCACATCCTGATCATGGGCCCGACCCCGAACTACATCGCCATCTCGGTGCTGGCGCTGGCCGAAGGCGGTCCGGAATTGCTGGCCAGCCTCACCGTGGTGGCTTCGGTGTTCTATCTCGTTCTGGCCTTCTGGCTGCCGTTCTTGCGCCGCGTTGTCACCCCGGTGGTAACAGGCACGGTGCTAATGCTGATTGCCGCCACCATCTTGCCGGTGGCGCTGGATCGGTTGAACGACATCCCTTCCGACGCGCCCGAAGCCGCTGGGCCGACGATTGCCCTGGTGACGCTGGTGGTGTCCACATTGCTCTTCTTGCGGGCTTCGGGAGTGTGGCGGTTGTGGTCGCCCCTCATCGGGATCGTCATAGGCAGCGTGGTCGCCGCGCCATTCGGTGCTTATGAGATCAGCTCGGTGGCTGACGCAGCCTGGGTGGGGATTCCCGAAGGAAGCGGATTCCCCGGGTTCGACCTGAACCCGGGAGCGAGCTTCTGGTCGCTGCTGCCCGCGTTCGTGGTGGTGGTGCTGGCCGGCGGGGTCAAGAACGTCAGCGACAGCGTTGCCATCCAACAGGTCTCGTGGCGTCGGCCTCGGGTTCCCGACTTCCGGCTGGTTCAGGGCTCACTCAACACCAACGGGCTCGGCATCCTGGCCGCCGGAATTTTCGGGACGCCGCCCAACTCGGTGTATTCGGGAACCAGCGTGTCGCTCATCGGCTTTACCGGCGTGGCCGCTCGCCGCATCGGCTATGTCATCGGCGGCACCCTGTTGGCGCTGGCCTTTCTGCCCAAACTGACCGCGTTCTTGCTCACCCTTCCCAGTCCGGTCATGGTCGCCTACATCCTGACGGCCATCGCGCTCCTCTTCGTGAGCGGTGTCCGCACCGTGGTGCAGGACGGATTGGATGCCCAAAAGGCCCTGGTGGTGGGGTTGTCGTTCTCGCTGGGCATAGGAATCGACAACCAGACCATCTTCGACGACCTGCTGGGCCACAAGTGGGGCCTGTTGTTAGACAACGGCATGCTCGTCGGAGCGCTGGCGGCAGTGTTGATGACCGTGTTCTTGGACCTGACCAGCACCCAGCGGCGCAGCCGCCTGGAGGTCGAGCTCAGCGTGTCGTCCCTGCCGGCGATCGATCGGTTCTTACAAGACCTAGCTGTTCGGAACGGCTGGAATGAGGCTTCCACCCGGCGGCTGCGCTCTGCTGGGGAAGAAGCGTTGCTGAGCTTGGTGCAGACCGATGAGACCGGAGAGGAACTGATCGTGAGCTTGGTTCAGTCGGACCAGCCTTCTGAAAGTCATCCTCGCCTCATCATCCAAGCCCGCCCCGAAGCTGGGATGGTGGAGATGGAGTTCCTCGCGGTGATCGACGAGGAGAATCTCGAGGACCGCTTGGCGTCTTTGACCGAGGAATCCGAGGGCGCTCAGGAGGGCCAGCTGTCGCTTCGCCTGCTTCGGCACTACGCCTCATCTGTTCATCATCAGAAGTACCACGGCCTGGACATCGTCACTGTGCAGGTGAAGGGCACGCGTTAGGGGAACAGTGAGCTCGGCTGACGACATCCGGTACGAAACCGACGACCGCTGTCCGCCGCTGATAGCCCTCACAGTCGGCTTCCAAGGGGTGGCCGTAACCATCACATCGGTTGTGTTGTACGTGACCATCACGGTCCGGGCTGGCGGCCAGGATGAGGGCTTTCTGTCGTGGGCGGTTTTTGCCTCGCTGGTTATCGTCGGGATTCTTACTGCGTTGCAGGCCAGCAAGATTCGGCGGTTCGGCTCCGGGCACCTGTTCATCATGGCCGTGACTCCGACATTCATCGCCATATCGGTGTTGGCGCTGAACCAGGGCGGACCAGAATTGCTGGCCAGCCTCATCGTCGTCGCCTCGCTCGCCTATCTCGTGTTGGCCTGGCGGTTGCCGTTTATGCGCCGGGTGATTACTCCCGCGGTCTCCGGAACGGTGCTTATGCTGATCGCGGTCACGGTCTTGCCGGTCGCCCTCAATCGGGTGGATGAAGTTCCCGCTAGTGCCCCCGACGCCACTGGTCCGGTTGCCGCCCTGATCACTGTGGTCATTTCGGCCGGCATGGCCCTTCGGGTAGTCGGCTTCTGGCGGCTTTGGACCCCGCTCATCGGGCTCGCTGCTGGTTGCGTTGCGGTGGCGCTGTTCGGGGGCTATGAGTTCGGCTCGGTAGCCGATGCGTCCTGGATTGGCGTCCCGGGCAGCAGCGGCTTCAAGGGATTCGATCTGACTCCGGGGGCCGATTTCTGGGCGCTGCTTCCCGCGTTCGTGGTGGTCACGGTGGTAGGTGGAATCAAGAACATCGGCGGCAGCGTGGCCATTCAACAAGTCGGGTGGCGCCAGCCGCGGGCGACCGACTTCCGCTTGGTTCAGGGCTCGCTCAACACCAATGGGTTGGGCGTCTTTCTGTCGGGAATTGCCGGGACGCCCCCGGCAACGGTCCATACCTCGCGAACGGTGCAGCTAATCGGCCTTACCGGGGTTGCCTCTCGCTATGTGGGGTACGCCTTCGGCGCCATCTACGTGGGTTTGGCCTTTCTGCCCAAGTTGACGGCTGTTCTTACCACCATTCCCAGTCCGGTGATGGGGGCCTACATCTTGACCGCAGTAGCGCTGCTATTCGTCGAAGGAATTCGAACCGTTGTGCAAGACGGCCTCGACACCCAAAAGACAATGGTGGTGGGGATTTCGTTTGCGCTGGGGGTGGGATTGGACACCCAGACCATCTTTGCCGATCTCTTGGGTGGCACCTGGGGAGTTCTGCTTGACAATGGGGTTCTCATCGGGGCGGTGGTTGCGGTATTGCTGACCGTTTTCTTGGACCTGACCAGCCCACAGCAGCGAGAGCGCCTTGAGACCGAATTGGACCTCTCCAAACTGCCCGAACTCGACCGATTCCTGGGAGGCCTGGCCTCACAGATGGACTGGAGCGGAGAGTCTGCCCTGCGGTTGCGCTCGGCCGGAGAGGAGACCCTGATGAGCCTTCTTCAGTCCGAAGAACTCGAAGGCACCGACGACCCACCCCAGCTGATTGTGCAGGCACTTCTTGCCGAGGACGCAGTGGAACTGGAGTTTCTGGCGGTCTTCGATGACGAGAACCTGGAAGACCGGCTGGCGTATCTGAGCGAGGAGGCCGAGGGCATGGAGGAAGGCGAGGTTTCGCTTCGCCTCCTGCGGCACTATGCCTCCTCTGTCCATCATCAGAAGTACCACGGCTTAGATATTGTTACGGTCAATGTTAAAGGCTCGCCCTAGGCCCTAAGCGATGAACGATCTGATCATGAGATCGGGAGAGCCGATCGCAGTGGTGGGAATGGCCTGCCGATTTCCCGGTGCCGACGATCTGTCGGCGTTTTGGCGCCTGCTGGAGGCCGGCGAGAACGCGGTAACCGAGGGCGTCCCCGGCTCAGGTGTAGGGCGAATCGGCGAGCTGTTCCAAGACCCTGGTGTGCAAAACGACGCCTGTCGTTTTGCCGGGTTCATCGACAACATCGACCAGTTCGATGCCTCTTTCTTCCGGATTTCGCCGGTCGAAGCTCAGTTGCTGGATCCCCAGCAGCGGTTGATGCTGGAGATGAGCTGGCAGGCCCTGGAGGACGCGGGCATCGACCCCGACCAACTCCGCGGCAGCCGCACCGGGGTCTATGCGGGGATCAGCAACAACGACTACCGCGGGTTGATATTGACCGACAGCGCCACCGCCGAGGCCGCAGAGAGCTTGTATTCGGTGAGCGGCACGTCTTACAACACCGCCATTGGGCGAGTGGCCTTTGCGCTGGGTTTGCAAGGCCCCGCCATCTCGGTGGACACCGCCTGCTCGTCGTCGCTGACCGCAGTACACCAAGCGGTTTCCGGGCTTCAGCGGGGGGAGGCCGATCTGGCTCTGGCCGGTGGAGTACACGCCATCTTGTCCAGCCGGCTGTTCGAAATGCGGGGCAACGCCGGGATGCTGGCCCCGGACGGGCGGTGCAAGACCTTCGATGCCGCGGCCAACGGGTATGTGCGGGGCGAGGGCTGCGGAATCATGGTGCTGAAGCGGTTGAGCGAGGCCGAGGCTGACGGCGACCGGATCTGGGGCGTCATCAGGGGGTCGGCGCTGAACCAGGACGGCGCCAGCACAGGATTGACCGTGCCCAACGGCGAGGCCCAAGAGCGGGTGATTGAGGAAGCGTTGGCCCGGGCGGGGATTGAGTCGTCACAGGTGGACTATGTGGAGGCCCACGGGACGGGAACGCCGGTGGGCGATCCCATCGAATTGGGGGCAGTCGCGGCGGCCTATTGCACCGAGCGCGACCCCGATCAACCACTGCTCATCGGTTCGGTGAAGACCAACGTGGGCCACCTGGAGCCGGCCGCCGGCGTGGCGGGCTTGGTCAAGGTGATGCTGTCGATGAAGCAAGGGGTGATTCCCCCGCACCTGCACTTCGAGAATCCCACCCCGGAGATCGATTGGGACCAGGTGCCGCTGCGGGTGACGTCTGAGCCCACCCCATGGCCCCACCATTCCGAACGGGCGCCCATCGCCGGGGTGAGCGGGTTTGGCTGGTCGGGCACCAACGCCCACGTCATCGTGGAGGCCTACGGGAACGGCGATCGCGAACCAGCCCAGCCCGGCGAGGAGCGCTGGCCGGTTGGTCCTCTATTGCCCATCGCCGTCTCCACCGCGGGCGAACCGCCGCCCTTGGCGGAGGACGCCGCTGCCGAGCGCCCGGCCAGGCTGCTGCCCCTGTCGGCGAAGTCGGACAAAGCCCTAAGAGAGCTGGCCCAGGGCTATCTCCAGTGGTTGGACGACGAAATTGACCACCCGTCGGGGGAGATGCTGGCCGACATGGCCTGGACGGCCGGCATCGGGCGCAGCCACTACTCCCATCGAACCGGCGTGGTGTTCACCGATGCCGAGTCGCTGCGCAGCAAGCTCGAGGCGCTGGTGGCATCCGATGACGATGTAACCGGGTCGCCGGCCGCTCCCAAGTTGGCGTTCGCCTACACCGGTCAGGGCAGCCAGTGGGTCGGGATGGGGGAGACGCTCTACCAGAGCGAACCGGTGGTGAGAGCGGCATTAGATCGGTGCGAGGAGGTCTTCCACCAAGAGAGCGGCACGTCGCTGCTGGCGGTGATGTTCGGCAGGCCCGACGCTGAAGGAGACTTGGACGATCCGGCGTGGACCCAGCCCGCCATCTACTCGTTGGAGTGCGCGCTGGCGGCACTGTGGTCGAGCTTGGGGGTTCGGCCCGACGTGGTGGTCGGGCACAGCCTGGGCGAGTTTGCGGCGGCCCACACCGCGGGTGTGCTCAGCCTGGAAGACGGCCTTCGGTTTGTCGCGGGGCGCGGCAAGCTCATGTCGGAGTTGTCAGAGCCCGGTGCGATGGCTGCGGTGTTCGCCCCGGCATCCGAAGTGGCAGCTGCGGTGGAGGAGCAGTGCGCCGCCTCGGGCGACCCCCGGCTGGCCATTGCCGCCGACAACGGGGCTCACCTGATGGTGAGTGGTCCGACTGCGGACGTCGAGGCTCTGCTATCGCGATTTGAAGCCGACGACGTGCGGGTTCGGCGGTTGGAGGGGAGCGCCGGCTACCACAGCGCCATGATGGATCCGATATCGGACGATGTCGAGGCGCTCGTTCCCGGAATTGCGATTGCCGCGCCATCGATCACGCTGGTGAGCAGCATGACCGGCCAATTGCTCGAAGAGGGCCAAGCAATGGACGGGGAGTATTGGGGTCGCCAAATCCGCCAGCCGGTCGAATATCGGCGAAGTGTCGAGGCGCTGGCCGATTTGGGGGTGGAAGCGGTTATCGAAGTGGGCCCCGGTGCAGTGCTCGGACCCATGACGGTTCTGTCTTGGCCAGAGCAAGCCGACAGTGCCGAGCCGAACGTGGTGTCGAGCATGAAGCGGCCTTCCGATCGAATTCCGGCCCCAGAAGACGGATGCGGGTTCCTTGATGCGGTAATCGGCGCGTACCAGGCCGGTCTCGACATCTGCTTTGAAGGCCAATTCGGGGGCGAAACCCGACGCCGCATCTCGATCCCCGGCTACCCGTTCCAGCGTCAGCGCCACTGGGTGGAAGCCCCGAAGCGCCGTCGATCAAGTGCCGGGCATCCACTGCTCGGCGTCCGCCACGAGTCTCCTCGCGGCGAAGTCCAGTTTGAGACGGAGATGGACCCATCCGATCCAGCCTGGCTGAACGATCACCGGGTCTACGGCCAGGTGATCACCCCGGGCGCGCTGTACGGCACCATGGCGGTGGCCGCCGCGGTTGCCAACGGGAACGGACGGTCGTCGACGTCTGCGGCCCGCCGCTCTGGCGCACTCATGGTCGAAGATCTCCAACTGCACAGTCCTATGGTCTTTGCTGAGCCGGATTCGGACGAGGGGGCAGAGTCCGAAGGCCGCCAAGTGCAGATCGTCTTGGACGAAGCTGATCCCAACGCCCCCGCTCGCTTTGAGATCTATAGCCGAGGCCCAGGTGAAGACGGGTGGACGCAGCACGCCGAAGGCATGGCCAACGCAGGAGCCGCGCTGCCTGACGGGCCCGACCGCGTTGACCTGGACGCACTGAAGTCCAGCTTGGAGTCCAAGGACGTCTCGGAGTTCTACCGATCCCGGACGAACACCGGCGTTGAGCTCGGTGCGCCATTCCGCACCTTGCGGGCGCTGTGGGCCGATGGCGGCGAAGCGGTGGGCGAACTGTCATTGCCGGAGGTCGTTGACCTAGACGGCGTCGAAGTCCACCCGCTGCTCCTTGATGGTTGCTTCCAGGTCATGGCCGAGGCTCGCAGCATGGCGACCTCTGAAGACGGGGTGGCCTATCTGCCCTTTGGTTGGGAGCGTTTGTGGCTCAAGGGGCCATTGCCCGGCCAGTTGGTTTGCCATGCCCGCCTGCGAGAGGCAGAGGAGGAAGTTGTCGGAATCCCTGAGGTTCTGACCGGTGATCTGGTGTTCTGCGACCGGCGAGGTGCCGTACTCGGGGGATTGAGCGGCTACACGGTGAAGCGGGCCACCCGGGCCGCACTGATGTCGGCCGCGGGGGGCTTGGACGATCTTCTCTATGAGGTGGTCTGGCGAGACCAGCCCCTCGCTCCCGGAATCCTGCCTGCCGATTTCCTGCCCCGCCCGACCGCCATAGCCGACGGGTCGGAGCCGTTCTCCCAGTACATGGCGGCTGAGGGGGTGGGGGCCGAGAGCCGGGCCGCGTTGTTGTCCGACCTAGAGCGGCTGGCGTGGTCGTATGCCCGCTTGGCACTGGACCGGCTGGGGTGGGTGCGCACCGCCGGCGAAACGGTGGATCCCGAAGACCTGCGTGAGCAGTTGGGAGTTTCTTCCGAGCACGGTCGTCTGTTCCGCCGAATGCTCGAAATGATGGCCAAGGCCGGTGTGCTGGAAGAGTCCGGCCAAGATTTCTCCGTGGTCGTTGGTTCGAACGACCCCTTGCCCGATGTGCTGTCCAGCGATCCCCCGGGGTTGGCCGACGAGATGGAGGGCCGGTACCCCCACGGGGCAACCGAGATCGGGCTGTTCCGGCGAAGCGCCGGGGCTCTGCCCGACGTGCTGGTGGGCGACGCCGATCCGCTGACGCTGCTGTTCAGCAGCGGCGAGCCGAGCGCGGCCGACCTCTATCTGAAGGCCCCGGTAGCCCAGGCCGCCAACCGGATGCTGGGCGATGCGGTGGCCGCCCTTTTGGCTGACTTGCCGGAAAGCAGGCGACTGCGAGTGCTGGAGGTAGGGGCGGGCACCGGATCGGCCACGGCGTCGGTGCTGCCCGAGTTGCCGGAGGGTCGTTTCGATTACGTCTACACCGATATTTCTGCCGGGTTCTTCTCGGAGGCAGAGGCCCGCTTTGGCGGCGCCGAGGCCTCGATCGACTATCGGGTGCTGGACATCGAGATCGATCCCATTGAGCAGGGCTTCGACAGCCACGGCTACGACCTGGTCATCGCGTCGAACGTGCTCCACGCCACCCGCTACCTGAACGAGACCCTGGACCACTGTCGGCGGCTGCTGGCCCCGTCGGGTCATTTGGTGGCATTGGAGAACTTGCGGGGCCAAGGCTGGCTGGACCTGACGTTTGGCCAACTTGACGGCTGGTGGCGGTTTGCCGACGACTATCGCCCGCACCATGCCCTGGCCAGCCCGACCGTGTGGCAGCGGGCCTTGGGCGACGCCGGCTTCATCGAGGCTGAAGTGGTCGGCGTGGACCGGACCGACACAACGCAAGAGCCCGACCGCGGGGTGATTGTGGCTCAAGGACCGGCCAAGGTCAGCGAGTTGGGCGGGGTGTGGATTCTGGCCGCGGACTCCTACGGCACGGCCGAGTACCTCGGGCTGGAGCTGGCCGCCAAGAACCAGACGGTGGTGCTGGTCAGCGATGGCGCTTCAACCGACGTCGGACCGTTGCCGGACGAACCGGGAGTCGTCAGGGCATCCCTGCCCATGGCCCAGCGCGAGTCGTGGCAGTCGCTCTTTGAGGGCCTTCCCCCCGATGCGGTACTCCGGGGCGTTGTTCACCTGGCCTCACTGGACAGTGGGGGATCACAGGTCACCACCGGACAACTGGCCGAAGATGCGACCCAGGCTGGACTGACCACGTTGGCGCTCTTCCAGGGAATTGGAGACGCCGATGCCACTCCGGAAAACGGGGTTTGGCTGGTCACCCGGGGAGCGCAGGTGTTGGAACACGAACGCGCCGAGGGCATAGCCAGTGCGCTGCTCTGGGGCTTCGGAAAAGTGGCGGCCCGCGAGATGCCCCACCTGAGTCCGAGAATGATCGATCTCGATCCCAGCCGGTCGGCACCGCTGTCCGAATTGGCCAACGAGCTGCTTCATCCTGATGCGGAGACCCACATCGCCTATCGCACGGGACTGCGGCAAGCAGCTCGGCTGGCCCGGGTCGGAGAGGGATCGGGACGACCCCGCCTGCCCGACCCGGCAGGGGAGGCGAAATGGTTGCTGGCCCCCGACGCCGACGGCGACCTCGACGGGATCCATCCGGCGCCCCATCCGGCCACGCCGCTAGAGCCCAGAGAGGTGCGGGTGGCCGTGGAAGCGGCCGGTCTCAACTTCTGGGACATGTTCCGCTCGCTGGGGGTCATCCAAGAGGGACTGTTGGGCGGGGAGTTCTGCGGCCAAGTGCTTGAAGTCGGCTCTGATGTTGCGTCGGTCGCGGTGGGTGAGCGGGTGGTCGGCTTGGCGTTCGGGACCTTCGGCTCCGAAGCGGTTACCCGCGAGGAGATGGTGGCTTCGGTGCCCGCCGGGATCCCGGCCGCGGCGCTGGCCACGATCCCTACCGCCTTCGTGTCGGCCGAGCTCTCCTTCACCATGGCCGACCTGAAGGCTGGCGAGCGGGTGCTGATCCACGCCGGGACCGGCGGCGTGGGGATGGCCGCCGTGCAGCTGGCTCAGGCCATTGGCGCCGAGGTTTTCGCCACCACCAGTGCTCCGAAGCAGGCCTATTTGAAATCGCTGGGCGTCAAACACGTCTTCGACAGCCGTCAGACCAAGTTTGGCGAAGAGATCCTCCAGGCCACGGGAGGCGAGGGTGTTCACATGGTGCTGAACAGCCTGACCGGTCCCGGCTTCATCGATGCCAGCCTGTCGTGTCTGGCCCAGGGCGGGCGGTTCGTGGAGATGGCCCGGGTAGAAATCCTCAGCCACGAAGAGATGGCGGCGGCGCGCCCTGACGTTGCCTACTGGATCTTGGAATTGGACGTTCTCAAAGAGAGCGATCAAGCCCAGGCCGGAGACTCCCTTAGGCGGGTGATGGACCAAGTGGCGGCCGGTGAATTGAAGCCACTGGTACACACTCGGTGGTCGCTGGTCGAGGCGAGTTCGGCGATGAAGTACATGCAGGCCGCCCGGCACATCGGCAAGATGGTCTTGGCCAATTCGGCGCTTGAGACCGGACGGCTGCGGGACGACCGGACCTATCTGGTGACCGGCGGTCTGGGGGGAATCGGCATTGCGGTGGCCAGATGGCTGGCCGACCGAGGTGCCGGGGCCATCGTGTTGAACGGGCGGCGGGCACCCGATCCCGAAGCGGAAGAAGCGATCGAAGAGCTTCGCCAGCAAGGGGTGGCGGTGAGTGTGGAACAGGCCGATGTGACCGATCCGGAGGCCATCGACCACATGTTGGGCCGGATCGACGCCGACCGTCCGCCGCTCGGGGGTGTGATCCACAGCGTGGGCGTGCTGTCGGACGGTGCTCTCACCAACCAGACCTGGGACAAATTCGAGGAGGTGCTGTGGCCGAAGATGCTGGGGGCATGGCACCTGCACCGGGCCACCGAAGAACTCGATCTGGACATGTTCGTGTTGTTCTCCAGTGTCGCGGGCGTTTTGGGCAACCCGGGGCAGTCGAACCATGCGGCGGCCAATGCGTTCTTGGACCAACTCGCCGCTCACCGCCGCTCGCTGGGCCTTCCCGGGCAGGCGATCGCTTGGGGAGCATGGTCGGGACTGGGAGAGGCCGAAGAGCAGCGGGAGCGGATCGCGGCCCAGCTTGAGGCTGCGGGTACGGGGTGGATCTCTCCCGAACAGGGGGTAAGGGCGTTTGACCACCTGGTGCGCCAGGACGTGACCATGGGCATGGTGGCAGCGGTCGACTGGCAGGTGGTGGCTGAGGGCCCCGAATCCCGTTCGCCATTGTTGGAAGAAGTGCTCTCGGCCAGCGGCGGCGCTACGGCCGGGTCCCAAGAGTCGGCGGCCGATGTACTGGACCAGCTCCGCGGTGCGAAGGCGGCGGAACGAGAGGAAACTCTGGTCTCGTTCTTGCAGCGGGAGCTTCAGGCCGTCATGCGGTTGCCGGAGCTGCCGGAAGCGTCGGCGGTATTCGCCGATCTGGGCATGGACTCGCTCATGGTGGTGGAGTTGCGAAACCGACTGAACCGGGCATTCGCCGGCGAGTGCACCGTGTCCAACACGGCAATATTCAACTATCCGAACATCACTGGTCTGGCCCGCCATCTCTCCAATGAATTCGGGCAAGCGGGCGAAGTCGCCGAACCCGCCGAAGCAGTCGAAATCTCCCTGCCTCGGCTTGTCCAGTCAGATGAGGAGGAGATTGCCATTGTCGGCATGGCCTGTCGGTTCCCGGGCGCGGAGGATCTGTCGGCCTATTGGCGCCTGCTGGAGACCGGGGAGAACACGGTCACAGACGGCCGCCAAGACGGTGGCTCTTGGCAAGGAGTCCCCGGCGACCCGGCCGCCGACGATGTCGCCTACCGAACAGGTTCATTCATAGATGGCATCGACTCTTTCGATGCCCAGTTCTTCCGGGTGTCTCCTAAGGAGGCCTGGACCATCGATCCTCTGCAACGGCTGCTGCTGGAGACCAGTTGGCAGGCCGTTGAGGATGCCGCCATCGATCCCGACCGCCTGAAAGGGAGCCGAGGCGGCGTGTACGCGGGACTCGGTGTCAGCGAATATCGGAGCGTCATCGAAAAGAGCGGTCGAGTCGGGGCCCACCTCAACACCGCGGGAAGCGTCACCGTAGGCCGGGTTGCTTTCTCGCTGGGTTTGGAAGGACCAGCGGTGCCATTGGACTTGGCCTGCGCGTCGTCGCTGGTCGCCATTCATCAAGCAGTGGAGAGCCTCCGGCGCGGAGAAATAGACGTTGCATTGGTCGGAGGCGCCAACATCACGCTCTCGACCGGGGTCACCGGTGCCCTCGTCGAGTCGGGCATGCTGTCGTCGCAGGGACAGTGCAAGTCGTTTGACGCCTCGGCCGACGGCTACGTGCGCGGCGAGGGGTGCGGTGTTGTGGTGCTGAAGCGGCTCAGCGATGCCACCGAGGAAGGCGACCGGATCTGGGCCGTCGTCCGGGGTTCGGCGGTGAACCAGACCGGGTCGGGACTGGCGGTAACCGTTCCCAGCGGGCGGGCTCAAGAGCGGGTTATGGCCGAGGCGTTGGCCCGCGCCGGCGTCGATCCCGAAGAGGTTGACTATGTCGAGGCCCACGGGTCTGGCACGGCCGTGGGCGATGCCATAGAGGCGAGCGCCCTGGCCGCCGTCTATGGCCCAGGTCGCCGGGAGGACCGACCGGTATGGATTGGTTCGGTGAAGACCAATATCGGCCACCTGGAAGGCGCGTCGGCCATGGCCAGCCTGATCAAGGTGGTGCTGGGGATGCGGCATGGAACGGTTCCAAGGCACCTGCACTACACAGACCCGAGTCCCGAGATCGATTGGGATAGAACGCCTCTGAGGGTTGCCACTGAAGAGATTGACTGGCCGCAGGGGGAGGATCGCCAGTCGTTGGCCGCGGTGAATGCCTATGGCATCTCCGGCACCAATGCCCACATCGTGATCGAGGGGTATGGCGTAGCCGGCGACGATGCAGACAGTCAGGGATTGGCATGGCGGCCGGTGGGACCACCGCAGCTGGTGGCGGCCAATGGTCCGGAGGCTGAAGGCCCACCGAACTCATCGGGCTTGAGGCTGCTGCCATTGTCGGCCAAGACGCCGGAGGCGTTGAAGGAGCTCGCCCAGCGGTATCTCTCGTGGCTCGACGAGTATGGCGATGAGCTTGCCACTGCCGGTGCGGCGACCGACCCGCTGCTCTCCGACATGGCGTGGACGGCCAGCACGGGGCGAAGTCATTTCTCGTGTCGGGCCGGGCTGGTGTTTACCGATGCTGAATCGCTGCGTGAACAGCTCCGCGTGCTGGTTGACGATGGCGAAGGGCCAGCACAGGCCGGTGTGGAGTCTTCCGAATCCGACGATGGTCTCATTGCGGCTGCGGCGGCGGAATACGCAGAAGGACGCACCGTTCTCTTTGAGGACCTGTACCGGGGCGAGGCCCGTCGGCGGATCTCACTTCCTGACTATCCCTTCCAGCGGAAACGCTATTGGGTGGATGCGTCCCACTAGATCGTGCCGGGTCGAGAACGATTGACAAGTTCTTGACCATTGATACACTTTCCCCGCTATCAAATTGCTGCAAAGGAGCAAGTAAATGTCATCGACCGAAGAGCGGATCAGGGCCATTGTCGACCAGACGGTTGAGATCGAGGGGCGAGAGGCCGGTCAGCCTTTGGACCTGACTCGCAATGTTGCCGAGACGGGTGTCTCATCTTCCGACATCGTCGCGTTCTGGCAAATGGTCAACTCGGAGTTCGGTACCGATATTTCCGCTGAGGAATTCGCCGAACTGTTGACTCCCCAAGACCTCATCAATCACCTCGAATCGGCTGGTTGATCAGCGACACAGACTGCTGGTGGTACCCGTTCAAAAGCATCGGTGATATCGCCGTAATTCACGTCGACCTGATCCCCGATCAGGGGCGCGAGGCCAAGGCCCTTGCCTGGCTAGACGGGGAAGAGCGCTCACGGTGGCAGCGCTTTCAGTCCCCAGTTGCTCAACGGCGCTACGTGCTGTGCCGCGCCGCGCTCCGGGCCGTGTTGTGCCGTGAGGTTGGCTGTCCAAACGAGTCGTTGGCCTTCGAGGCCGCCAAGCACGGCAAGCCCTTTGCCCTGGTTGACGGCCAGCCCGCCTCCATTAGCTTCAACGTGAGCCACAGCGGCAACCACGGATTGATTGCCGTGGCTCCCAGGGGACGCCTAGGAGTGGACGTTGAGGAGAGGGCCCCGCGCCGAAATCTCGACAACCTCATCGAAGGCGTGTTCAGCCCTCGAGAAAAGGCTGAGTTGGAGTCGCTTGAGGGTTGTGAGCAGCTGTATGTGTTCTTCCGTTTCTGGACCATCAAGGAGGCGCTGGTGAAAGCCCACGGCAAGGGTCTCTCCATGAAGGTCGCAGAATTGGAGATACCCGAAGACATGCGCCATGGGGCCACCAGGTGCATTGGCCAGTTTGCTCAAATCCCCGGGACGTCCTGGTGTTTGGAAGATATCGGAACCAAGGATTTTGCTGCCGCCGTCGCTCATGAACTAAGCCCGTCATCGTGACGGAGCAAGAAGCCGTCTGGAGCGTTCCCGAACCGCTATCGGTTGACGAAGTCGAATTGGACTCTGAGTCGTCGATTTTGCTTCGTCGCCATGGCAACCCCGATGGGACTCGGCTGATCCTCAGCCATGGCAACGGTCTGGCCATCGACTTCTACTATCCGTTTTGGTCGCTCCTGACCCAAGACTTCGATCTAATCGTCTACGACTTGAGAAACCATGGTTGGAATACGGTCGGCGATCTGGAGAATCACAGCGTGCCGACGCTGGTCAGCGATCATGACCGCATACTCGAGGAGATCGACGAGCTATTCGGCCCGAAACCACAGGTTGGCGTATTCCACTCGGTGTCGACGCTCACACCCCTCATATCTGAATCCAAGGGCAGCCAGTATTCGGCGCTTGTCTTGTTTGACCCTCCCATATGCAAACCAGGGAGGAACTACTTCGATTTCGAAGAGGCGGCTATTCGCATGTCGAAATCGGCCAGCCGCCGCACATTTCAATTCAAGTCGAAGAGTTCGTTCACCGATCTGTATCGAGTTTTTCCGACGTTCAAATCGGCAGTGCCTGGGGTGGTCGATCTTCTGGCCGACACTACGCTCCGGGAATCCGAAGACGGTGAGGGGCTTGAGCTGCGGTGCCCCCGCGAATACGAGGCCCAGATAATTGCCTACGCCAGTGTCTACGGAGTGTTCATCGACTTCTCCAAGATCCGCTGCCCGGTCAAGGTGCTCGGGGCTGATCCCACGGTGCCCTCGTCGTATTTGCCATCGCTGAACCTCAGCGACATCTCCAGCGTCGACTACGACTTCCTGCCTGAATCCACTCACTTCCTCCAGTTAGAGCACCCCGAAGAATGCGCCGCCATCATGCGGGAGTTCATCGAAGAAGTTCTCGATTAGGCGAGCAGATAGGGCTGTTCGAACGCCTGGTTGCCCTATCGGGTGTCTCCGGTTGCCCACATTGGTCGGGTTTCGTAGAGTGTCGGCACCACAATCCACGAGGGGGAAGTGACATGCGTTCCTGGCTTTTCAGGCTTTTGGCACTGCTGATGGTGTTTGGCCTGGTGGCCGCAGCCTGCGGCAATGATGATGACGATGGGGTGACCACCGGCCCAGACGAGCCTGCGCCGGCTGAGCCTGCTGACGACGGCGACGATGAGCCCGCACCGGCCCCTGCTGACGACGGCGACGATGAGCCCGCACCGGCCCCTGCTGACGACGGCGACGATGAGCCCGCGCCCGCTGAGCCGGCTGACGACGGCGACGAGGCTCCTATGGAAGAGGAGATGATGGATGGCTGCGAGGCCACCGTTGCGGGTACCAAGATCGACTACGCGGTGTTCTCGCCCAACGCCAACATGGACCCAACCGGAAGCAGCGGCGCCTTGGTGGGTGGAACCCAGATCGTGAATGTGTGGGACGTCTTGATGGCGTTCGACCCCGCGTCTGGTGTGTCCAACGGCCAAGCCGCAGAGTCGCTGACCCCCAATGATGACTTCACCGAGTGGACGCTGAAGATCCGCTCGGGCATCACCTACGGCAATGGCGATGCGTTTGTTGCTCAAGACGTGGTCGACTCGATGCTCCGCTTCTTCGACTCCCGCGGCGACGGCATGACCAACCGGGCGGCCGGTTCGGTGGCCCTCATCGACTTCGACAACACCGAAGTGCCCGATGACAGCACCGTCATATTCCGCCTCCATCGGGGGTGGAGCACCTTCCATACGTTGTTGGGCGACGAGCCCGGCATGATCGTGAACCCGAGGATCATCGCCCAGCTGCTGGACGAAGAGGCGGCCAATGCCACCGAGGAGACCAGCGCAGCGCGCCTGGTCCGAAACCGGATGGCAGTTACCCCCGAACTGGTCAATGCCGCCAGCTTCGGTCCCTACGAGGTGGCCGAGGTAGAGCCCAACGTGCGAACGGTGCTGCGAGCCCGAGACAACTACTGGGGCGGGCCGGTGTGCATCGAGGAGATCGAGTTCACCTTCCCGGGTAGCTCGACGGCCAACTGGGAGGCATTCCAGGCCGGCGACTTCAATGCCGCATTCCTGCGCGATCCGCGGGTGTTCGCCGATGCCCGAGAGGCGGGTACGGTGTTGAGCTCGGAGGACCAGAACGTTGGCGGGTTGTTCCTGGTCAACCAGGGAGTCCGGGGCGCCGATGTGATTGGCAAGGACATCAGAATCCGCCAGGCGATCCACCACGCCATCAACCGGGACATCATCAACGAGCGGGCCTTTGAGGGCAAGCTCAAGACCACCAATGCCATCGCGGCTGAGGGAACCCTGTTGTGGTCGCCCGAGTTGCAGGAATGCGCCGATCAGGCGCCAGCCTACGACCCCGATGCCGCCGCGGCGCTGGTAGAAGAAGTGAAAGCTGATGGCTGGGATGGCTCCATGTTGCTGGTGCATGCCGACACCGACCCCGGCCCCGAGATTGCCCAGGCAGTTGAGGGAATGCTGGAGGCCGTTGGGTTCGACATCGAAGTCGACCTCGGCCCAGTTACCACCGTGCTGATTCCCCGAGTGATCATCCAGGCCGACTATGAGATGGCCGGATGGGGCTTCAACGCCGACGGCGCCACGTGGGTTGCGTCTCTCAACGACAACCTCCTCTCAACCAGCCGGTCAAACCGGATGGCCTTTGCCCACCCGGACATGGACGCGGCACTAGGAGGGCTGTACGGAGCGGCGAACGTGGAAGATCAACGGGCCGCGTTGACTGAAGTGCAGTGCGTGTGGTCAGAGCAACTGCCGGCCATGGTCTATTCGGTTACCGAAGAGGGCCTGGCTCTCGCACCGAACATCAAGGGTGTCCAGCGGGCAGGCGCCACCATCTTCCTGTTCGGCAACGCATACATCGAGAACTAACTCGAACAACGACTACTTGGAGTCAATAGGGCTCTAGGGGAGGAAGAGCACCGTGTTACGAGTGATCGGCTTGAAGCTGGTCAGGCTCGTGCCGGTGCTCTTCCTCGTTTCCCTGGCCACGTTCTTCCTTATCGACCTGATTCCCGGCGACCCGGCCGCCAACATGCTGGGCACTGATGCCACGATTGAGGATTTGGAGGCGGTCAGAAAGTCGCTGGGCCTGGACAAGCCGATAACCGACCGCTACGTGGACTGGTTGAGCGGTGCGCTGAGCGGCGACTTGGGTCTGTCGTTGCGTGCCCCTAACGAGCCGGTTGCCGACCTCCTCCAGCGCAGCGTTGGACCCACGCTGCGCTTGTCGGCCATGGCGTTGGGCATGTCGTTCACCATCGCGATCTTCTTGGGGGTTTGGTCGGCACAGGCGGCCGGAACTCGGGTAGATCGAATGGTGAGCGGCACCATGTTCGGCTTCATCTCAGTGCCGACGTTTCTGGCCGGCTTGCTGTTCATCTTCTTCTTCGTGTTCCGGGAGTCCATACCTCGTTGGCTGTGGGTGATCGGGGTTGGGCTCATCGTCTTGCGGTTGCTCTATCTGGCCATCAGCCGATTGGCCGAAGACCGAGCCGACGTGTCGGGGTGGTTGGGATATGCCATCGCCACGTTTGTGGTCGCCGGCCTCCTTTTCTGGGTATTCGTCCAATGGCCCGACTTCCCTCGGACGGCGTCCCACCGCTACGACGACAACTGGCGCGAGCAGTTGCGGTCGTTATTCCTGCCTGCGCTGGCCCTGGCCTTGAGTGAGATAGCCGTGTTCACCCGCTTGTTGCGAGCCGACATGCTGTCGACTCTTCAAGAGCAGTTCGTGCTGTCGTCGCGGGCCAAGGGCATGCCCACTTGGCGGATCCTGTTCCGCGACGCTTTGCGGCCGTCGTCGTTTTCTCTCATCACCGTGGCGGGCATCACGCTGGGTCGCCTCATCGGCGGCACCGTCATCATCGAGACCATCTTCGGCCTAGAGGGGCTGGGCAAGCTGATCGTGGGCACCGGCGTGATTCCCAAGAACTACACCATCGTGCAAGGCGGCGTGCTGGTGCTGGCGGTGGGCTATGTGCTGTTGAACGCCATCATCGACATCTCCTATCAGTACCTCGATCCCAGAATCAGGCGGGGCCGTGTCTGACCCGGCGCTTGGCACGGTTGCCCCCGGCGAGCCAGAGGTCCGAGCGCGCAGCGCCGAACCTCGGTCAATTTGGCTCTGGCCGCTGCTGCCCATCGGGATTGCGGCGATCTTCGTGGGCACCATGGTGCTCAACGATGTGACCGCCGAGATCAGGGTCACGTTGGTGCTGGTTGGCATCGTGGGCGGGTACTTCGGCTTGGATGCTCTGTGTCAGAGGCGCTGGGGATCGGGCTTCGACACCTCGGCATGGCTGTCGGGATTCTGGCTGACGCTGGTCGGGCTGTCGGCCATCACCGTGGCCTGGCTGCCGCTTCCCGAGTCGAAATTGGTGAAGAATGCGCTAACCGAAACCCCGAGGCTTCGCCCCGACTTGTTCTCGGATCATCCCCTGGGGACAAATATTCAGGCCCTTGACATGCTCGGAGGGGTGATGTGGGGTGCCCGCACATCCCTGATCATCAGCCTGGGGGCGGTGGCTATCGGTCTGTTAATTGGTGGGGTCATCGGGATCACCGCGGGCTACTTCCGGGGGCCGCTGGACAGCGGGGTGGGGATTCTGGCCGACTCCATGCTGGCGTTTCCCCCACTGATCCTGCTGGTGGCCATGGCCACGGTGTTCACCCAGAATCAATGGACCATGGCGCTGGAGCTGTCGCTTCTGGGCATTCCCACCTACATCCGATTGGCCCGGGCCAACACGCTGACCTTCGCGCAGCGTGAGTTTGTCTTGGCGGCCAAGGCCATGGGATCAGGGGACCGGCGCGTCATCTTCCGGGAGCTGATGCCCAACGTGGCCCTGCCCATGGTTTCTTATGCCTTCCTGGTGACCGCGGTGCTGATCGTGGCCGAGGCCTCGCTCAGCTTCCTGGGCGTGGGCATCCAGCCTCCCGAGCCCACCTGGGGCAACATGATCGAAGCGGGTCAGGAGAGCTACCAGGACCATCCCCACTTGGTGTTCGTCCCCGGCATCGTGATGTTCATGACTGTGTTCGCCCTCAACCGGGTGGGCGACAAGGCCCGCGAGCGCTGGGACCCCCGCGAAGCCCAGCTCTGAGCGGGCTGTCAGCTATCGCCCGATCGCAGCTCGGAAGCGCTCGATGTTGGCCAGCTTGATGTCTTCGTAGCCGCGGACGAGGTCGGCGGCTTCGGCTATGGCCTGGGCCGATTGCAGGTCTTCGGGGCCGATGGCGCCATCGACTGCCTGGCGCAACGCCACCAGGTACTCGGCGGGCAGGCGGCGCTCCTCACGGCGTACCGTGGCCCGGCCGAAGGGGTCGAAGGGGGTTCCCCGCAGGCGCTTGCCCTTGGCCAACAGGGCGATGAGCGGACGCCAGCGTGTCGTTGACAGGGCGATCTTGCTCTTGCGGCCCATGGCCCGCAGGGTGGGCGGATGCAGGAGCCAGGCCAGTCGGTCGCCGGGTTGCGCGGCGGCCACCGCAGGCGCGTGGCCGTCGGAGTCCAGCATGAGCCGGGCTACCTCGTATTCGTCCTTGTAGGCGGTGAGCTTGAACAGACCGGCGGCCACCGCCGCGGTCAGCGCGGCGGAGCCAGGGTTCACCTGTCGTTCCAGGGCGGCAAACTCGGCCACTGCGTCCAGATAGCGGGCCGCCATGGCCCGATTCTGGAAGCGCACCAACTCGGCGGCGAACAGCTCCAGGGCGGCGGCCAAGACGGTGTCGCCGTCGGCGAGGTCCTCGATGCGGCTGCCCAGCTTCCGGCCCAAAACGCTGGCATGGTCGTGCTCGAATGTCTGTGCCTCGTCGGACGCCGGAACGCCGCGCCCCGCCGCGGTGGTTTCCACCATCGCTTTGTCGGCCACCCACCAGCGGCCCCATCGGAATGCGGCGGTGTTCAGCTCCACGGCCACACCGTTGAGCTCGATGGCGGTCTCCAGAGCCTCCGGCGTCACCGGCAGCAGTCCAGTCTGCACGGCCATGCCCACCACGAACACGTTGGCCCCCACCGCATCGCCCACCAGCGCTTGAGCCAAGTCGGACGCGCCTGCCCAATACTGGGCGTCGCCTCTGGTCTCGGCCCGCACCCGATCCAAGAGCTCCTCGGTAGTGGGCATGTCTATCTCGGGGTGGGCGGTCTTGGAGCCGGGCGGCACCACGTCCCGCGATCCCACCACGGCGGTGCGGGCCCCGTCGGCCGCATCTAGGCCGGTGGCCGAAGCCGCCACCAGCAGGTCGAAGGCCAGCAGCAGGTCGGCTTGGCGGTCGCCCAACCGGTTGCTGCCCGTGCGGCCGCTTCGGGTGATGCGCAGATCGCTGACCACCGGGCCGGCCTTCTGCGACAGGCCGATCTGGTCGAGCCCTTGCACGTTGGACCCGTCGAGCATGGCCGCGGTGCCGATGAGCTGGCCGGTGGTCACCACCCCGGTACCGCCGATGCCGGTGATGTGGATGTTCACGTCTGTGCCGGCCGACTCCGGCGGAGCTGGAATGGGCGTGGGCGGCACCGCCAGCGCGTCGCGGCCGGAGGCGCGCCGGCGCCTAGCCCGCTTGGGCTGGGTTATGGTGATGAACGCGGGGCAGTCGCCCTCCAGGCACGACAGGTCTACATTGCAACTGTCCTGGTCGATGGTGGTCTTGCGGCCAAACGGGGTGTCGAAGGGCTGGACCGACAGGCAGTTGGAGATCTCGGCGCAGTGGCCGCATCCCTCGCACACCCGATGGTTGATGGCTACCCGGGTCTGGGGCGGGCTGATCTTGCCCCGCTTGCGGTCGCGGCGCAGTTCGGCGGCGCAGCGCTGGTCGTGGATGAGCACGGTCACCCCGCCCACCTTGGCCAGCTCTCGCTGCACCTCGGCCAGCTCGGTGCGGTTTCTCACGTCCACCTCGGAGGGAAGCCCGAGTCGGCGGGTGCGGCCCGGATCGTCGGAGGTGACGATGATGCGGGCCACGCCCTGGGCCAAGAGCGACCGGCACACTCGGTCGAGGGGGATGCCGCCGGTGGGGTTTTGCCCTCCGGTCATGGCCACCGCACCGTTCCACAGCAGCTTGTATGTGATGTTCACCCCGGCGGCGATGGCCGCGGTCATGGCCAGCTGCCCCGAGTGGAAGAAGGTGCCGTCGCCCATGTTCTGGATCAGATGGGGGGTCTCCACGAACGGGGCCATGCCGATCCACTGGGTTCCCTCGCTGCCCATGCAGGTGAGCCCGGCAATGTCGCCGTAGCGGTCCTCGCCGCCCAGCAGGATCATGGTGTGGCAGCCGATGCCCGCGCCCACCGCGGTGCCGGGGTCGGTGACCGTGCTGCGGTTGTGGGGGCACCCCGAGCAGAAGTACGGGGTGCGGTTGACCGCTAGAGGGATGCGCTCCCGCACCGGGGTTTCCGGGGTCAACCGGTCGCCCAGGCGGGCCAGTCGGCTGCGCAGCGGGCCCACCAGGTCGTCGGCGTGCAGGGTGCCATGGCTCTTGATGAGGCGGCGGTCGTGCTCGTCGTACTCGCCCACGACTCGAGGCCGGTGCGAGGTGTTGTACAGGGCGTCTTTGGCCCTCGACTCCACGTTGGGGGTCTTCTCCTCGATGACGAAGATCTCCTCCAGCCCTTCAGCGAATTCCCTGATGGTGGAAGCGTTGAACGGAATGGGCAGGCCCATGCGCAGCATACGGATGCCGGCGCTGGAGATCGCCTCGTCACTGTCCAGGCCGATCACCGCCAACGCCTCGCGCACCTCCCAGTAGGTGATGCCCGAGGAGATGATGCCGATCCAGGCGTCGGGAGAGTCCACTACCACCCGGTTGAGGTGGTTCAGCTCGGCGTATGCCAGAGCCAGGTTGGTGCGGACCTCCACGATTTCCCGTTCGATGTCCAAGGTGTAGGGGGTAAGCAGCCGGTGGTCGGGGCGGTGCTGGTAGGGCGCTCCCTCGTGCAGCGGTATCTGGGGGTGCACCCGGTTGGGATCGAGGCTCACGTTGGCCGAGCCGTCGGCCACGTTGGCCACGATCTTCATCCCCACCCACAGACCGGTGGCCCGGCTCATGGCGATGGCGTGGCGGCCCAGTTCCAACACGTCGGTTGGATCGCCGGGATAGAGCACCGGGATGTGGAGATCGGCCAGCACCCCGGCCGAGGTAGACGGCAGGGTGGACGACTTGGCGTTGGGGTCGTCGCCGGCCAGCAGAACCACGCCGCCCTTGGGGTCGGTGCCGGCGAACATGGCGTGGCGGATGGCGTCGGAGGCCCGGTCGACTCCGGGCGCCTTGCCGTACCAGATGCCGATAATCCCGTCGTAGCGGGCATCAGGCCTCGACCCGGCGAGTTGGCTGCCCATCACCGCGGTGGCCGCGTACTCCTCATTCACCGACGGACGCAGCACCACGTCGGTTTCCCCCGAAACCCTCACGGCCCGCTCCAGGGCGGAGTCGAGCCCGCCCAGCGGAGAGCCGGGGTATCCGGCGGCGAACGCCGCAGTGTTGAGCCCCGCAGCCCGGTCGGCACGCAACTGCTCCAGCGGGAGCCGAGCCATAGCCTGAATCCCAGTGAGGAAGACCGTCCCGTAATCGTTTGTGAATCGATCGGAGAGCCGGTAGTCGCGGTTCGACTCGGTGGCGGTCATGTGGAGGTCAGTCTAGGGGGAAGTTTTCGCATTGGGGTTGCGCAATTTGAACAGGGAGTTGAACATCACACAGCACGAGCGCTGGGGGCGAAAGCGGGGCGGGTGCCGATGATCTGGGCGGCCTCGAGGCGGGCCAGCTCGTCGTCGTCCACTCCCAGCAGGCCGCCAAGCACTTCGGCGTTGTGCTCGCCGAGGATGGGGGCGGGGCGAGTGAACCAGCGATCGGGTTGGCGGCCGAAGCGGACCGGCATGGCGGGGAAGCGATGGGTGCCGGCCAGGGAGTGCTCAATCGGCTCGTAGAAGCCGCGGGCATTCACTTGGGGGTTGCGGTCTCCCTCTCGGCTCATCACCATTTCGGCGGCGGGCACGCCGGAGGAGATGAGCCGCTCGACGATATCGGCGGCCTGCTGGTCGGCGCACCATCGGCTGAGCCGCTCTTCGAATTCGTGGCGGACGGCAAACCGGTCGGCCAGAGCCGACGACGCCGGCACGCGGTCCAACTCCAATTCGGGCACGGCTTCCAGCAATCCCTCCCAATGCTGATCTGTCTCTACCGAGAGCGCAATGTGTTGGCCTTCGGAGCAGGCGTACACCCCTTGTGGGCAGGCATAGGGGTGATGGTTGACTTCTCGCTCCATGAGATGGCCGGTGGCCGAGTACTCCACCACCTGCTCGGCTGCCGCGTTGAGCGCGGTCTCCACCATGGTGGCCTCCACGAAACTGCCGAGGCCGGTTCGCTCCCGAGCGTGCAGGCCGCAGATCACGGCATAGGCGGCGTGGAGCCCAGCCAGCGGGTCGGACGGCCCTCGGGCCAGCTGGGGGGCGGTGTCGGGGTAGCCGCTCAGCCAGCACATGCCACTGACCTGTTCCATGGTCTGGGCGAAACCCACTCGGTCTCGCCACGGACCGTCCAGCCCGAAAGCCGGCATTCGCACCATCACAAGCTGGGGGTTCAGCTGGTGGACGGTGTCCCAATCCAATCCGAACTGATCCATTACCCGGGGGGAGAAATTCTCCACCAGGGCGTCAGAGACCCCAATGAGCCGATGCAGCAGCTCCATTCCCTCGGGTCGGGTCAGGTCCAGGGTCACCGAGCGCTTGCCCACGTTGGCGTGGTGGAAGGTGGGGCCGTACTCCCACCACTGGTCATCGCCCGGGGTGCGGGCCGATCCGAACCTCATCCCATCGGGCCGCTGCACCGACTCGATATGGATGACGTCGGCCCCCAAGGTGGCCAGCACCAGGGCCCCGTAGGGGCCGGCCCAAAAGGCGGTCATGTCCACCACCCGCACCCCGTCCAGGGGCAGGGCATCGGGCGACGCCGTCGGGTCGGTTCCCTCAGGACGGGCCGAGGCGCTGGAGGTGGTGCCCTCCCTACGGGCTGAGGCGCTGTAGCCGGTGCCCTCCCGACGGGCTGAGGCATTAGAGCTGGGGCCCGCCGCCAGCTGGCTCAGCACTTCGTTTGTGTGTTGGCCCAGGAGGGGGGCAGGCCGAAAGGCGACTGACGGATGGGAGCTGTTGCGGTAGGGCACCCGGGGTTGGATGAACTCACCGCTGGGGTGGGGAACGTACACCCCCCTTTGGGCGAATTGGTCGAACTCCGGGAGGTTGGCACCGTTGCCGATGGGGGCGACGGGGATGCGCAGCAGGATGGCCTCACGCACCACTTCCTCGGTGGTACGAGCCGAAGTCCACTCCCGGATGGCGCCGGCGATGGACTCACCGGCGGCGATCCTTCCCCCCATGGTGGCCAACTCGAGGTCATCGGCCCATTCCGGGTGGCCCACCAGCACGGTGAAGTCTTGCCACTGCTGGCCGGTGAACACGCAGAACCCCACGTAACCGTCCCGAGTGGGTTCCACCGACGGCACTTCCAATGCAATCCGGGTGTCGTATTCGCCGGTGAACGAGCCCCACAGGGTTTGCACGTTGGTGCAGGTGGGGGTGATGGTCTCCAGCAGAGAGAGGTCCACATGGTCGCCCATCCCGGTGCGCCGAGCCCGCCGCAGCGCAGCGGCGGCCGCCACCGCTGCGGTCAGCCCGCCCATCCACTCTCCGATGCGTCCCCCGGCGTTGAACGGGATGCGCTCTGGCTGGCCTCGGGTGGCGGTCGATCCGGCGATGGCCATGAGGGTGAACTCGTTGGCCGGGCGTTGGCTCCATGGACCACCTCGGCCGAAGTTGGACACCGACACCATGGTGGCGTCCGGCCGCCGCTCAGCTAGCGCGTCCCATCCCACTCCCAGGGCCTCCATTTCCCCGGGCTCCGACCGCTCGATCACCAGATCGGCCGTGTCGTACAGATCCATAAGTCGGTCGCGGCCCTCAGCAACCCGATAGTCCAGCACCACGCTCTGCTTGGAGGTGTTCAAGAATCCGAACAGCGGACCGTGGTCATCCACCGGGGCAAAGGAGGCCGAATAGCCCCGCAGCGGATCGCCTTCGGGCAGCTCCACTTTCACCACATCGGCCCCGGCGTCGGCCAGCAGCTTGGTGGCATAGCCGCCGGCGATGCCCCAGCCCAGATCGACTACTTGAACCCCGTCCAGCGCAGGCCGCCCAACCATGAGTTTCGAACACTACCGGACTACCGTCGTGGCCGATGGGCGACAAGAAAACCGGCTCAGTAGACCAACCACGGATTGAGGCCGCGGTGCGGGAGATTCTGGCTGCCATTGGCGAAGACCCCAACCGAGACGGCCTGTTGGACACCCCGGGCCGGGTGGCCCGCATGTACGGCCAGATCTGCGGGGGGCTCCACGAAGACCCCGCCTCCCACCTGACCCGCCAGTTCGAGGCCGACCACGACGAGATGATCCTGGTGCGCGACATCCCCCTCTACTCTCTTTGCGAGCACCACCTCATTCCGTTTCTGGGCAAGGCCCATGTGGGTTACATCCCCAACAAGGACGGATGCATAACCGGTCTGTCCAAGCTGGCCCGAGTGGTTGAGGGCTATTCCCGGATGCCCCAGGTGCAAGAGCGGCTCACCACCCAAATTGCCGACGCCATCGAAAACGCCCTAAACCCCCGGGGCGTTCTGGTAGTGGTGGAGGCCGAGCACCTGTGCATGTCGATGCGGGGCATCCGCAAGCCGGGAGCAAACACAGTTACCTCGGCGGTACGGGGCCTCTTCCGCACTGATATCGCCACCCGAGCCGAGGCCATGCGGTTCATCGACCGCTAATCGCTGCTCCAGAGCGACTTGGCATAGGGGCCGTCGGAAATTCGGCGGTACTCTGAGGCCGTGGAGACATTGGAAACGGGGCCGATGGTCATGGGCATCGTCAATGTCACACCTGACTCGTTTTCCGACGGGGCCCGGTTTTCCTCGCCCGAGGCGGCGGTGGCTCGAGGCCGCAAGCTGTTCGATGATGGCGCCTCTGTGGTGGACGTCGGCGGCGAGTCCACCCGCCCGGGTGCCGATCCGGTGCCGGTAGAAGAGGAACTGGCCCGGGTGGTGGACGTGGTGGCCGGCCTAGCCCCTCACGGCCGGGTCTCCATCGACACCACCAAACCCGAAGTAGCTCGGGCCGCAGTGGCCGCAGGGGCTGACATCCTCAACGATGTCTCGGCGTCGATGCACGAGGTGGCCGCCGAATTGAACGCGACCTGGATTGCCGTCCACCGCCAGGGCACCCCTGCCACCATGCAGATCGCCCCCCAATACGGCGACGTGGTGGCCGAGGTGGGGGATTATCTGGCTAGAGCCGTCGAGCGAGCCCGGGCCGCCGGAGTTCCCGAGGTTTGGGTCGATCCGGGGATCGGATTCGGCAAGACCACCGACCACAACCTGGATCTACTGGCCAACCTCCGACAGCTAACCGCCATTGGGGTGCCGGTGGTGGTGGGGGCCAGCCGCAAGCGCTTCATCGGCGAGCTCCATGCCCGCAGCGACGGCTGTGCTAGCCAGGAGGTCCCCACCAACGACCGGCTCGAGGGATCGCTGGCGGCCGGCGCATGGGCATTTGCCCAAGGAGCAGCGGTGGTTCGGGCCCACGACGTGGCCGCCACCGTGAAGGCCATGATGGTGGTGGCGGCATGAAGGGCAAATGGGCCGCGGGCATATGTCCCCGCAACTTTTTCTGGATCATGAAGGACCGACTGGCTATCTGCGAGCGCCCCGGCGGTCGGGGGGAGAGCCACCGCCGGGTCCGGCGCACCGAGGAGATCAACTGGATCCGCCAGCAGGGGTTCACCCGGGTGGTGTCGCTGATCCCGTCCACTCACAATCTCCACAACTACAGCGAGCAGAACATTTCTTGGAGCCATTGGCCGATCGCCGACAACGAGGACTTCACCACCAGGCTCGGCCCGCTGTTCAACGAATTGCAGATGCTATTGGCCAAAGGGGAGAAGCTGCTGGTGCACCGTCGGGGGCTGGGAGACCACGTGTGCGGTTTCATTGCCGGCTATCTGGTGTGGACCGGCATGGTTCCCAGCGAGTCGCAGGCCGTGGTGGTGGTGGAGAAGATGACCGAGCGTCCCATCGGCGCGGTGGGCCGTCGCATCGTGAACGCCGCGGCCGCGCTCCCCAAGCCGGAAGTGGAGCTCACCTTGGTGGAGGACTTCGACCAGCATGAAGAGCAGCCCGACCAGGCGCCCGGAGATGACTGACGGGGGCCGACCGGCCGAGGTGGGGGAGCGGGAGTGACTGACGATCGGCTGCTGCTACGCGGTCTTCGGGTCATGGCTTTGTGCGGGGCGCTACCCGAGGAGAGGGTCCGGGCCCAGCCGTTCGAGTTGAACGTGGAACTCGGCGTAGATCTGGCCTCCGCGGGGCTCTCCGACGACTTGGGCGACACCGTCGACTACGGGGCGGTGTGCGCCGCGGTTGCCGCGGCAGCCGAGGGCGAGCAGTTCACCCTGATGGAGGCCATGGCCCACCGGCTCGCCGAGGTGTGTTTGAACGCCGACCCCCGGGTGGAGCAGGTGACCGTGGAGGTCCACAAGCTGCGCCCGCCAGTGCCCCAGCATCTGATTACCAGCGGTGTCCGCATCACTCGCCAACGTCAATGACCAGAGCTTGGGAGTCAACCGGCTGATGGAATCAGGGGAGTAGCCCAATGACCAGGGCGTTTCTCGGCTTGGGGTCCAACATGGGTAATCGCATGGGATATCTCCAGGCGGCAGTGGCCGCCATGAGCGATTGCGTCGCCGTCTCCGGGGTGTATGAGACCGATCCGGTGGGAGGACCCGACCAGGACCGATTCCTCAACGTGGTGGCCGAACTGGACACCGACCTGTCGGCCCGGGGCCTCCTGGAGCTGTGCCAGCGGCTGGAGGCGTCGGCTGATCGAGTGCGGGAGGTCCGCTGGGGTCCCCGTACGCTGGATGTCGATGTTCTGTGGGTGGACGGAGAGACGGTGGACGAGGCCGATCTGGTGGTGCCCCATCCCCGGATGTTCGAGCGGGCGTTCGTGATGGTGCCGTTGGGGGAGTTGGCCCCCGACCTGGTCGAAGGTTGGGCCGATAACGGCACCGGCGACTACCGCAGACTGGGCGACTGGGATGAGCTTGTTCCGCGAACGAGCGGAGGCATTTCGTGAGCGCTGTGAGCCAGATTCCCATTGTTGAGCGGGTGTCTGAGCTGCGAGCCGTATTGGACGCCGCCCGCCGCGAGGGTGGCTCAGTCGGCCTGGTGCCCACCATGGGATATCTCCACGAAGGCCACCAATCGCTGGTGGCCCGCTCGGTGAGCGAGAACGACCTGACCGCGGTGAGCATCTTCGTGAACCCGCTCCAGTTCGCCGAGGGCGAGGACTACGGAACCTATCCGCGGGATATGGAGCGGGACCGGGAGATGTGCGCGACTGCCGGGGCCGGTTTGATCTTCGCGCCCTCCGTCGAGGAGGTGTACCCGCAGACACCGGTAACCGCGGTCACGGTTAAGGGGCTGAATGCGGTGCTTGAGGGCCAGTTTCGACCCACCCACTTCGACGGGGTCACCACCGTGGTGGCCAAGCTGTTCGCCATGCTGGGACCGGGCCGGGCCTATTTCGGAGAGAAGGACTACCAGCAGCTGGCCATTATCCGCCGAATGACCGTCGACTTGTCTCTGCCGGTGGAGGTGGTGGGCTGTCCCACGTTTCGGGAGCCCGATGGCCTGGCCATGTCCAGTCGAAACGTGTACCTCACCGACGAAGAGCGACCGGCGGCCACCGTTCTGTGGCGGTCGCTCCAAGCGGGGCGGGATGCGGTGCTCGACGGCAGCCGCGATCCCGGTGAGGTTGAGGCGGAGATGGACGCGGTGCTGGCCACCGAGCCCAAGGTGTCGCCCGACTATGTCGCAGTGGTTGACGCTGCCACGCTGGAGCGCCCCGATGTGCTGGCCGGCGAGCTGCGCCTTCTGGTGGCCGCCTGCCTCGGCCGGGCCCGGCTTATAGACAACATCGGAGTTGACTGTGGCCGGCCTTGACCCCCCGGCCCACGAAGTGCGGGCCGCGGTGGAGCGGGCCTTGGCCGAGGACGTGGGACCCGACGGCGACCTCACCTCGTCGCTTCTGCCCCCCGCCGATGTGACCGCGGCGATCGTGGCCCGCGCCGCCGGGCGCCTGGCCGGACGGGCCTGCGCGATGGAGGTGTTCCGCCAGGTTGATCCGGCGGTGACGGTTCAGTGGGAGGTCGCCGATGGCGACCCGGTGAGCCCCGGCCAGCAGTTGGCTGTGGTCACAGGCCCCCGGGCCTCGGTGTTCACGGCAGAGCGCACGGCGCTGAACTTCTTGAGCCATCTGTCGGGCATCGCCACCGAGGTGGCCCGCTACACCGCGGCCGCAGCTGCCGCCGGCCAGGCCCGGGTCCGCGATACCCGCAAGACCACTCCCGGGCTGCGGGCGCTGGAGAAGGCGGCGGTGCGGGCTGGCGGGGGCGACAACCACCGGGCAGGGCTGTCGGAGTGGGTCATGCTCAAGGACAACCATTTGGCCGCCATCACCATCGCCGAGGGGGTGGCGGGCGCCCGCCGGCGCTGGCCCGGACGGGCCGTCTACGTGGAGTGCGACCGGATCGACCAGGTGGATGAGGCACTGGCCGCGGGCGCCGATGCCCTGCTGTTGGACAACATGGCTCCCGAAGAGGTGCGGTCGTGCGTTGAGCGGGCCGGGGGACACGCCTGCCTGCTGGAGGTGAGCGGCGGCGTCACCCTGGATTCGGTGGCCGAATACGCGGCCACCGGAGTGGACTTCATCTCGGTGGGGCGGCTCACCAACTCGGCCCCAGCGTTGGACATCGCCCTCGATGTCGCGGGCGACTTCACCGAAGCCGAAGATAGGTGAACAGGAGTTCTATGCCGCACGCCCTCGATGTCGTCAATGTTCCGAACAGCTCGGAAGAGGAGTAAACAAGGGTTCCTATGCTGCTGGCGCTCGACATCGGCAACACCCAGACCGTGGTTGGCCTGTATGAGGCCGACCGGGCCGAGGACTGCCAGGCCGCCGACGGCCTGATCGAGCACTGGCGGCTGTCCACCGTGCACGAGCGCACCCCCGATGAGGTGGCCGTGCTGCTGCGCAGCCTGCTCGACAGCATCGATGTCGCCATGGAGGAAGACCTCACCGGGGTGGCGGTGTGCTCTGGGGTGCCCCAAATCCGCGAGAGCGTGCGGATGATGGTGCAGCGTTACTTCGATTTCGACCCGGTGGTGATCGAGCCCGGCACCCGTAGCGGCATTCCCATCCTGTACGACAATCCCCGCGAGGTGGGCGCCGATCGCATCGCTAACGCGGTGGCCGCCCACCATCTCTACGGTGGCCCCGCGGTGGTGGTCGATTTCGGTACCACCAACAACTTCGACGTGATCTCCGAGGCCGGCGAGTTCATGGGCGGGGCCATCGGACCGGGCATCGAGGTCAGCCTGGAGGCCATGGTGGGCCGGGCCGCCGCTCTGGGGCCGGTGGCGCTCACCGAGCCCCGCAACGTGATCGGCAAAACCACCATGGAATCGATCCAGTCCGGGGTCATCTACGGGTTCGTGGCCCAGATCGACGGCATGGTGACCCGCTTCGCCAAGGAACTGTCCGGCGAGGCGGTCGTGATCGCCACCGGCGGACTGGCCCACCTCATCGCCCCGTTGTCCGACACCATCCAATACGTCGAGCCCCACCTGACCCTCCACGGCCTGTGGCTGGTCCACGGGCGCAACCAGTAGGCCGCCGGTGAGCACTCCCTATCGGTTCGAGACCACCGCCACCACCGGGGAGTGCCACCAGCGCCACGGCGACATCGAGGCCGGAACCGAGACCGGCCAGACGGTGTCGGTAGCGGGCCGGATCATGCTCCGGCGAGTGCAGGGCAAACTGGCGTTCGCCACCCTTCAAGACGCCACCGGGCGCATCCAGCTATTCGCTCCCGCCAAGGTCACCCCCAATTACGACGAATTCTGCGCTTTGTCGCTGGGCGACTGGGTGGGGGCGACCGGCGAGGTGATGAAAACTCGCACCGGTGAGCTGTCGGTGAAGGTAGAGCAGTGGGAGCTGCTGGCCGAGGCTCGGCGGAGCTTTCCCGACAAGTGGCACGGGCTGTCGGACCCCGACATCCGGTTCCGCCAGCGCTACGTGGACCTGTGGGTGACCGAGGAGGCCCGCCACACCTTCCGGCTGCGCTCGGAGATGATGTCGCTCACCCGCCGCTGGCTGGAGGATCGGGCATTTGTCGAGGTGGAGACGCCGGTGTTCCACCCCGTGCCCGGTGGCGCACTGGCCCGGCCGTTCAGCACTCACCACAACGCGCTCGACATGGAGCTGTTCTTGAGGATCGCCCCCGAGCTGTACCTGAAGCGGCTGGTGGTGGGTGGCTTGGAGCGGGTTTATGAGATAGCCCGGGTGTTCCGCAACGAGGGTATCTCCACCCGCCACAATCCCGAATTCACCATGTTGGAGCTGTACTGGGCCTACGCCGACTACGGCGACATCATGGAGCTGGTCGAACAGCTCGTGGCCCATCTGGCTTTGGAGCTCAAGGGCACCACAGTGATCAGCTACGGCGGAAGGGAGCTGGACCTGACCCCGCCGTGGCCCCGTGCCCGGTTCATCGACCTGCTGGCCGAGCACGGCGGCCTTGACGTGGACCTCGACACTCCGTTGGAGGAATTGCGGTCGCACTGCGCCGCCCGGGATATCCCGGTGGAAGACCGCTGGGGGCCGGGCAAGCTGCTGTTGGAGCTGTACGAGAAGACCACCGAAGCCGAGCTGTGGGGTCCGGTGTTCGTGTGCGATTACCCCAAGGAGGTGTCGCCGCTGGCCCGGGAGCACCGCGACCACCCCGGCTGGGTGGAGCGGTTTGAGGCCATCGTGGCCGGCCGGGAGCTGGCCAACGCCTTCAGCGAGCTGACCGACCCCGACGAGCAGCGAGCCCGATTCGAAGAGCAGGCCGCCGACCGGGAAGCGGGCGATGCCGAAGCCATGGCCGTGGACTGGGACTACCTGCGAGCCCTGGAGTTCGGCTTGCCTCCCACCGGCGGCCTAGGCGTGGGCATGGACCGACTGGCCATGCTGTTGGCCGATGTGCCGAGCATCCGAGACGTGATCCTGTTCCCCACGCTGCGCCCCGAGCCCCCGGAGCGCCCAGCGCCTCCCGAGAGCTAGGCGGCTCCTGCGGCCTAGCCGTCGCCGAGAGGGATGCGGGCTCGGTCGATCAGGTGGTCGGTGGCCACCTGCAAGGCGGCGGTCGCCGTGGTGGGGGGTAGCGACTCCAGGCTGGCTGAGGCCTGTTTGACATAGTCGCTGGCCACGCCCAGCGCTTCCTCGACACCGCCGCTGGCCCGAACCAGCTGCAAGGCCGATCGGACGCTGGCATCCGATGCCGTCCCTCCCAGCAGTTCCAGCAGCTGGGGACCGCAGTCGGTGTGCAGCGCCCGGATCACTGGCAGGGTGTAGATGCCCTCATGAAGGTCGTTTCCCGACGGCTTACCCAAGTGCTCGTCGGTGGCCACGATGTCCAAGATGTCGTCCACCACTTGGAAGGCCAGCCCGTAGAACCGGCCGAACTCAGTGAGGGTGTCGATCGTCGGGCGGTCCAATCCGGCCACCAGGCCGCCGATGCGACACGAAGTGGCCAGCAGGGAGGCGGTTTTGCCCTCGATGGAGTCGGTGTAGGAGGTCTCGGTGCGGTCGGGGTTGCCGGTGTCTTGAAGCTCCCGCACCTGGCCTTCGCACAGCCGTCCGATAGTGGCGGCCAACAGCCCGGCCACCTCGGTGCCCAGCGAAGCGGCCAGTTCCGACGCTCGGGCCAGCAGGAAATCGCCGGCCAAGATGGCCCGCAGATTGCCCCATTTGGCGTTCACGCTGGCCACGTTTCGCCGTACTTGGGCTTGGTCCATGACGTCGTCGTGGTAGAGGGATCCCAGGTGCACCAGTTCCACCGCCACGCCGCCGGTAATCACGTCGTCTTCGGCCGGCATCGGCTCGACCTGGGATATGGCCGCCGAGGCGATCACAAAACCCGGCCTCACCCGCTTGCCTCCGGCCCGGATGAGGTGGCTGGCCACCTCGGTGAGGAACGGGTCCTGGGTCTTTACCGAGTCCTCCAACCGCAACTCCAGCCGGTCGAGGTCGCGCGCCATGGTGGGAATGAGATCAAGGGGGCTGCGAGCCACGGCCGTCAGCGTAGTAGCACCTTCCCCGATTTCCCCCACTCAACACGGGTTGAGGCCTCATCGGCGGCCCCGAACCCAGGGTCGGTTGAGGCTTCGGGAACGAAATGGGGGGGTGGGGTGGTTACACTCAGAGTTGAACCCCTATCGGGAGATTGCCGTGTTCGAGAGATTCACAGATCGTGCTCGCCGTGTCGTTGTGCTGGCCCAGGAAGAAGCGCGCCTGCTCCACCACAACTACATCGGCACCGAGCACATCCTGTTGGGCCTGATCCACGAGGGCGAAGGCGTGGCCGCCAAATCGCTGGAATCCCTGGGCATTTCCCTGGAAGCCGTGCGCAATCAGGTGGAGGAGATCATCGGCCAGGGCGGGTCGTCACCGTCGGGCCACATCCCCTTCACTCCCCGGGCCAAGAAGGTGCTGGAGCTGTCGCTGAGGGAGGCGTTGCAGCTCGGCCACAACTACATCGGCACCGAGCACATCCTGTTGGGCCTGATCCGAGAGGGCGAGGGCGTGGCCGCCCAGGTGCTGGTCAAGCTGGGGGCCGACCTGTCGCGGGTCCGCCAGCAGGTCATCCAGCTGTTGTCGGGCTACGGCGGCCCGCAGGGCTCGGGATCGCCGGACAAGGCCATTACCTCACCCGGCGACCGCGGCGAGACTGGATCAGGTTCGCTGGTGCTCGACCAGTTCGGGCGCAACCTGACCAAGCTGGCCAAAGACAGTGGACTCGATCCGGTTATCGGCCGCCAGCGGGAAACTGAGCGGGTCATGCAGGTGCTGTCGCGGCGCACCAAGAACAACCCGGTGCTGGTGGGCGAGCCCGGCGTGGGCAAAACCGCCATTGTGGAGGGCTTGGCCCAGCGGATCGCGGCCGATGATGTGCCCGAGACCATCCGCAACAAGCAGCTCTACACCCTCGACCTGGGCGCGCTGGTGGCCGGGTCCCGCTACCGGGGTGACTTCGAGGAGCGCCTCAAGAAGGTGCTCAAAGAGATCAAGACCCGGGGCGACATCATCTTGTTCATCGACGAGCTGCACACCCTGGTGGGTGCCGGCGCCGCCGAGGGGGCCATCGACGCCGCCTCCATCCTCAAGCCCATGCTGGCTCGGGGCGAGCTTCAGACCATCGGGGCCACCACCCTCGACGAATACCGCAAGCACCTGGAGAAGGACTCCGCGCTGGAGCGCCGGTTCCAGCCGGTGAAGGTGGACGAGCCCACCATCGCCCACACCATCGAGATCCTCAAGGGCCTTCGTGACCGCTACGAGGCCCATCACCGGGTCACCATCACCGACCAGGCCCTAGTGGCGTCGGCCAACTTGGCCGACCGCTACATATCCGACCGCCACCTGCCCGACAAGGCCATCGACCTCATCGACGAGGCCGGCTCCCGCCTGCGCATCAAGCGGATGGAGACCCCCACCGACTACAAGGACTTCGAGAACGAGCTCTCCCAGGTGGTGTCCCAGAAGAAGAGCGCGGTCGAGCAGCAGGACTTCGAGGAGGCCGGTCGGCTGCGCGACAAGGAGAAGGAGCTGCTGGCTGGCAAGGAGCAGATGGAGGCCGAGATCAAGGCCAAGGGCGTCGACCTGTTCGACGAGGTGGACGAAGAGGCGGTGGCCGAGGTTTTGTCCATCTGGACCGGCATTCCCGTCTACAAGCTCACCGAGGAGGAGACGGCCAAGCTCTTGCGCATGGAAGACGAACTGCACAAGCGGGTCGTCGGCCAGGAGGACTCCATCAAAGCGGTGTCGCAGGCCATCCGCCGCACCCGAGCCGGGCTCAAAGACCCCAAGCGGCCCAGCGGTTCGTTCATCTTCCTGGGTCCGTCGGGCGTGGGCAAGACCGAGCTGGCCAAGACGCTGGCCGAGTTCCTCTTCGGCGACGAGCAGGCCCTCATCGCCTTGGACATGTCCGAGTACATGGAGAAGCACACCGTCAGCAGGCTGGTGGGCTCCCCGCCGGGCTACGTCGGCTATGAGGAGGGCGGCCAGCTCACTGAGGCCGTGCGCCGCAAGCCGTTCTCGGTGGTGCTGTTCGACGAGATCGAAAAGGCCCATCCCGATGTGTTCAACACCCTCCTGCAAATCTTGGAGGAGGGCCGCCTTACCGACAGCCAGGGACGGTCGGTGGACTTCCGCAACACCGTGCTCATCATGACCTCCAATCTGGGGACCCAGAACCTACGCAAGGCCAACCTGGGGTTCACCAGGGCCGACGAGGCCATCACCTATGAGCGCATGAAGGAGAAGGTCACCGACGCGCTCAAGGACCACTTCCGCCCCGAGTTCTTGAACCGCATCGACGAGGTCATCGTGTTCCACGAGCTGACCCGCGAAGAAGTCACCCGGATCGTCGACCTGATGATCAAGCGGCTGCAAAACCAGCTCGAGGCCCAGGGCATCGGGCTGGAGCTCACCGAATCGGCCAAGGTGCTCTTGGCGCTGCGGGGCTACGACCCCACGCTGGGGGCCCGCCCGCTGCGCCGGGCCATCCAGCGCCTGGTGGAGGACCCGCTGTCGGAGCGGCTGTTGTGGAAGGAGTTCCGGGCCGGCGAGACGATAATGGTGGACGCGGAGGACGATCCCGACGAGCCCGGCGCGGAGCGGATCTGCTTTAAGGCGATCGAGGGCTTCGAACCGCCTCCGGTGGAAGAGCTGGCCGGCGCCTAGCAACCATGCCGGCGGGGGTTCGGAGGGGGGCCGCGAGGCAACAAGCTGGCGTGTCGGCAATGGCCAGGAGGGGGGCGCTCCTTCTTGTGCTGATGCTGGGGCTGACCGCCTGCCAGGTGGATATCGAGGTGGGCATCGGCTTCAACGAAGACGGCTCCGGGGTGGTCACCGTGGATGTGGCCCTCGACGAGCAGGCCATGGATCTGGCTCCCGACATCACCTCGAGGCTGTTGACCGAGGACATCGAGGACCCAGCGTCGGGCTGGTCGTATAACGAGCCCCGCATCGACGACCAGGGTCGCACCAGCTTCTCGGCCTCCAAGCCCTTCAGCTCAACAGAGCAGCTTGAGTCGGTGCTGTCCGAGATCTTCATCTCCGACGACGTGTTCCGCGACTTCACCTTCGAGCGCGAGACCTCTTTTGCCAAAACCGACTATCGGGTGACCGGAGTGGTCGACTTGTCCGGCGGCCTGGATCTGGTGACCGACCCCGAGCTCACCGCCCGTCTCGGCGGAGAGCCCTTCGGGGAGCGGACCGCAAATCTGGCCGGCGCTCTTGAGGCGGTGACCGTGCGCCTCGTTTTGGACTTGCCGGTGGGCCCCGAGAAGGAGGAGGTGCTGCAACTGGGCCAAGGAGCCCAGCGCATTACCTTGACAGGCCCGGACGAGAGCGGGGCGGCGGTGACCCTGCGATGGGTGGCCTGGGCCGCGTTCGCCCTGGTTGGCCTGTCGATTCTGATCGCGGTGGCCGGTTATCTGCTGGAACGACGAGCCCGGGACCGCAGCATCGACCCCACTTTTACCCAGGATTCACTGGCGCGCACCACAGGATCTTCTCCGGTGCAGCCTCCCCAGCGACGACTGCGGTTGGTGGTGTTGAATCCGCTCGGGGTGCTGTACGAACCGGCCGACGATCCCGTTGAGCTTCTGATTGCCTTTGCCGCTGAGCGCGGCCTTGAACCTGACGAAGAGGAGGTGCAGCAGCTCCACAACCAGGCGGTGCTGGGCCGCATCACTCCCGCGGAGCTGTGGTCGGGTATCGGTTTAGACGACGACCCCGCGGAGCTCACCGAGGAGTTCTTGTCCCAGTACACCGTGCGGTCGGGGGCCCGGGACTTCGTGGCCGAAATGGTCCGCCGAGAGCTACCAGTGGCCTGTCTCACCAACGACGTGTCCTCGTGGTCGACTGCCCTCCGGGAGCGCCTCGAGATCGACGGCGTGGACACATGGATTGTGAGCAGCGACGTGGGGGTGTGTATGCCTGCGCCCGGCATCTACGAGGCGCTGCGCCGCACCACGTCGGTTCCCTACGAGCACGCGCTGCTGGTGGACGTGGCCGTGGAGCATCTCGACGCCGCCCAAGCGCTGGGGATGTCCACTGCGCTGTTGGCTGACGCCCGCCCAGAAGACGGCGAGGCCCCCGGCCATGCGGTGGTGACCAGCTTCTCCGACTTCTTCCGTCGCCGGCCCCGTAGCTGACCTCGATTCAGGGCAGGGGTCAACCCAGGAGCTCGGCGGCCTGCGTGGCGAAATAGGTCAGCTGAGAAGCTCGGCGGCCTGCGTGGCGAAGTACGTCAAGATCACGTCCGCGCCAGCCCGGCGGATGCCGCAGAGGGTCTCGGTCACGATGGCCTGTTCGTCGAGCCACCCCGACGCCGCAGCCGCCTTGATCATGAGGTATTCCCCGCTCACCTGATAGGCGGCCACCGGCACCACCGAGGCCTCGGCGAAGCGCCGCACCACGTCCAGGTACGGACCGGCGGGCTTCACCATCACCATGTCGGCCCCCTCGGCGATGTCCAGCTCCATTTCCCGCAGGGCTTCGCGGCTGTTGGCCGGGTCCATCTGGTAGGTCTTCTTGTCGCCGGAGCGGGGGGCTGAGTCCAGCGCTCCCCGGAATGGCCCGAAGAAGGCCGAGGCGTACTTGGCGGTGTAGGCGCAGATTCCCACCTCGGTATGGCCGTGATGGTCGAGCGTCTCGCGGATGGCCCCCACCCGGCCGTCCATCATGTCGCTGGGGGCCACGATGTCGGCCCCGGCATCGGCATGGGTCAGAGCCTGGCGGCACAGCACGTCCACGGTCTCATCGTTCACGATGGTGCCGTCGGGAGCCACGATGCCGTCGTGGCCGTCGCTGTTATAGGGGTCGAGGGCCACGTCGGTCATCACCACTGTGTCGGGATGGGCGGACTTGATGGCCGCGATGGTCTGGGGAATGAGACCGTCGGGGTTCCACGCTTCATCACCGGTGGGGGTCTTCAGCTCGTCGGGGGCGGCCTCGAACAGCACAACCGCCCGAACTCCGAGGTCAGCGGCCCTTCCCACCTCGCCGACCAGCCCATCCACGCTCCAGCGGTTGGTCCCGGGCATCGAGTCGATGGGCTCATCGGGTCCTCGGTGCACGAACAGGGGCAGTACAAGATGCGCGGGGCTGAGCTCGGTCTCGCGCACCATGTCCCGGATCGCCGGGGTGCGCCGGTTGCGCCTGGGTCGGGCGGTGAGCTCTAAATGTGGATGAGCCATGCCCCTAATGCTCCCATCTCAGTCTTCGCAGCGCACTGTTGATCCGCTAGACAAGGGTTATGCGGATCGAGTTGGCGACGGGGACCTCGGCTGAGTTGGTTCGGGTGGAGGGCGCCAGCCGAGGGCTGGTGTTGATTCCCGATCTCATGGGTCTTCGGCCCCTGTTCGACGATCACGTGGCCCGGATTGCCGCCGATCAGGGATGGACGGTGTGCGCTCCCCAAGTATTCCCCGGTAGAGAGCACTTGGCGGCCGACGAGCGAATGGCCGCAGTTTGCGAGCTTGTCGACGATGAGGTGCTGGGCGACGTGATGGCGGCGGCCGACGCCATCGAGTGCGAGACGGTGGTGCTCACCGGTTTCTGCATGGGCGGCATGTACACCATCAAGGCCGCGACCGCCGGGCGATTCCACCGGGCGGCCGCCTTCTACGGGATGATCCGTCTCCCCGAGCATTGGAGGGGTCCGGGCCAAGGCGAACCGCTGGAGCTGCTGGCCGCCGGTGATCCGTGTCCGCTGCTGGCCATCATCGGCACTGAAGACCCATTCACTCCGCCTGGCGACGTGGCCGCCTTGGAGGCCGCCGGTGCAGTGACCGTGGTCTATGAGGGCGCCGATCACGGGTTCGTCCACGATCCCGTCCGTCCTGCCCACCGTCCTGACGATGCGGCCGACGCTTGGGCTCGGGTCATCGAGTTTCTGAGTCAATAGAGGCGATGGCGACTGACCCCTCGGTTTGGACGGTGGTTGTGGCCGCGGGCTCGGGCACCCGTTTCGGCGGCGCCAAGCAGTACCTGGAATTGGCCGGCTCGCGGATTGTGGACCGCAGCGTGGCGGTAGCCGCCCAGGTTAGCGACGGGGTGGTGGTGGTAGTTCCTGCCGGAGACGTGGAGGCGGAATCGGCCCGGCTGGCCGCAGACTCGGTGGTGGCTGGCGGACCGAGTCGGGCCGCCTCGGTGCGCAACGGTTTGGCCGCGGTGCCCCACGAGGCCGACGTCATCTGCGTCCATGACGCCGCTCGTCCGCTGGCCAGTCCCGAGATCTACGAGAGGGTGGTCCAGGAGGTGGATTCGGGGGCGGCTGGCGCGGTGCCGGTGGTGCCGGTAACCGATACCATCCGCAGCGTGGATGGGGGAGTTGTGGATCGCAATGCCCTGCAAGCGGTGCAAACCCCGCAGGCATTTCGGGCCGAGCTGCTGAGGATGGCCCACGCCGACGCCGCCGACGCCACCGACGATGCCAGCCTGGTGGAGGCGGCCGGCTATGCGGTGGTCGCGGTGGACGGTCATCCCCGCAACATCAAGATCACCCACCCCGACGATCTGGCCGCTGCCGAGGCCTGGTTGGCGACATGACCGGCGCCATGCGGGTGGGCCACGGATTCGACACCCACCGGTTCAGCGACGACTCCGACCGGCCGCTGATCTTGGGCGGGGTGAAGTTCGAGGACGCACCGGGTCTGGTGGGCCACAGCGACGGCGATGCCGTGGCCCACGCGGTGACCGACGCCTTGTTGAGCGCCGCCGGGCTAGGCGACATCGGAGTGCTGTTCCCCGACACCGACGAGGCCTGGGCCGGGGCCGACAGCATCGGGCTGCTGGCCGACGCCGTGGCCCGGCTGGACGACGCCGGCTGGGGGGTGGTGAACGCCGACTGCACGGTGGTTACCGAGGCCCCCCGCATCGCGTCCCGCCGCGCCGAAATGGAAGCCCGCCTCAGTGCGGCGGTTGGTGCCCCGGTGTCGGTCAAGGGCAAGCGGGCCGAGGCCCTGGGCGCGCTGGGCCGGGGCGAGGGCCTGGCCTGCTGGGCGGTGGCCCTCATCGAGCGCCGGTGAGCGCACAGGGTCCGAGGGGCGGCAACCGGCGGGGCCGGGGCGGCGGCTCCAGCAAGGGCGCCAACCGGGGCCCCAATAAGGGTCACAGCAAGGGCCGACCGCCGGGCGATCAACCGCGCAACCGCCGCCAAAAGGCCGGATTGGGCGGCGAACGGGTAGAGGGCCGCCAAGCAGTGCGGGAGCTGCTGTTAGCTGGCACTCGCCCGGTTCGAGAGGTGGTGATCGCTGCGGGGCAGAACCAAACCGGAGTGCTGGCCCAAGTGATGGAGTTGGCCGCCGAGTTGCGGGTGCCTGTCAAAGAGGTGGCCCGCTCAAAGTTCGAGTCCATGGCCGCCACCGAGGCCCCCCAAGGGGTGATCGCCCGGGCCGCCCCCTTGGCCGAGCACGACTTGGAGGACTTGGCCCGTCCCCCCGATGGCCGACCCCCGTTCTTGTTGGTGCTCGACGGGGTTACCGATCCGGGCAACGTGGGAGCCGCCCTGCGCACCGCCGAGTGCGCCGGAGTCACCGGCGCGGTGCTGGGGCGACACCGGTCGGCCCACATCACGCCCGCCGCGGCCAAGGCGGCCGCGGGGGCCATCGAGCACGTGCCCATGGCGGTGGTGCCGGGCATTCCCAACGCGCTGGCCCGTCTCGGAGAGCTCGGGGTGTGGACAGTGGGCCTGGACGTGGCCGCCCCGACTTCGGTTTATGAGATAAATGTGGCCGCCGAAGCTGTGGCCCTGGTGGTGGGCAGCGAGGGCCGGGGTCTGTCGCGGCTGGCCCGCCAGCGCTGCGACGTGGTGGCCGCCATCCCCCTGTCCGGCCACCTCAGCTCCCTCAACGCCGCCGCCGCAGTGGCCATCGGCTGCTTCGAAGTCGCCCGCCACCGCCAAGCTGACTTGCCGACCGATAGCTAGGTTTGGGGTGGGGCGAGGGTGTCGGCGATCAGGGCTTGAACCACAGCATTGAGCGCCTCTTCGTTGCTGGCGCCTTCATCTAAAGCCTCGCGGTAAACCGCCAGTTGGCGGTCGGCTGAGGTGCCGCGTTGGCAGATGGTGCGGGCGTGCTCAACCTGCGCCACGCAGTCGAGGGCCTCGGCGTCGGGCCGGACTAGCTCGATCATTTCCCCCACCAGGTCGGGGAGCGGCACCAACTCGCCTTTGCCGAAATCGATGAGGCCGTCGTTGATCCCGTAGCGCTCAGCCCGCCACAGGTTCTCCGACACGAGGAAGTTGGCGTAGCTGCGCCACCGGCGGTTCTCCAGCTTGAGCCTCCACAGCATCCGCAGCAGGCAGACGTACAGGGCCGCAACGCAAACCGTGTCTTCCATTCTCGTGGGCAGGTCGGTAATCCTCATCTCCAATGTGGGGTAGCGCTCCGACGGGCGGATGTCCCACCACACCTTGGTGGAGTCTTCGATGACCCCGGCCTGTACCAATATGTCCACGTGGCGCCGATACTCGGCCCACGAGTCGAACTTCTCTGGCAGTCCGGTGCGGGGCAACGTCCGAAACACCGCCATCCGGTAGCTCTTGAGGCCAGTGTCGCGTCCCTCCCAGAAGGGCGAAGAGGTGGAAAGGGCCAGCAGGTGAGGCAGGAAGTAGGAAATCTGATTCATCAGGTCGATCCGTAGATCGGGATCCTCGATGCCGACGTGGACGTGCAGGCCGGAAATGACCAGCCCGCGGGTTACGCCTTGCAAGTCGTCGGCCAGTGCTTGATAGCGCTCCCCTTCGGTGACCTGCTGTAGATGCGAGCGGGCAAACGGGTGAGATGAGGCCGCGATGGGGGCAATGCCGTAGTCGGCGGCAGCCTCGGTGACTGCTAGGCGCAGCAGTCCGATGTCGGCCCGCAGGTGCTTGAAATCAGTGCAGATGCCGGTGCCGATCTCGAGCTGCGAGCTGAAGAACTCTCTGGCCACGAGGCCATGGTGCAGGTCGGCCACCTTCTTCAGGATCCCGGACGGCTGTTCGGTGATCAGCTCCCCGCTCTCGGGCTCGACTAGGAGATATTCCTCTTCTATCCCGATAGTCCAGGCTGGTTCGTCCGCCACTGGCGCTCCTCTCCGATTGCCATCGCGAGGCTAGGCGGCTAGGAGGAGTCAAGTCGGCTTCCTGTCGACGAGTACTCGACTTGAGCCCGAGACAGGAATCGAACCTGCGACCTGCTGTTTACAAGACAGCTGCTCTGCCGACTGAGCTACTCGGGCGCTGAATTTGGTTATTGAGAGGTTTCCCGCCCCTCCACAAAGAGCATAAGGGGCGCGGTTTGGGGAGGGTGCTTGAATAGCGCCTAGTGGTGGGTAACGCTTGTGGAATGGCTCTCACGAAACGAGATCGGGCGATCTTGGATTTTGAGCGCACTTGGTGGCAGGAGACCGGGTCGAAGGAGGCGGCGATCCGCGAGCGCTTCGAGCTCTCCACAACCCGGTATTACCAGCTGCTGAATGAATTATTGGAACAGACGGATGCCATGGAGTACGACCCGATGGTCGTGCGGCGTTTGCGGCGACTGCGCGATCGCCGCAGACGTTCGAAGTTCGGCCAGACCTCGGTTGGCCGGCAACCGTCGCGCTGACAGTCCGGAGCCAGACGCAATATGGAGTCAAACCGAGCCCCCAACAACCAGATGGCGCTCAAAGGAGTAGTGCTGGTTCTCGCCCTCATCGCCGCCGGGGCCTTTGTGCTGGCCCGCGGCCTCGATGACGAGAAGGACTCGACGGCGGTAACCACCACCCAGCCCACGGCCGAGGCCACGATGGAGCCCGAGGAGATCCCCGACCCGGTGGAGACCCCGGCCGAGGAGGACGAACCGGCCGCCACTCCTGCGCCTCAGACCGATGACGCTGGGGAGTCGGAGACCACCGAGCCTGCCCCAGTGGTGACCCAGCCTCCCGCTCCTGCTCCCGACGAGGAGCTCGAGTGCCGCGATCCGTCCACTATCGGCGTTTTGGTGGCTAATGGGACCGACGTGTCCGGGGCAGCCGGTCGGCTCTCTGGCGAGTTGAATGCGGCCAACTACGTGACACTGCCTCCGCACAATGCCAGTCCCCAGACGGGCTCAGCCTTCTACTACCGGGCCGGGTATGAGGTGGACGCCCAGTGCATTGCCCGGCTGCTGGGCGAGTCTGAGAAGCCCCTGTGGCCGATGCCCGATCCTCCCCCTGGAGGCCTCACTCTTGAATCACTGGGCAATGCATTCATCCTCATCCTGATCGGACCCGACAGCCTGGCCCAGCGCCCCGGCTGACAGTCGGACAGCCAAAAGGCTGCGGCTGCATGCATATCGTTGCCGCCCCCGACAAATTTCGGGGAACGGCCACCGCTGCTGAGGTAGCCGACGCTATAGCCCAAGCGGCAGCACAGGCCGGGGCCTCTGTTGATGCCGCCCCCATGGCCGACGGAGGCGAGGGAACGCTGGAAGTGGTGGGCGGAGCCAACCGGTCGAGCATCGTGACTGGGCCTCTGGGCGACCCGGTGGAAGCTCCGTGGCGCCTGCACCGCCATACCGCGGTGATCGAGATGGCCCGGGCGTCGGGGTTGGCCTTGGTGGGCGGGGCCGAGGGCAATGACCCGCTGGGGGCCACCACCTACGGCACCGGGGAGTTGATAGACGCGGCGGTGGAACGCGGCGCCCGGCGAGTGTTGGTGGGGGTGGGGGGCTCGGCCACCACCGACGGTGGTTTGGGCGCGCTGAGGGCGTTGTACCCCACTCAGCGACTCCGGGGGGTGGAGATGGCAGTGGCCTGCGACGTGCGGACCCGGTTTGTGGACGCCGCCGAGGTGTTCGGACCCCAAAAGGGAGCCACCGCATCGCAGGTGGAGCTGCTGCGCCGGCGACTGGAGCGGCTCTGCGGGGTGTATGCCGAGACCTACGGGGTGGCGGTGGACGACCTGGAGGGCTCGGGGGCGGCGGGAGGCCTGGCCGGCGGTCTGGCGTGCGTGGGCGCCGAGTTGTGCAACGGCTTCGAGCTGCTGGCCGAGGAGGTGGATCTGTACGGGCGCATCGAGCAGGCCGATCTGGTGGTTACCGGGGAGGGCGCGCTCGACGCCACCTCGCTGGAGGGCAAGGTGGTGGGCGGGGTGGCGGAAATGGCCGCTGCTGCCGGGGTGCCGGTGCTGGCAGTGGTGGGCCGGACCGACGGCACTGCGGCGCCGGGTTGCGGGGAGCTGGTGAGCCTCAGCGAACGGTTCGGTACCGAGGCGGCAATGGACGACACGGCCGGACTCGTCACCAGGGTGGTGCTGGACTACTTGAAGGCATAGCCGAGCTCTACCCCAGCAAGCGGGCCCCAGCCAGCCGGCCCCAGCCAGCCGGCCCCAGCCTGCGGGCGGCTCAGAGGGCTTGGCGGAAGTAGCCAGTGACCTCGACGAGGGGAGGGCGCTCCTGCATGGTGATCTCGGTGTCGCCGAAGCCGGGGCGGCGCAGCGTGATCGCCGTATTCACCAGGGTGCGGTCGGCCCGGTGCAGAGCCACCTGCATGACCTCGGTGGCCTGGGACGACAGCTCGTGCAGCGGGCGATTGCGGTGGACGCGGGTGCCCAGGTCCACCTGGGCGATGGCCTCGTAGCCGGCCAGGCGCCAGACGTCGATGAGCAGGCCCATCTCCACCCCGTACCCCTGCACGAACGGCACCCGCTCCAGCACTTCGCGCCGCCCGGCGTATTCCCCGGCCAGAGGCTGGACGATGTCGCCCAACTCGGGGAACAACAGAGCGATGAGCGGTCGGGCCACCAGCTCGGTGGTGCGCCCCCCGCCTCGCTGGTCGGCCCCCACCGGGCGGTGGTAGAAGCCCTTGCAGTAGGAGATGGCGTCGTCCACCAACAGCGGTCCCAGAAGGCCGGAGATGAAGTGGGGGCCGAAGTTGGCCACGTCGGCGTCGCACCACACCACGATGTCGCCAGTGGAGGCGTACAGCGACTTCCACAGCGTCTCCCCCTTGCCGGGCTGATTGCCCAGATCGGTGAGCACATCGGCGCAGGCCACCACGTTGGCCCCGGCGTCTTTGGCCACCGCGGCGGTGTGGTCGGTGGAGTGGTCGTCCATCACGATCAGCTCGTCCACCAAGCCCACCTTGTCCATGAGCTCGTTACGCACCACCTCTACGATGGTCCCCACGGTGGCCTCCTCATTGCGGGCCGGCAGACACACCGACACCGTTTTCGAGCCTTTGCGGGCCGCGAGGTCGTCGGCTGAGAACTCCCCGGCGGTGAATCTCCGCCGCCCGCTCACGCTGTCCTCCGATTCACAGCTCGCTTCCCGAGCTTTGTACGGGCCAATCCTTGATTCACGAGTCGTTTCCCGAGCTTCATCCGAATAGCATCATGGCCCATGAGCGTGACCGTCCGGATACCGACCACTCTTCGCCCTCTGTCTGGCGGGGCCAGCGAGGTCACCGTTGAGGGAAGCACCGTCCGCGACGTGATCGTTTCGCTGGACGCCACCCACCCCGGCTTCAAAGACCGCCTGATCGACGAGTCGGGCGGCCTGCACCGGTACGTCAATGTGTTTGTGGACGACGACGACGTGCGGTTCGCCGACGGCTTGGCCACGTCGGTGCCCGACGGACAAACGGTGGCCATCGTTCCGGCCGTGGCTGGCGGCTGACTTCTCACTACTCAGAGTTTGGCGTTTCGCACCCCCCTCGGTAACCTTTAGCAGTCTCATACTGAGAGTGCTAACAGGCCGGAAGGCCAAGAATCGGCACCGTGCCAATGGGGTATGGGCCGATAGTCCAAAAGGGAGTATTCGAGGATGCCCAAGATCATCTCATTCGATGAGCAAGCCCGGCGCGCGCTGGAGTCGGGAATGAACCAGCTGGCCGACGCCGTGCGGGTCACGCTCGGCCCCAAGGGCCGCAACGTAGTGCTGGAAAAGAAGTGGGGCGCCCCCACGATCACCAACGACGGCGTGTCCATCGCCAAGGAGATCGAGCTGGAGGATCCCTACGAGAAGATCGGCGCTGAGCTGGTCAAAGAGGTGGCCAAGAAAACCGACGACGTGGCGGGCGACGGTACCACCACCGCCACCGTGCTGGCCTGGTCGATGGTGCGCGAGGGGCTGCGGAACGTGGCCGCCGGGGCCAACCCCATGTCCATCAAGAAGGGCATCGAGTCGGGCGTTGAGGCCGCGGTAGGGGCCATTCAGTCCCAGTCGGTGGACGTGTCGTCGGACAAGGCCCAGATCGCCAACGTGGCCGCCATTTCCGCCGCCGACCCCGAGATTGGCGAGCTGATCTCCGAGGCCATCGACAAGGTGGGCAAAGACGGCGTGGTCACCGTGGAGGAATCGCAGACCTTTGGCTTGGAGTTGGACTTCACCGAGGGCATGCGCTTCGACAAGGGCTACATCTCCCCCTACTTCGTGACCGACGCCGAGCGGATGGAAGCCGTGCTCGACGAGCCCTACATCCTGTTCGTGGGCTCGAAGATCACCGCAGTGCGCGACATCGTGCCCGTGCTGGAGAAGGTGATGCAGGCGGGCAAGCCGCTTCTGATCATCGCCGAGGACGTGGAGGGCGAGGCCCTGGCCACCCTGGTGGTAAACAAGATCAGGGGCACCTTCAACTCCACGGCGGTGAAGGCTCCGGGCTTCGGCGACCGCCGCAAGGCCATGCTGCAAGACATGGCCATCTTGACCGCTGGCCAGGTGATCAGCGAAGAGGTGGGCCTCAAGCTGGAGAACACCACGCTCGACTTGCTGGGCCGGGCCCGCAAGATCGTCATCACTAAAGACGAGACCACCATCGTGGAGGGCGCCGGCGACCGCAGCGACGTCGAGGGCCGCATCTCCCAGATCAAAGGCGAGATTGACAACACCGACTCCGACTACGACCGGGAGAAACTCCAAGAGCGCCTGGCCAAGCTGTCGGGCGGTGTGGCCGTGCTCAAGGTGGGCGCCGCTACCGAGGTGGAGCTCAAGGAGAAGAAGCACCGCATTGAGGACGCCGTGAGCACCACCAAGGCCGCCATCGAAGAGGGCGTTGTGGCCGGCGGAGGCGTGACCCTGCTGCGGGCCCAAGAGGCGGTGAACTCCGCCGCGGAGGACCTGTCGGCCGACGACGAGGCCACCGGTGCCCGCATCGTGTCCAAGGCACTGGAAGGCCCGCTGGCCCAGATCGCGGTGAACGCCGGGCTCGAGGGCGGCGTGGTCGTGGAGCGGGTGCGCAACCTGGAGGGCAACTCCGGGCTGAACGCGGCCACCGGCGATTACGAAGACCTGCTTACTGCGGGAATCATCGACGCCGCCAAGGTCACCCGCTCGGCGCTGCAAAACGCTGGCTCCATCGCGGGGCTGTTCTTGACCACCGAGGCCGTTGTGGCCGACAAGCCAGAAGAGGGCGGCGGCATGCCCGGTGGCATGCCCGACATGGATTTCTAGCCCGAAAACACCGGCAACGGCGGTAACGTCGTTCCATGGCCGATCTTCATCCGGCGTGCGCGCCGCTGGCGTTCCTGCTGGGAACGTGGCAGGGCGCGGGCACGGGGGTGTATCCCACCATCGAGGACTTCTCCTATGCCGAGGAGGTTTCCTTCTCCCACGTGGGCAAGCCGTTCGTGGCCTATGTGCAGAAGACCAAAGACACGGGCACCGGCCTGCCCCTGCACTCCGAGGCTGGATTCCTGCGCCCCCAGCCCGACGGGCGAGTGGAGCTGGTGCTGGCTCAGCCCTCAGGTGTTGCCGAGGTGCTGGAGGGCACCGTAGAAGGACGCGACATCCATCTGGCCTCCACCGCGGTGCTGGGCACTGACACAGCTAAGCCGGTAGCCGCCACCGAGAGGCGCCTGTGGGTGGAAGGCGAGGTGTTGCACTCCTCGGTGGCCATGGCGGCCATGGGACTAGAGCTCCAGCACCACGTGGTCTCCGAGATGTATCGGCTGTCATGACCCGGGGGCGCTCCCAGCGGGTGCTGGTGCGGCATTGGGATGGGTCCGAGGAGTACCGACGCCCCGACGATCTGGTGGTTGAGGAACCGCTCACCATAGAACTGGACGCCGTCACCGTGACCACCACCATGCGCACACCCGGCCACGACTTCGAGTTGGCCGCGGGATTCTGCTTCACCGAGGGGCTCTTGGGCGATGCCTCGGTTACTTCCATTCGCTACTGCGCCAACGAGCCGGCCGTCGACACTGAATTCAACCTGGTCACGGTGGAGACCGACGGTGCCCCTCCGCCTACTCCCCGCCTGGGCTTGACCACCTCGGCGTGCGGGCTGTGCGGGGCCGAAAGCATCGAGGCGCTGCGGGAGCGGCTGAGCCCGTTGCCCATCTGTGAGACGCCCATGTCGGCCGACGTGCTGGCCGAGGTGCCTGAGCGGGTGCGGGCATTCCAAGAGCTGTTCGGCACCACGGGGGGAGTACACGCCGCGGCCGCCTTCGGCGCCGACGGCGAGCCCACGTTGGTGCGCGAGGACATCGGTCGCCACAACGCGGTGGACAAGGTGGTGGGCCGAATGCTGCTCGACGGCGACCTTCCCGCCCGTGGCCTCGGACTGTTTGTGAGCGGCCGGGCGTCGTTTGAGATGGTGCAGAAGGCGTGGGCAGCAGGTTTTGGGGTGCTGGTGGCGGTGAGCGCCCCTTCGGCGCTCGCCGTGGAGACGGCCGCAGCGGCCGGTCTGGCCTTGGCCGGGTTCGTGCGCGACGGCCAACTCAACTTCTACTTCCCGTCTGCATAAGAATCCTGGGCATGCGCCCCCTGCCCAAGCTCACCCCCGAAAACGAGTTCTTCTGGACTTCCGGGGCCGACGGCGTGCTGCGATTCCAATACTGCGGGGCCTGCGACCGCTATCTCCATCCCCCCGGAGTGGTGTGCTCATTGTGCGGGGAGGCGCCTGAGATCAGGGACGTGTCGGGGCGGGCCACAGTGGTGGGGGTCACCGTCAACTACCAGCCGTGGCTGCCCGACATGGAGGTGCCCTATGCCATCGGGCTTGTGGCCATCGAGGAAGACCCCCTAGTGCGCCTTACCACCCTCATTGTGGACGCCGAGCCCGACGACGTGGTCATCGGCCTGCCGGTATCGGTGCGCTTTGAGCAGCACAAAGACGTGTGGTTGCCGGTGTTCGCCCCTACCGGTGAGCCGATCGTCGAGGAGCAGGAGTATCCCGAGCCAACCCCGGCACCAGTGCGACCCATGCCGGCGACCGACAAGTTCGAGTCGCAGGTGGCCATCACCGGGATCGGGTTGTCGCAGGTTGGACGGCGGTTGGGCCGCGACCCCATGGGCCTGGCGGTGGACGCCTGTCGGGCGGCGGTGGCCGACGCCGGGCTCACAATGGACGACATCGACGGCCTGTCCACCTATCCGGGGGGCGGCGCCAAAGACGGTGGCCACTCCGAGGGCGGCATCTATCCGGTGGCCGACGCCCTGGGCATCGCCCCCACCTGGTTCTGCGGCACCATGGAAACCCCCGGCCAGAGCGGGGCGGTGGTCAACGCCATGCTGGCGGTGGCCTCCGGGCTGTGCCGCCATGTGCTGTGCTACCGCACCGTGTGGGAAACCACGTCAATCGCCTGGGGCAACCGCCAGAACACCGGGGTGGGCGGCGGGGCCCGCATTTCCGGGGAGATGGAGTGGCGGCTGCCGTATGGGGCAATGTCGGCGGGCAACTGGATTGCACTCATGGCCAGCCACTACTTCCACCGCTACGGCGCCACTCGGGAGCAACTGGGGTGGATCCCGGTGACCGAGCGGGCCGGGGCGGCCCACAACCCGGTGGCCATCTACCAGGAGCCCATGACCATCGACGACTACCTGGACGCCCGCATGATCACCACGCCGTTCGGCCTGTTCGACTGCGACGTGCCTTGCGACGGCTCCACCGCGCTGGTGGTGTCGGCGGTGGACGCCGCCTCCGACGGCCCCCAACGCCCCGTACTGGTGGAGGCGGTGGGCACCCAGATGCGCGAGCGGATGTCGTGGGACCAGGGGACGCTATTGCACGAGCCGATGGTGGACGGTCCCGCGGCCCACCTGTGGAGCCGCACCGACCTGAAGCCCGCCGACGTGGACGTGGCTCTGCTGTATGACGGGTTCAGTTTCAATGCGCTGTCGTGGCTGGAGGGCCTGGGCTTTTGTGGCAAGGGCGAGGGGGCGGCGTTCGTGGAGGGCGGCACCCGAATCGCCCGCGACGGGGAGATACCCCTTAATCCCCACGGCGGCCAGCTGTCGGCCGGACGGCTTCACGGCTACGGGTTCCTTCACGAGGCAGTGACCCAGCTGCGGGGTCATGGTGGCGGCCGGCAGGTGGAGGGCGCTGAGGTAGCGGTGGTGAGCACCGGCGGCGGTCATCCCGGCGGGGCGTTCCTCTTCGTCCGGGGCTGACAATTGGCGGGTCCGGTCTGCTAAAAGTGAGTCATGGCTGCTTACATAATCGTCAACTATCAGGTGGACAACCCCGAGCTGTACGGGGAGTACATGCAAGGCGCGGCCGGTGCTCTGGGCATCGGTGACGGTGCCGAGCTGGTTGCCTTCGACACCGAATCTGAGGTGGTCGAGGGCGACACCGCCGGCCACCAGACAGTGGTGATCAAGTTCGACTCCAAGGAGAAGGCCCGAGAGGTGTGGGAATCCGAGGCTTACCAGGCGGTGGTGGGCAAGCGCTACGACGCCACCAGCCGCCACTTCGCCGTGCTGGTGAACGGTTTCGGCGACTGATTTCGCGATGACTGGGCCATGGCGTCAAGCCGTTGCCGTCGCTATGGCCGCGATCCTGTTGGCCGCCTCCTGCGGCGGCGGTGACGACAGCCAGGCCGGTGCCACGGCTACCCCCTCTGCCCCGGCTTCGACGGCCGAGCCGACAGCCGCGCCGGTGACCTCGCCACCGGTCGCCGCACCGGAACTGGTTATCGGGCGAGTGCTGCCTGAAACCGGCTCATTGGCCGCTTCTCTCGGCGGTGCGCTGATTACCGGCGTGGAACTGGCGGTGGCCGACATCAATGCCCAGGGGGGAAACGTCAAGCTGCTCGCCGGCGACTCGGCCACCGACCCGGACGTGGCCCCTGAGACGGTGAACCGCCTGCTAGGCGAGGGGGCCCATGTAATAATCGGAGCCGGCGCATCGGGTGTGTCCCAGTCGTTCATCCAGACCTTGTCCGATGCCCAGGTACCGCAGTGCGCCGCGTCCAACACGTCGCCGTCGTTCTCGACCCAGGCCAACGCCGACTTCTATTTCCGCACGGTCACCGTCGCCGTGGGTGAGTCCCAGGTGATGGCCAACAGCATGGCCTCCCGTGGGGCTACCAACGTGGCTATCGCCAATCGGGCCGACGATTACGGCGCCTCGCTGGCCCAGCTGTTGGCCGACGACCTTGCCGAGTTGGGCGTGACCTCGCAGACCGTGACGTTCGACCCCGGAGCTCCTAGCTTCGACGCCACCGTGGCCCAAATTTTGGACATGGGTGTGGACGCCGTCGGTCTAATTGCATTCGAGGAGGGCATCGCCATCACTCGTCGGCTTATCGAGATGGGCGTGCCCAGCTGGGCCATCCACCTCACCGCCGGTCAGTTCGACTTCAGTATGCCCGAGCGGGTGAATCCCACCGACCCGACAGTTGTCGACGGGCTGAGGGTGCAGAGCCCGTCAGGTAGTGAGGAGTTCAACCAGCGGGTGTTCGAGAAGACGGGAGGCAACGCCATCTACGGGGGGCAGGCCTACGACTGCGCGGTGATCCTGGCGCTGGCCGCGCTCGCTGCGGGCGGAGTAGACGGCCCGACGATCATCGCCGCGGTGCCCGAGATCACCCGCAGCGGTCAGAAGTGCCGCTCCTACGGAGAGTGCGCCGAGTTGGTGGTCCAGGGAATCGACATAGACTATGACGGCGTGTCTGGCCCATTGGAAATGGACGATGTCGGCGATACCACCGTAGGGCGCTATGTGCTCGCCGAGGTCCGCAACGGCGAGTTGGAAGTGATCGAGACGGTAGATGTCACCATCGATCAATGAGCGAACCCTCGGCCCATGAGTGAGTCTCCGGCACCGGTACAGCCGTCGGTCGGAATCGGCGTTCTCCACTTGTTCGGCAAGCTGGGCCCGGGAGACGACCATTCCCAAATGGAGCGGGGAATCAAGCAGGCGGTCAAGAACGCCGAGCACACTGGGGTCCAAGTGGTGACGGTGGCCGTGCTCGGCCACAAGGCCGACATTGCGTTCATGGCCTTGCACGCCGATCTCTGGGAGTTGCGGGACTTCCAGCGAGATCTGCAACAAACAGGGCTCGACATCGTGGACTCGTACGTGTCGCTCACTGAGCTTTCGGAATACGCCGCTGGGCTTCCCGAAGAGACCAAGCAGGCCCGGCTGTATCCCCAACTCCCCCCCGAAGACAAGCCCGCGTGGTGCTTCTATCCCATGTCCAAGCGCCGCAACCCAGAGCAGAACTGGTACGAGCTGCCCTTTGAGCGCCGCCAAGAGCTCATGTACAAGCACGGGGCCACCGGCCGCAAGTTCGCCGGCCGGGTGCTCCAGCTCATCACCGGCTCCACCGGCATCGACGACTACGAGTGGGGAGTAACCCTGTTCTGCCAGCACCCCGACGACCTCAAAGAGGTGGTGTACACCATGCGCTACGACGAGGCGTCGGCCCGTTACGCCGAATTCGGCCCCTTCTATACCGGCATGGTGGCGCCCATCGACACTCTGCTCCGCCAACTTTTGTAGCCATCCGGCGCTAGCTTTCTTTCTATGAGAAGGAGGCGGTTCGGGATATTTGCGGTGGGCGCAGTGTTGGCTCTGGCCGCTACAGCCTGTGGCAGCGGTGATAGCAGTCCAGAGGCTGGTCCCGCGGAGAGCGATTTCGAGCTGGTCATCGGCTCGGTGTGGCCCGAAGGCGACCCGGAGTCATCTTCAGCTTCTCCGGTGGTAGCCAGCATCAACTTGGCGGTGCAGGATATTCGAGCCGCGGGCGGAAACGTGCGGCTGGTGAGAGGAGACTACGGCACCGACCCCGACGCGGCTTCTGAGGCAGTCAACCGACTGTTGGGCGAGGGGGTCCATGCCATTTTGGGGGCAGGGTCGTCACAAGCGTCGCAGTCGTTCATTCAGACGCTGTATGACGCCCAGATCCCCCAGTGCGCGGCATCCAACACGTCGCCTTCGTTCTCCACTCAGGAAAACGCCGCCTACTTCTTCCGGACCGTGCCTCCCGACGAGGCGGTTTCGCCGATAGTGGCCACGCTTGTGGCGGCGGACGGGGCCACCCACGTCGCCATTCCGGCCCGGGACGGAGACTGGGGCAATGCCCTGTCCAACCTGCTGGTCGACAGCCTGGGCGAGCTGGGAGTGAGCGCAGAGATCATCTCTTATGACCCCAACGCCGCCAGCTTCGATCCCGTAATCGACGCGGTACAGAACACGGGGGCCGACGCGGTGGTCTTTGTGACCTTCTCCGAAGGCGCTGAGATAATCCGCGGGCTTCTTGAAGCGGGCCTGCCGGCGACCGCGATGTACGGCACCGACGGCATCTACGATCACAATCTTGCCGAGGTGGTAAGTCCATCCAGCCCCGAGGTGCTCAATGGCTTCTTGATGGTTGCTGCGGGGGGCAATCCCACTTTCAATGGCCGCATCACCGGGCTTACCGACGGAAACGTTGTCTGGGGAGGTCAGGCCTACGACTGTGTGGTGGTGCTCATGCTGGCCGCCTTGGCCGCTGATTCCACCAGCGGACCGGCCATCATTGCCGAGGTGCCGGGGGTGACCAAGGGAGGTCAGCAGTGCTTCTCCTATAGGTCATGCTCCCTATTGGTCCTCGATGGGGTGGACATCGACTACGTCGGTGCCTCCGGTACATTGGAACTGGACGAGGTCGGCGATCCGACCATCGGCCGATACTTTGTCGCCGAATTGAACTATGGGGTGCTTACCGTTATCGCCAGCCACGATGTGGACCTGGCCGAACTGGGTTGAGCCCAGTTTCCCACTTCCTGATACAGACCGAAATAAGGTTCTCCCCATGCGACATAGGCGCTTGATTTTGGCCTTCGCACTAGCCGCGCTGATTGCGGCCGGGTGCGGCAACGACGACAACGGCGACGGAGGATCACCGGCCGCACCGGCGTCGGGCGATGTCGAGTTGGTGATCGGGCAGGTGATGCCCGAGACCGGTTCGCTGGCCTTTCTGAACTCGCCGATGATCGAGGGCATCGGCTTGGCGATTGAGGACATCGTGGAAGCCGGCGGGAATGTGCAGCTCTTGACCGGCGATACCGCTACCGACCCCGACGTCGCCCCTGAGGCAGTCAACCGGCTGCTGGGTGAGGGGGCTCATGTGATCGTAGGTGCGGCGGCCTCGGGAGTTTCACAGTCGTTCATCCAGACCCTTTTCGACGCTCAGATTCCCCAGTGCTCCCCGTCGAACACCTCGCCATCGTTCTCCACCCAGGACAACGCCGGCTTCTACTTCCGGACGGTGCCGCCCGACCAGGCGGTGTCGCCAATCTTGGCTGGCATTGTGGCGGCCGACGGGGCCACCAACGTGGCCATCCCAGCCCGGGCCGACGATTGGGGCAACGCCCTGTCGAGCCTGCTGGCCGCGAGCTTCACCGAGTTGGGAGTGGCCTACCAGATCATCGCCTACGACGAAGATGCCACCAGCTACGACGCCACGGTGGCGGCGATCGAGGATATGGGGGCCGATGCAGTGGTGTTGGTCACGTTTTCCGAGGGTGCTCAGATCATCCGGGGAATGCTCGAAGCCGGCATCCCACCCGAGGTCATGTATGGCACCGACGGCATTTACGACCGGAATCTGGCTGACACTGTGGACCCAACCAATCCCAATGTGCTCGATGGATTCGTGGCCCTGACGGCGGGCGGCGGCGATGAGTTCAGCGGGCGCCTGATTGAGCGAACCGGCGGCGACGTGGCCTACGGGGGCCAGGCCTACGATTGCGTGGTGGTATTGGCCCTGGCCTCGCTGGCCGCCGGATCCACGGACGGGCCCGCCATCATCGGCCAGGTTCAAACGGTGACCAGCGACGGCCAGAAGTGCTTCGACTATGCCGAATGTGCAGGTCTGATCGCCGACGGGGCCGACATCGACTATGAGGGTGTCTCTGGCCCGCTGGAACTAGACGAGGTGGGAGACCCCACGTTTGGCCGCTACATCATCGCCGAGTTCATCGACGGTGAGTTGACCGTCACCGGCAGCGAGGATGTCGACTTGTCCGAACTGGGCTGAGCCATTGCCCAGCCCAGTTCGAGCGTCGAGTTATCTGTTCTCGACCTAGTTGTTGTAGGCCGTCTCGGCGTGGAGCGACTGGTCGAGGCCGACGCTCTCGTCGTCGGCGGAGGACCGGATCCCCATGGTGCGGTGAAGCACCATGGCGATGATGTAGGTGGCCACGAAGCTGTAGGCCATGACCGCCACAATGGAGATGATCTGGTTGCCCAGCAGCTCGCCACCGCCGAAGAACACGCCATCAATGAAGTCGGCACCTTCGATGGCCCCGGAGTCGGCGAAGAACCCGATGAGCACGCCGCCGATGATGCCACCGAACATGTGGATGCCCACCACGTCGAGGCTGTCGTCGTACTTGTAGCGCAGCTTGAGCCCGATGGCCAGGAAGCACAGCACCCCGGCCGCGGCACCGATCACGATGGAGGACATGGCCCCCACGAAACCGGCCGCCGGGGTGATGGCCACCAACGCGGCCACGATGCCCGAGGCGATGCCCAATGCGGTTGGCTTGCCGTCTTTGATGGTCTCGGCCAGCATCCATGAACACATGCCGGCGGCTGCGGCCAAGAACGTGGTCAAGAAGGCGTGGGAGGCGGTGGCGTCTGAGGCCAGCGCGGAGCCGGCATTGAAGCCGAACCAGCCGAACCACAGAATGCCGGCGCCCAAAAGCACCAGAGGCAGGTTGTGGGGGAAGTCCACGTCTCGGGGCCAGCCCTTGCGGGGGCCGAGGACGAGAACCAAGGCCAGGGCCGCCGCCCCGGCGTTGATGTGGATGGCGGTACCGCCGGCGAAGTCGTGGGCCGGGAGATTGAAAATCCAGCCCTCGCCGCCGTAGATCCAGTAGACAACCGGTGAATACACGATGAACGACCACAGCGGCACGAAGATGGCCCAGGCCGAGAACTTCATCCGCCCGGCCACCGCTCCCGAAATGAGCGCAGGGGTGATGGCGGCAAAGGTCATGCCGAAAACGAATTCCCGCTTGGCCACCATGTCGTCAACCCCGTTGAGCCAGAAGGCGTCGAAGTCTCCGAACAGCGGGAAGTCCCAATCCCCGGAGGCAAACCCATATCCGACCACCGCCCACAAAATGGGGACGATGCCCAGGCAATACAGGTTCATGTTCATCATGTTGAGCACGTTCTTCTGGCCGACCATGCCCCCGTAGAACAAGGCCAGGCCCGGTACCATGAACAAGACCAGCGCAGCAGATACGAGTACCCATGCGGTATCGGCGTCCATCACTACTCCCCTTGGTTGACGATTATTCGCCCTGTTGGCACCGTCAGTATGTCAGGTTTGGCGGGGGTGGCCCTGAACTGTCTCTAACCGGACTGGCGGTGGCGGCGGCGGTGTACGAAGGCCTTGGCCGCCCCCCACTCCAGCCCGGGGGTTTGAAGATCGGGGTGGATGTCGACGAATGACGCCGGGGTCAGGTCGTAAACGTCGTCGGGGAATCGCTCGATAGCGAAGTCGTCCCGCTCTATGGGGGGCGCGCCGGCGGCCGTCAGTACCTCGGTGGGGTAGCGCACCGCCCGGCGCAACAGGGCCAGGGGATTCTCCCGCTGATCGTCGACGTCGGCAGCCAGCAATTGAGCCACTTGGCCGCCAATGTCGGCCGCGGCGGCGAGGCCGGCGGCTTCGGCAGCCTCTCGGGTATCGGGCTTTATGTGCGGAAGGCGACTCTGAACTGCGGCCACCACCCAGCCGGGCAGGGCTTGGGCGATGCCGTCGGCCAGCCTTCGGGCACTGTCGGCCAACTGCTGTTCGGCAGCGGCGAGCTCTTGATCGCTCAAGGTCCGGCTCACGGGCACGGCGCCGAGGAGTCGAGCCCCAAAGCGGTGTTCAGGTTGCCGGAGCGGAGACCCTCCAAATCGAGTGTGGCGTACCGGTAGCCGGCCTGGCGCACAGCCTGCACCACCGCGGCCCGCTGGGCCACGACGTCGGCCAGGCGCTCGTCGGGCACCTCGATACGGGCCAGATCGCCGTAGTGGCGTACCCGCAGCTCGGCGAAGCCCATCTGCCTCAGGGCGGCCTCGGCGTCTTCCACCGAGGCCAGCGCGCCCAGCGTCACCGGCGTTCCGTAGGGGATTCGGGAGGCCAGGCACGGGGCGGCCGGCTTGTCCCAGGTGCGCAACCCGAGCTGCTGAGACCACTCTCGAACATCGGCCTTGGAAAAGCCAGCATCCACCAAGGGGAACACCGCGCCCCGCTCAGCCGCGGCCCTCTGGCCCGGACGATGGTCGCCCAAGTCGTCGGTGTTAACCCCCAGCGCCACCGTGCACGAATCGGCCATAGCCAGCGGGGCCACCGCCTCCATCAAGGCGTCCTTGCACCAGTAGCACCGCTCGCCATCATTGGCCACGTAGGCGGCCTGCTCCATTTCGGTGGTGTGCACCTCACGCCACTGAAGCCCCCACTCGGCGGCCAGCGACGCGCAATCTCGGCGCTCGGCCTCGGCCAGCGACGGCGAAACCGCGGTCACCGCCTGGGCCCGGTCGCCCAGCACATCGTGGGCTACCCAGGCGAGGAACGAGGAATCGACCCCGCCGCTGAAGGCCACCATTACCCGGTCCAGCTCAGCCAGGTTGCTCCGCAGCCGCTCCCAGTCGCCCACGCCCCCATTGTGGTCGCGATTTGGCCGTTCATGAAACGGGGAGCAGGAATAACCGATTGCCGACGGATGCTCCACGAAGCGCCATGTACCAGGCAGTAGCGTGATTCTGGATGCGGAGATGGGTCGCACTCGCAGGACTTTTGCTCAGCTTCATGCTGATCTGGGCGGGTTCTGCGGCAGCCCAGACTGGGGGCGAAACCAATGGCTCTCAGCCGACGGTGCTAGAGGGCACCCTTCGATTGGGCTTCGACCAGTTCTTCGCCGGAGTTGAGATCACCGTGACCGACCAGTCGGGCACCCGGATCGGCCAGGCGGTCACCGATGCCGATGGCCAATGGTCGGTGGTGGTGCCCGGTGCGGGCACCTACCGGGTCACCCTCGACGAGAGCACGCTCCCCGACGGGATCGGCTTGAGGGAGGGCTTCGAGTCCACAGTCGAGGCAGCAGTGACCGAGGGGGCGTCCCGAGCGGTGGTGTTCGCGGTGGGCGACGCCCCCAAGGGCACGCCGTTTGGGGAGCGGGCGGCGCAAACGGTGTTCAACGGCCTGAAATTCGGTCTGATCATCGCCATGAGCGCCATCGGGCTTTCGCTCATCTACGGGACCACCGGCCTGGTCAACTTCGCCCATGGGGAGCTGGTGACCTTTGGGGCGGTGATCGCCTGGTACTTCAACAGCTCGTGGGGCGATCTGAACCTGATTGCGGCCGCCGTGGTGACCATGATCGTGTGCGGGATGCTGGGCGCGGGGTTGGAAACGGGCTTGTTCCGCCCGCTACGCCGCCGACGACTGGGCATCTTCCAGCTTGTGGTGGTCACCATCGGCCTGTCGCTGCTCGGACGCCAGGTGATCCAACTGTTCTTCGGTGCCGAACCCCTTCCCTATACCGACTTCCAAGTGCAGGAGCGGTGGGAGTTCGGACCCTGGGCGGTAACCCCCCGAGAGCTGGTGACCGTGGCGGTGATCGTCGCCGTCTTGCTGGCTGTGGGGATAATGCTTCAGTGGACCCGCTTCGGCAAGGCCACCCGAGCGGTGTCGGACAACTCCAGCCTGGCCGAGGCATCGGGCATCAACGTGAACCGGGTGGTGCTGATGGTGTGGGCCATGGGAGCTGCCCTGGCCGGACTCGGCGGGGTGTTCCAGGGCCTCGACACCGACATCGACCCGTTCTTGGGCTTCCAGCTCTTGTTGTTGATCTTCGCCGGGGTGGAGCTCGGCGGTCTGGGCACGGCGTTTGGAGCACTGGCCGGATCGCTGATAATCGGCATGTCCACCGAGGTGAGCACGCTGTGGATCTCGCCCGAGCTGAAGTTCGTGGTACCGCTGGCCGCCCTCATCCTCGTTCTGCTGATTCGCCCCCAGGGACTGTTCGGGATCAAGGCGCGGGTGGGTTAGATGGATTCTGGATCCTCCGCGAGACGGGCGCGCTGAATGGATTTCGACATCATCTTTGGCAATGCGGCCCGAGCCGCTTTCGGGCCCGAGGCGGTGATCCTGGCCCTGGCCGCCATCGGCCTCAACGTCCACTTCGGATTCACCGGGCTGTTGAACTTCGGCCAGGTCGGGTTCTTGCTGCTGGGGGCCTACGGCACCAGTGTGTCGGTGGCCACCTTCGGCTGGTCGCTGTGGGTGGGCGTGGTGGTGGGCCTGGTTCTGTCGGTGGCGCTGGCGGTGGCGCTCGGCTTTCCGACCCTGCGCCTGCATGCGGTGATGTTCGCCATCGTCACCATTGCCGCGGCCGAGATCATCCGTATCCTCATCGGCTCCACCGATGCCATCGGACTCACCGGCGGGCCGCTCAGCGTGAGCTTTGACGCCGGAGCGTTCTACGACCTGAATCCCTATCCCGACGGTCCCCACAATCGATATGGCGTCGGCACCTTCGAGTTCACCGGCCAGCAGATGTGGGTGATCACCGTGGGCTGGGTGTTGGTGGCGCTGGTCAGCCTGGTGGTGTACCTGATCGTGCGCAGTCCATGGGGACGGGTGCTGAAGTCGATCCGGGAAGACCAGGATGCAGCCCGAAGCCTGGGCAAGAACGTGTTCTCCTACAAGATGCAGGCTCTGATCATCGGCGGGGTGATCGGCGGCATGGGGGGAGTGATCGACGCCATCAAGACATCGGGCGCCGACCCCAACGGGTTCCGCCCCCAAGTCACCTTCTTCGCCTACACCGCGCTCCTGCTAGGCGGCGCGGCCACCTACTTGGGGCCGGTGCTCGGCGCCATCTTGTTCTGGTTCTTGCGGGAGTGGATTGAGTCGTTCCTGCGCCAGCTGACCGCCGAAGCGTGGCTGCCTGATGCGGTGGCCGACTTCCTGAGCGGCGCCGAGGGGGTCATCAGCGTGGCCATGGTGGGTTTGACGCTGGTTCTGCTCATGCTGTTCCGCCCCCAGGGGATCACCGGCAATCGCACAGAAATGCAGTTGGATGCCCGATGACGTGACGCCGCGGCCGGAATCGGCGCCCGCCGAGGCCGAGATCGAGCCGATTCTGACCGTGCCCCCGGTGCCCGGCGCTCCCAAACCCAATCCCCTGTTGGTGGTGGACGACCTGAGCCGGAGCTTCGGCGGGCTGCGAGCGGTGGATGTGGACCACCTGGAGGTGGAGCGCGGCGTGGTCACCGCGCTCATAGGGCCCAACGGCGCGGGCAAGACCACCCTGTTCAACCTGTTGACCGGTTTCGACCGGGCCGACACCGGGCGTTGGTCGTTCAACGGGGAGGCGGTGGTCGCTCCCTCGCCCGACCAGCTGGCTCGCAAGGGCATGATCCGCACGTTTCAGCTCACCAAATCGCTGGCCAAGCTGACCGTGCTCGACAACGTGCTGCTGGGCGCCCCTAGCCAGATTGGGGAGCGATTGTCGGCGGCCCCGTTCCGGTCGCGGTGGCAGGACCAGGAGCAGGCCAACACCGAGAAGGCCGGGGAGCTGTTGGAGCGATTCAACCTGGCTCACATGCGCGACGATCTGGCCGGCACCTTGTCAGGCGGACAGCGCAAGCTGCTGGAGGTGGCTCGGGCACTGATGGCCGATCCGGTGCTGATAATGCTGGACGAGCCCATGGCCGGGGTGAACCCCGCCTTGGCTCAGTCGCTGATGGGCCACATAACCCGGTTGGCTTTCGAAGGCCTCACCGTGGTGTTCATCGAACACGCCATGGAAGTGGTCACCGGCATCAGCGACTGGGTGGTGGTGTTGGCCCAAGGCCAGATAATCGCCGAGGGGCCGCCGTGGAAGGCCATTCACAACGAAGTGGTCATCGACGCCTATCTAGGCCGGCGCCGTGCCGGGGCTGGATCATGAGCTGGGTCGGATCATGAGCGCGGATCAGGCGCTGGTACAAGCCGACGACTTGGTGGCCGGGTACCTGCCCGAAGTGGACATCTTGAACGGATGCTCCCTCGATCTATACCCCGGTGAGATCGTCGGGATCATCGGTCCCAATGGCGCGGGCAAGTCCACCTTGTTGAAGGCGGTGTTCGGGCTGGTGGACGTTCGATCGGGGAGCATCCATCTGGGCGACGAAGAAATTACCGGCCTGTCGCCGCACCAGTTGGTGGCCCGAGGCATCGGCTTCGTGCCCCAGACCGAAAACGTGTTCCCCCGGCTGACCATTCAGGAGAACCTGGAGATGGGCGCATTCCAGAAGCCCGGCCTGTTCGACGAGCGCTTTGAGGTGGTCGCCGAACTGTTCCCCCTGCTGGCCGAGCGCCGCAGCCAGCGGGCCGACGGATTGTCAGGCGGGCAGCGCCAGATGGTGGCCATCGGACGGGCGCTGATGATGGATCCCCAGGTGGTGCTGCTTGACGAGCCCTCCGCCGGCCTGTCGCCGGCGTACCAAGACGAGGTGTTCGAACAGATCACCCGCATCGCCCAGCACGGGGTGTCGCTGATCTTGGTGGAGCAGAATGCCCGGCGATGCCTGGAGATCTGCGACCGGGGCTACGTGCTGGATCAGGGGGTCAACGCCTACACCGGCACCGGACGGGAGCTCATGGAGGATCCCAAGGTGATCAGCCTTTACCTGGGCACTTTGATGGGGTCGTAGTTTGGCAAGCGCCCAGCGCCACCCACGTCGAGAGATCGACAGCGGTGCCTGCGGCGTCACCCACTAGCCTCAACGAGTAGTGGCGATTGGCGAGGCGAGGTCGAGCGCATTGCGCCGGGATGAGCTGCTGGCCGACCGCGCCATGGTGGGAACGGTGCTGTGCCGGGCGCTGGCCCGGCGGACCGACGAGTGGCTCCAACACATCTTCTCCACCGAGGTGGCCGACACCGAGGGCGTCGCGATGGTGGCGGTGGGAGGGTACGGGCGGGCCGAGCTGTGCCCTTACAGCGACATCGACCTGTTGCTCTTGCACCGTGACCGCCCCGACATCGGCGAAATCGCTCCCCGGCTGTGGTATCCAATCTGGGACGAGGGGCTGAAGCTCGGCCATTCGGTGCGCACGCCCCGGGAGACGCGTGACTTGGCCAAGACCGACTTGGACACGGCCACATCGCTGCTGGACGCCCGCCACATCGCCGGCGACCCGGAGCTGACCGCCGACTTGACCGCCGACAACGACAACCAGTGGCGTCGCAGCGCCCGGCGGTGGCTTCCCCTGCTGGCCCAGCGGGTGGCCGAGCGCCACCGGCGCTGTGGCGAGGTGGCGTTCAAGCTGGAGCCCGACCTCAAGCAGGGCCGAGGAGGCTTGCGAGACCTCCATGCGCTGCGGTGGGTGGAGGCTGCTGTCTTTGAGATGGACGACGCCGACAGCCGCAGGCTGTGGTCCGACTACGAGGTGATCTTGGCCGCCCGGGCCGAGTTGCACCGCACCGCTGACCGCCCCGGAGACCAGCTCCTTCTTCAAGAACAGGACGGGGTGGCTGCCGCCTTGAACTATGGCGACGCCGATGAGTTGATGGGCGCTATCGCCAGCTCGGCTCGATCCATCGCCTGGCGCAGCGACGAGATTTGGGCCTGGTTGCGGGACTCCGAGATGCCCCCGGAGTGGCGCCGCCGTCTGCGCCGCCGCCATAACCGCAACAACACCGAGCTGGACGCCGGCGTGGTGGTCCAGGAGGGCCGGGCGGTTCTGACCGAGAGCGCCGACGCCAGTGACCCCTGTACTGCATTGCGCTTGGCCCGGGCCGCGGCCGCCCACGAGCTGCGCATGGACCGCACCAGCCTGGGACGGCTGAACAAGCACATGGCCCCAATGCCCGACCGGTGGCCCGACGAGGCCCGCAAGCTGTTCGTAGACCTGCTGATGACCGGCACCGAGGCGCCCCCGGTGGTCGAGGCTCTGGACCAGATGGACCTGTTCGTGCGCATTCTGCCCGAGTGGGCCCCCAACCGCAGCCGGCCCCAGCGCAACGCCTACCACCAGTACACCGTGGACCGGCACCTGTGCGAGGCCGCCGCTCTGGCCTCCGACCTGGTGGAACGGGTGGACCGGCCCGACCTGCTGGTGCTGGGAGCTCTGCTCCACGACATCGGCAAGGGCTATCCCGGCGATCACACCGAGGTGGGCATGGAGCTGGTGGCCGACATCGCCCATCGAATGGGCTATCCGCCCACCGATGTGGATGTGCTGGTGGCAATGGTGGAGCACCACCTGCTGCTGCCCGATGTGGCCACCCGGCGCGACCTGGAAGATCCCGACACCATCGCCGAGGTTTCCCGCAAGGCTCGCACCGTGCAGACCCTGCGCCTGCTGGGAGCGCTGACCGAGGCCGACTCGGTGGCCACCGGACCCTCGGCGTGGAGCAAGTGGAAGGCCAGCCTGGTTCGTGAGCTGGTGGCCCGCTGCGCCCACGTGATGGAGGGCGGCGACATCGACGAGATCACCTCCCGGTTCCCCACCCCTGAGCATCGGCAAATGATGGAGGCCGGCGAGCGCTTGGTACTGGGAGAGGGCGACACCCTGGTGGTGATCGCCCCCGATCAGCACGGCATGTTCTCGCGGGTGGCCGGGGCGCTGGCGCTGAGCGGGTTGAGAGTGCTTCTGGCCGCCGCCCACTCCGAATACGGGATGGCGCTGGAACGGTTCCAGGTGGAGAGCACCCTCGGACTGGAGATCGACTGGCCCCAGGTGACCGCCTATGTGGAGCAGGCCCTGGCTGGAAGGCTGGCCATCGAGGCCCGCCTGGCCGAACGGATCAACACCTATGAGGTGGTCCCCGATCTTGCGCCCAAGCCGGTGATCGCCCCCAAGATCACGGTGGACAATGAGTCCTCGTCCACCGCCACCATCATCGAGTTGGCTGCCCAGGCCCGCATGGGGCTGTTGAGCCGGGTCACCAGCGCCATGTCGCAGCTCGGGTTGGACATCCTCAGCGCCAAGGTGCAGGACCTAGGCGGCGACGTGGTCCATGCCTATTACGTGCGCGACCACGATGGCCAGAAGGTGACCGACGCCCACCACATGCAGGAGATCAACCTGGCCCTCCAACACGCCATCGACTCCTGCAACGCCTGACCATGCCAATGCCCTTGCCCGCTGCGACGCGCCCATGACCTCCGAGGGGCGCCCGGTGGTGGGGGAGGACGATCTGCGGAGATGGTCGGAGGCCCTGGCCGGGATTGCCCGCACCGGGCTGGCCTTCACCGACAACAAGTACGAGCAGGAGCGATTCGAGGAAGTGCTGCACGTGGCTGCCGACATGGCCGCCGCGCTAAGCAGCGGATGGACGCCTGACAACTTCGTAGCCGAGTGGATGAAGTCGGTGGGTGACGGCGTGCCCGGCTACGTCACCCCCAAGGTGGCGGTGGGGGCCGTGGTGGGCAACGACGATGGCGAGATTCTGCTGGTGCAGCGGGCCGATTCCGGGGTGTGGCTGTATCCCACCGGATGGGCCGACGTGGGCTATTCCCCCTCAGAGGTGGTGGTGAAGGAGGTACTAGAGGAAACCGGCATCGTGTGCGAGGTGGACCGGCCCATCGCCATCCACGACGGCCTGCGCCGGGGGTTCACCACCGTGCCGATGTACTCGATGGTGTTTCTGTGCCGGGCCGTCGGCGGCCAACTCGATCCCCATCCGCTGGAGTGCAGCGATGTCGGCTTCTTCGGTCCCGACAACCTGCCCGACGGCGTCCACGGCAGCGACTGGTGGCTGGCCCACTCCTTCGCCGCCATCCGCGGCGAGCCCATTGAGTTCCTCTTCGACCGCCCCCGCACCCCACCCTGGCGCGGCAACCACCAGGGCTGAGCTCCCAGGCTGTCTTCTAGCGCCGACCGCGACCGTCAGCTGCGCTGGTCGCGGAGGAACTGCTCGATCTGGTCGACGAAGTCGCCGGGGTCGGCGGCTCGCATCTCCTCTATCTCGCCGTTCTCCTCGGCCTCCTGGTCGTAGGCGCTCTCCAGCTGGGCGATGTAGTCGGTGGTCTCGTCGGCCTGTTCGGCCAGCTCTGACACGTGACGCTCGTAGCTCTCGGCCATCTCCTCCAGCTCCGATGTGTCGGGGGAGAGGTCCAACAGGGTTCCGAGTCGGCGCACCAGGGCCAGGGAGGCCTTGGGCGAGGGGATCTCCGAGGCGTAGCCCGGCACGGCGGCCCACAGCGAAGCGGTTTGCAGTCCGGCGCTGGCACAGGCGTTGTGGAGCACCCCCACGATGCCGGTGGGACCCTCGTAGCTGGAGGGGGTGAGCCCCAACTGGGAAGCCATCTCCGGGTCGTCGCTACTGCCATAGATCGGAGTGGGCCGAGTGTGAGGTACGTCGGCCAAGAGCGCTCCCAGTGTGATCACCAGCGGACTGTCGATGCGCTTGGCCATGTCCACGATCTGCTGGGCGAAGGTGCGCCACTTGAGCTGGGGCTCGGCGCCCACCAGAAGGGCCACTTCGGTGTCGGCGCCGTCGGACGTGTCAGCACCGTTGACGGTGGCGGCTAGCAGGTCGTTGCTGGGCCATATCAGCGATCGGGAGCCGTCGTCCTCCAAGCGGAGATGGGGGCGAGTGTCGGCGAAGTCGTAGAACGGCTCGGGGTCGAGACTGGCCACATCCGTGGTGTCCCAGCGGCTGGCCAGCCAGGCCAGCGCGCCCGAGGCGGCGTCGCCGGCGTCGTTCCAACCGGTGAAGGCGGCCACCAGGGCCGGCCGGTTGCGAGGAGATTCATCCACCCAGCTGATCAGCGCCACCCGCCCAACCTATCGCCCGCGCCGAAGATCCTCATCTCGCGCCGGTAGTCTCGCACCATGGCGGTTGAGATCACCGAGGCCACCGAGGCCACCGCCGAGTTGGTGGAGGCATTCAGGCGACTCACCCCCCAGCTGTCGTCGTCCAACCCACCTCCCTCGGCAGAGGCCCTGGGGACTGTCGCCGCCTCCGACGCCACCCGCCTGCTGGTGGCCCATGCTGACGGGGAAATCGTGGGCAGCCTCACCCTAGTGCTGGTGCGCATACCTACCGGGCTGCGGGCCATCATCGAAGACGTGGTGGTGGACGAGCGCTCTCGGGGCCAGGGTGTGGGCCGGGCGCTCAACGAACATGCGCTGGAGCTGGCCCGGGCGGCCGGAGCGGTGACCGTGGATCTCACCTCCCGTCCGTCGAGAGAGGACGCCAATCGCCTCTATCTGCGCCTCGGATTCGAGGTGCGCGACACCAACGTGTACCGCTACAAGCTCTAAGAAATTGCCGTTTGGCTAGCTGTCGTCGCCGGTGCCGTCGCCGTTAACGCTGACGGGGACCTCGTTGGGGAAGTGGCAGGCCACGTAGTGGTCTTCGGCGATCTCTCGCAGCACCGGCTCCTCGGTTGAGCACACGTCCTGCACCTTCTCGCACCGGGTTCGGAATCGGCAGCCCGACGGGGGATTGATGGGCGAAGGAAGTTCGCCCTCGATCTGGCGGTCGGACACCGGGTGATCGGGGTCGGGCTCGGGGATAGAGGCCAACAGCACGTCGGTGTAGGGGTGGGCGGGGTGGGCGTAGAGGGCGTCGGGCCCGGCCACCTCGCACACTTTGCCCAGATACATCACCACCACCCGGTCGGAGACGTTTTTGACCACGGCCAGGTCGTGGGCGATGAATACCAGGGTCAGCCCGTAGCGGTCCTTCATCTCCTCCAGGAGGTTCAGGATCTGAGCCTGCACCGACACGTCCAGCGCCGACACCGGCTCGTCGCAGATGATCACCTTGGGGTCGAGCACCAGGGCCCGGGCGATGCAGATGCGCTGGCACTGGCCCCCCGAGAATTGATGGGGGCGGCGGTCGGAGACAACCTCGGGGTCGAGCCCCACCGCATCGAGCACCTCGTTTACCTTCTGATTGGCCATATCCCCGGAATCGTTGTGCCAGATGGACAGGCCCTCGGCCACGATGTCCTTCACCTTGCGACGGGGGTTCAGAGACGAGATCGGATCCTGGAAGATCATCTGCATCCGGGTGCGGGTGCGGCGCAGGTCCTCCTTGGGCAGCTCGGTCATTTCCACACCGTCGAAGCGCACCGACCCCGCGGTGGGCGAGGGAAGCTGCATCATGGCCCGTCCAGTGGTGGACTTGCCGCAGCCTGACTCGCCCACCAAGCCCAGGGTCTCCCCTTCAAGGATGTCGAAGCTGATGCCCGACACGGCGTGCACCACGGCCCGGCGTCCGGCGGGGAACTCCATCACTAGGTCCTCGACAGAAATCAAGGCCTCTTCGCCCCTCATGTGGACTTTGCCTGTTCCAGCCATTCTTGAGTCCTCCTCGGCTACGAGCTCGTCGTTCTAAGAGACCGCGGCGGCGGTCAGGTCGAGGCCGGCGGCAGTGACGCCGGTCTCCTGGTTGGCGGCCAGCGCCTGAGCATTCTCCGGCGATCCCACCGGATAGAAGCAGGCCTGGAGGTGGCCGGACTGGCCGGTCTGAAACAGCTCCGGCTCGTCGGTTGTGCACTGCTCCTGGGCGTAGCGGCACCGGGGGGCGAACCGGCAACCCACCAGATCCAGCACCATGTCGGGTGGGCGGCCGCTTATGGCGTCCAGCCGGGTGTGGCTCTGGTGCTCCACCCGGGGGATCGACTTGAACAGCGCCTCGGTGTAGGGATGGTTCATGTGGTGGAACAGGGTGGAGGTGTCGGCGGTCTCCACCATCTTGCCGGCGTACATCACTCCGATGCGCCGGGCCCGGCCAGCCACCACGCCCAAGTCGTGGGTGATGAGGATCATGGCCATGCCCAGCTCCTCTTGGAGCGAAGCCAACAGATCGAGGATCTGCTTCTGCACGGTCACGTCCAGCGCGGTGGTGGGCTCGTCGGCGATAAGCAGCTTGGGGTTGCAGGCCAAGGCGATGGCGATGGTGACCCGCTGGCGCATTCCGCCCGATAGCTGGTGGGGGTACTCCTTGAGCCGCTTGCGGGGCTCGGGGATGCCCACCTGGATCATCAGCTCGAGGGCCCGCTCCATGGCCTCTTGTTTGGATGCCCCGAGGTGGTAGCGGATGGACTCGGTGATCTGGATGCCCACCTTCTTGACCGGGTTCAGCGACGTCATGGGGTCTTGGAAGATCATCGCCATCTGAGTGCCCCAGAAGTGCTTGGCCTCGCTGCGGCTCAGCTGCCGGGTGTCCTTGCCGTCGAAGATCACGTTGGAGCCGTCGGGAACAATGGCGTTGCTGGTCAAGATGTTCATGATCGAGCGCACCAGCACCGATTTGCCCGATCCCGACTCGCCCACGATGCCGATGGTCTCGCCCTTGGCCAGCGAGAAGCTCACTCCGTCGACGGCCTTGAGGATCCCGCGCGGCGTGTCGAAGTAAGTTCGGAGGTTTTCCACCTCTAGTAGCGGACGCTCAGATTCCACTGCGTTCCCCCTGCTTTCTGTGGGCTGGCCCAGACGTGGCTGACATGTTAAGCGAATCACGGCCCGACTGGGAATCCCTCGGCGCATCCGGCCTGTTCCGGCGTCGGTCTCCGACCTGTCGGCCTATTCCGGTAAGCCCTCCGAAGAGGCCGTACTTGCGCCGAATCTGCTCTCGGACCGACATTGGCTGGCCGAACTCATCCAGCACTTCCTCGAGTACCCCGTCGGGGTCTTCCTTGTCGCGGTTGTAGGCGATGACGGTGGTTCCGGCCAGCCAGTCCGACACCGTACGGCGGCGGCGATCGAAGGGGACCGTGAGGTAGGTGGCCGCGTTCACGATGATTCCGCCGAGCACCACGGGGGGCAAGATCCACGACACCCCGCCCACCAGCCATCGGACGCCACACCGGCCCAAACCGAGGTGACTGCCGTCTTTGGTGCGCACCGCCCGCAGCTTCATCAGGTCCATGGCCGGTGTCTGGCCTTCGTTCCACCGCAGGAACACCATCGTGTACACGAAGTGGAAGAAGATGTAGCCCAGGATGGCCGCAGTGGCCCGGCCCCAGGGCTCGGGCTGCCACCGGCCGGACACGTCATCCATGAACCACAGCAGTTGGATCACGGTGAGCATCCACTGGATGAAGAACACGGTGACGGCGTCGATGATTCGGGCCAGCGCCCGTCGCCACACCGCGGCCACCGGATACGGCTTGCCGTCGGGACCGGTCACGATGGTGGCGTCCTCGGGGATTTCCTCGTCACCTATCGGTGTTTTTCTGGGCTTCGAGCGCCTACGCGATGAATGCAGCCGTGCCCTGGCTTCAGCCTGGGCCATGGTGCCCTGCATCAGGCGGTCCCTGCTCATAACAGATCTTCAACTAACTCCGAAGGGCGGGCGATAACGGCTCGATTGCCTCTCACCACGACGGGGCGCTGCATCAGTTTCGGGTGCTCCATCAGCAAATCGACCACGGTGTCGGCGCTCTGGTAGTCGCCGATGTCCAGTCCGAGCTCCTTGAAGTGGCCGTCTACCCGTACCAGCTCGGCAGGCTCATTGGGCAGCATCTCCAAGAATTGCTCCAAGTCGTCGCGGCTCAGCGGGGCTTTGAGGTACTGGACGACGTCGAACTCGACGCCGCGCGACTCGAGAATGTCGAGCGCGCCCCGGGACTTGCCTCAACCGGGGTTGTGGTACACGACGATCTCAGCCATCCCCCGACGTTACCCCAGCACGGCAAATTGTTCTTTTCTGAGCGTCTGCGGATCGGCGGTGGGAGTACGCCACCATCTACCATGGCGCTATGCACGACCTGGTGATCAAGGGCGGATTTATTGTGGACGGCACCGGTGGTGAGCCGTTCACTGGGGATGTAGCCATCGACGGGGACCAGATTGCCGGGGTGTATCCGGGCGGCAACCCCGACCTAGGGGGCGAAGAGGTCTTCGACGCCACCGGGCTGCTGGTAACCCCGGGGTTCGTGGACTGCCACACCCACTACGACGGGCAGGTTACCTGGGATCCGATTCTGGAGCCGTCGGCCCACCACGGTGTGACCACGGTGATGATGGGCAATTGCGGGGTGGGTTTCGCCCCGGTGCGTCCCGGCACCGAAGAGTGGCTCATCCAGCTCATGGAGGGGGTGGAGGACATCCCTGGCGCCGCGTTGTCGGAAGGGATCACCTGGGAGTGGGAGACCTTCCCCGAGTACCTCGACGCCCTAGAGCGCAAACCCTTGTCGCTCGACATCGGCTGCCAGGTGCCCCACGGCGCGGTCCGGGCCTACGTGATGGGGGAGCGGGGAGCGAAGAACGAGCCCGCCACCCCCGAAGACATCGCCCAGATGCGCGACATCGTGGCTGAGGCGCTGAGGGCCGGGGCCTTCGGCTTCTCCACGTCCCGCACCATCGCCCACATGGCCATCGACGGCGAGCCGGTGCCCGGCACCTACGCCGCGGAGGACGAGCTGTTTGGCATCGGAGAGGCGCTGGTTGATGTGGGCCACGGCCTGTACGAGTTGGCCCCTGCCGGTGTGATTGGCGAGGACTTGGCCGCCCCCCACAAGGAGGTGGACTGGATGCGACGCCTGTCGGCCGCCACCGGCCGCCCGGTCACATTCGCCCTGGTGCAGGTGGATGCCGCCCCCGAGCTGTGGCGGGAGATCATGGACCTGTCGGCCGACGCCGTGGCCGAGGGGGCCCAGCTCCACCCGCAGGTCGCCCCCCGGTGCAACGGCATTCTGATCGGCCTCCAGACCAACCACGCCTTCAGCAGCCGGCCCAGCTTCGCCGAGATCGCCGAGCTGCCCCTTGAAGAGCTGGTGGCCGAGCTGCGCCAGCCCGAGCGTAAGGCCGCCATCTTGTCGGAGGAGAGCTCGTTCACCAACCAGTTCGCCGAGTACATGGGCACCCAGCTGCACCGGATCTACGTGCTGGGCGATCCCCCCGACTACGAGCCCGGTCCGGAGCGGTCAGTGGCCGCCATCGCCGAGTCCCAGGGCCGAGAGACCCAGGAACTGCTCTACGACCTGCTGCTGGAGGACGACGGTCGGGCGCTGTTGCTGTTCCCGTTCCTGAACTACAGCCACGGAAACGCCGACGCGGTGCGGGAGATGTTCATGCACCCGTCCGGGGTATCGGGTCTGTCTGACGGTGGGGCCCACTGCGGGGCCATCTGCGACGCTTCCATGCCCACCTGGCTGCTCACCTTCTGGGCCCGCGACCGCAAACGGGGTGACAAGCTCCCCCTGGAGTTCGTGGTGCAGAAGCAGTCGCGCGACACCGCCCGGCTGTTCGGCCTCACCGACCGGGGCACGCTGGAACCGGGCATGAAGGCCGACATAAACATCATCGACCACGAGGGGCTTACGCTGCACCCGCCGAAACTGGTCGCCGACCTGCCGGCCGGAGGCCGGCGGTTCGACCAGCGGGCCACCGGATACGTGGCCACGCTGGTCAGCGGAGTGGTGACCCGCCGCAACGGCGAGGACACCGGGGCCCGGCCCGGCAAGCTGCTCCGAGCCGGGGCGGCAGGCTAGGCAAACAGAGCTGAGAAACAAGAACAAGACGGGGAGGACGAGCAGTGCTTGATCTGGTGATCGCCAACGGCACCGTGGTGGACGGGACCGGCGCCGACCGGTTCGTGGGCCACATTGGGGTCAAAGACGGCAAGGTGGCGGTGGTGGACCGCAGCGGCGGTCCCGCCCCTGAGGCGGCCGAAACTATCGACGCCACCGGGCTCCTGGTGACCCCGGGCTTCGTGGACTGCCACACCCACTACGACGGCCAGGTCACTTGGGACGAAAAGCTCCAGCCGTCCTCCAACCACGGGGTGACCACCGTGGTGATGGGCAATTGCGGCGTCGGCTTCGCTCCCGTGCAGCCCGGCAAGGAGGACTGGCTCATTCAGCTCATGGAGGGGGTGGAGGACATCCCCGGCGCCGCCCTTGCCGAGGGCATCAGCTGGGGGTGGGAGAGTTTCCCCGAGTACCTCGACGTTCTGGACGAACGCCGCCTGTCGATCGATGTGGCCACACAGGTGGCCCATGGCGCGGTGCGGGGCTACGTAATGGGGGAGCGGGGGGCCAAGAACGAACCGGCCACTTCCGAAGACATAGAGAACATGTACGCCATCGTGCGCGAGGCCATCGAGGCCGGTGCGCTGGGCGTGTCCACCTCTCGCACGCTGGGCCACCGGGCCATCGACGGCGAGCCGGTGCCCGGCACTTTTGCCGCCGAAGACGAGCTGTTCGGATTGGGTCAAGCGCTGGCCGATGCCGGATCCGGGGTGTTTGAGCTGGCCCCTGCGGGCGCCGCGGGCCTTGATCTGGTGGCTCCGCCCAAGGAGATGGACTGGATGCGGCGTCTGTCGGCTCACTTCAACGTGCCGGTGTCATTCGCCCTGTTGCAGATCGAGGCTGCTCCCGACCTTTGGCGGGAGATGATGGATGAGTCGCTGCGGGCGGTTGACGAGGGGGCCCGGGTGTATCCCCAAATCGCGGGCCGGCCGTTCGGCCTGCTCATCGGCCTCCAGACCAACCACGCCTTCGCCAAGCGGCCCACATTCGCGTCTTTGGCTCACCTGCCCTTCGATGAGCTGGTGGCCGAGCTGCGCAAGCCGGCGGTTCGGGCGGCCATCCTGGGGGAGGATGATCTGCCCCCCGACCCGACCGTGCTGTTCGACCAGATGCCCTCCACGGTGGCGTCGATGATTCACAAGCTGTACGTGATCGGCGATCCGCCCGACTACGAGCCCACCCACGACCGCACCGTGACGGCCATGGCCGAGGCCCGGGGGGTGGACCCGCTGGAGTTGATGTACGACCTCTGCCTCGAAGACGACGGGCACGCGCTGATGATGCTGCCCATGTTCAACTACTACGAGGAGAATCACGACGTGATCCGCGAGCAGCTGCTGCATCCGGCCGGCGTGTCGGGCCTGTCCGATGGCGGTGCCCACTGCGGGATGATCTGCGACGCCTCCATTCCCACCTTCATGCTCACCCACTGGACCCGGGACCGCACCCGGGGCGAGCAGCTCCCCTTGGAGTGGGTGGTGAAGAAGCAGACCCACGACACCGCCGCTCTCTACGGGCTGGGCGACCGGGGAACCCTCGAAGAGGGCAAGCGGGCCGACGCCAATGTGGTGGACCACCAGGCGCTGACCCTGCGCTCGCCGCGGGTGGTCCACGACCTGCCCGCCGGGGGCCGTCGCCTCGACCAGCAGGCTGACGGCTATGTGGCCACGGTGGTAGCCGGCGAGGTGACCCGCAGCAATGGCGCCGATACCGGGGCCCGGCCTGGTCGGCTGGTGCGCGGCACTCGGTAGCGCCCTATGGCAATGGGCATCGACCTGGACCGCTACCAGATTCGCCAAGGCAACGGCGATGGCATCCCGGCTCGGTTGCCCAAAGGCCGCTACCTGGAAGAGGACTACGCCGAGCTGGAGCGCCAGCGGCTGTGGCCGTCAACCTGGCAGATGGCTTGTCTGACCAGCGATGTGGCCGAACCGGGCGATTGGTTCGAGTACCGCATGGGCGACCAGAGCTATCTGGTGGTGCGGGGCCACGACGGAGAGCTGAGGGCGTTTCACAACGCCTGTCGCCACCGGGGGTTCCAGATCTGTGAGGGCAAAGGCAACGCCGACGAGCTCCGCTGCGGATTCCACGACTGGTGCTACGGCCTGGACGGCTCGCTGAAGGAAATCGTGTACCGCAAGCACTTTGGCGTGGTGGCCAACGAGAACCTGTCGTTGGCCCCGGTGCGGCTGGGCACTTGGCATCAGATGGTGTTCATCAACCCATCGCCCGACGGCCCTGGCCTCGATGAGTTCCTCGATCCGGTGCCCGACACGCTGGCCCCGTTCAATCTGGGGGAGCGGAACCTAACGGCATGCTGGACAATCCCGCTGGGGGGCAACTGGAAGACCACGGTGGACGCCTTCAACGAGGCCTACCACCTGGAGGGGCTGCATCCCGGCCTGAGGGGGTTCATGGATGCGCTCAACACCACCTATGAGCTGTGGGACCGGGGCCACTCCATGATGAAAATCCCCCTGGGTATCGGCTCGCCTCGATTCCCGGATGCCGACCAGAACGAGGTGGCCCAGGCCTTTGTGGACAACTACAGCACGATGCTGGGACTCCAGCCCGGAGCCGAGGCCGACCTTGCCGGACAGACTGCCCGGGATTGGGCGGTGGGCCTCGTGCGGGACCGGGCCGCCGCCGAGGACGTGGACTTCAGCCACTACACCGACGAGCAGATCCTGGACGACTACCACTATCTGGTGTTCCCCAACGTGGTGCTGAACGTTCACAGCGACTTGTTCACCATTTTCCGAGCCCGCCCTGGCGACCACGCCGGGCACTCGCACTTTGACTTCTGGCTGTTCCACCGGCTGGGTGATCGAGCAAGCTCAGGCCCGCCTCCCGAGATGATCCACTTCCCCGAGGGAACGGTCATCGCCGAGGTAGTCAACCAAGATCTCGACGGTATCGGCCGAGTGCAGGCCGGAATGGCGTCCAACGGCATCGAAGAACTGATTCTGGGCGACTTCGACTGCCGTCTCGTCAACATGCACGCCGAGCTCGACCGGGTTCTGACCCTGGACTAAACGGGCTTCCCCGGCGAGAGCCCCAGCTAAGTGGTCCGTCTGTGAATTGGCTGGAGCGGATTGCGACGGCAGCGGCGTTCCTCGCAAGGCGCACCGACGCAGCCATACCCGGAGCGTACGGCAAGGAGGAGCAACGCCGCGAGGGGCGTCGATGCCTAGCAGGACGCCCTGACCAATTCACAGACGGACCACTAAACCCCCAGGTAGAGAAAGAGCCTCTGGCGGAAGGGGGTCGGCATCGGCAATAATCGGAGGTTTATTCCTTAAGTCGGCGCATTGGGGATTTAACCCCCTATTGCACCGGATGAATGAGCTTGGGAGGCGCCCCATGTCCAGTGTCGTCAGGGCCGCAATCGTGCAAGCCGCGTGGACCGGTGACCAGGAGTCCATGGTCGAGCAGCACGAGAAATACGTGGCCGAGGCCGCCGCGGCAGGAACCCAGGTGATGTGCTTCCAGGAGCTCTTCAACGGCCCCTATTTCTGCCAGATTCAAGACGCCGACTACTACAGCTATGCCGAGGCCATTCCCGACGGGCCCACCACCAAGCGGTTCCAGGAAATCGCCGCCAAGCACGGCATGGTGCTGGTGCTGCCCATGTATGAGGAGGAGCAGCCCGGTTTCCTCTACAACACCGCGGCGGTCATCGATGCCGATGGGTCCTACTTGGGCAAGTACCGCAAGACCCACATCCCCCAGGTGAAGGGATTCTGGGAAAAGTTCTACTTCCGGCCCGGCAACCTCGGATATCCGGTGTTCGAAACCGCGGTGGGAAGGGTCGGGGTCTACATCTGCTACGACCGCCACTTCCCCGAGGGGTGGCGGGCCTTGGGCCTCAACGGCGCCCAGGTGGTGTTCAACCCGTCGGCCACCAGCCGGGGCCTGTCGGCCTACTTGTGGAAGCTGGAGCAAACGGCGTCGGCGGCGGCCAACATGTACTTCGTCGGGGCGATCAACCGAGTCGGCGTGGAGCCGTTGGGCGACAACGATTTCTACGGCACGTCGTACTTCGCCAACCCGCGGGGCCAGTTCGTGGAGGATCCGGCATCAGACCAGGAACAGGAGCTGGTGATTCGCGACTTGGACTTCGCCATGATCGACGAGATCCGCTCCCTGTGGGCCTTCTACCGCGATCGCCGCCCCGACATGTACGGGCCCCTCACCGAGGCGTAGTCCGAGTCCCGTGTCCACCAACGCCGACCTGCCCGTGAGCCAGCTGTCGTGACCACAAACGCCGACCTGCATCAGCGCTATCAGGCGATTCTGCCCTCCTACGTCAAGCCGCTCTACGCCGAGCCCATCAGCATCGAGCGGGGCCAGGGGAGCTATGTGTGGGACGTGGAGGGCAACCGGTATCTCGACTTCTTCGGCGGCGTGCTCACCACAATGGTGGGGCACAACAACCCTGCGGTCACCGCGGCCATTCAGGAGCAGTCGTCCAAGGTGCTGCACACCTCCACGTTGTACCTCTGCGAGCCGATGATCGAGCTGGCCGAGGAGATCGCAGCAATCAGTGGCATCCCCGACGCCCGAGTGTTCTTCACCACCTCGGGGACCGAGGCCAACGACACCGCCATGCTGCTGGCCACCAGCTACCGCAAGTCCAACGAAGTGCTGGCCATGCGCAACAGCTACCACGGCCGCTCGTTCACCGCGCAGGCCATCACCTCCCACTCGTCGTGGTCGTCGACCGCGCTGTCGGGCCTTTCGGTGCACTTCGTCCACGGGGCGTATCAGCTGCGCAGTCCGTTCCGGCATCTGGGCGACGACGAGTTCACCGAGGCCTGCACTGATGATCTCCGCCAGGTTCTCGACATGATGACCACCGGAGAGGCGGCCTGTCTGATCGCCGAGCCCATCCAGGGGGTTGGCGGGTTCGCCACGCCCCCCGACGGCTTCTTCGGGTCGATGCACAAGGTGCTGGCCAATCGGGGAATCCTGTTCGTGACCGATGAGGTGCAGACCGGCTGGGGACGTACCGGCGAGCACTTCTGGGGCTACCAGGCCCACGACATTGTCCCCGACATGCTCACCTTCGCCAAGGGCGTGGGCAACGGGATCACGCTGGCCGGCATCGTGGCCCGAGCCGAGATCATGGACACGATCTCAGCTCTGAGCTTCTCCACTTTCGGCGGCAATCCGCTGTCAACTGCTGCGGGGTTGGCCACCTTGAACTACGTGCGGGACAACGACCTACAGGGCAACGCCCTGCGCATGGGCAAACGGCTGGCTGACGGCCTTCGTCCGGTGGCGGAGCAGACGCCGTGGATCATCGAGCAGCGGGGCAAGGGCCTCATGCAGGCCATAGAGATTGTGGAACCGGGTTCGATTCAGCCCGACGCCAACCGGGCCGGCGAGCTATTGGAGGGCTGCAAGCGGCGGGGCCTCCTCGTGGGCAAAGGCGGGCTGTACGGAAACGCCCTGCGGATCACCCCGATGCTGGACGTGACTGAGGAGGAGATCGACGAGGGCGTGACCGCCATCTTGGAGACGATTGAGGAGATCGACAGGCAGGTATGACGCAATGACAACTTTCGTCGAGGAGAGATAGGGGGGCAGAAGCTATGACAACGCTCATCAAGAACGGCACGGTGGTGAGCTCCACGGGGGCTGATCCGGCCGAGGTTCTGATCGACGGCGAAACCATCGTCGCCGTGCTGCAACCGGGATCCGAGCTGGCCTTGTCGGCGGAAAACGGGGCCGACCGGGTAATCGACGCCACCGGAAAGTTGGTCGTGCCCGGTGGGGTGGACGTACACACCCACATGGAGCTGCCCTTCGGCGGCACCATCGCGTCCGATGACTTCGAGACCGGCACCCGGGCCGCCGCTTGGGGCGGCACCACAACCATCGTGGACTTCGCCACGCAGAGCTACGGACTCGACGTGCGCGAGTGCTTCGACGCCCGCATGGCACAGGCCGAGGGCCGCTGTGCCATCGACTACGGCTTTCACATGATCATCGGCGACGTGACCGACGCCGCCCTCAAGGAGATGGACTTGCTGGTGAATGAGGGGGTCACCAGCTTCAAGCTGTTCATGGCCTACCCCGGAGTGTTCTACAGCGACGACGGCCAGATCCTGCGGGCCATGCAGCAGTGCGCCGGCAATGGCGGGCTCATGATGATGCACGCCGAGAACGGAATCGCCATCGATGTGCTGGCCGAACAGGCGTTCGAGCGGGGCGAGACCGATCCGGTGAACCACGGGTACGTGCGACGGGCCGAATTCGAGTCGGAAGCCACCCATCGGGCCATTCAGCTGGCCAAGGTGGGCGCCGCCCCCCTCTATATCGTGCATCTCTCGGCCAAGCAGGCGCTGGAGCAGGTGGCCATTGCCCGCAACAACGGCGCCAACGTGTTTGCCGAGACCTGCCCCCAATACCTGTACTTCAGCCTCGAGAACCACCTGGACCAGGGCTGGGACGGAGCGGCCTACGTGTGCTCGACGCCGATCCGCTCTCACCACGACCACCATCAAGATGAGCTGTGGAAGGGGCTGCGCACCAACGACCTCGCCGTGGTGTCCACCGACCACTGCCCGTTCTGTATGAAGGAGCAGAAGGAGTTGGGCGTGGGCGACTTCCGGGCCATACCCAACGGCATCGGAACGGTCGAGCACCGAATGGACCTGATCTACCAGGGCGTTGTCACCGGGGAGATCACTCTGCCCCGGTGGGTGGAGCTGTGCTCCACGACCCCGGCCCGCATGATGGGCCTCTACCCCCGCAAGGGCATCATCCAGCCCGGATCTGACGCCGATGTCGTGATCTACGACCCCCAGGCAACCTGGACCATCAGCGTGGACAACCACCACATGAACATCGACCACTCGGCCTATGAGGGAATCCAAGTCGGTGGCCATGTGGACACCGTGCTGTCAAGGGGCCGGGTCATCATCGACAACGACCAGTACTTGGGTTCCATGGGCCACGGCCAATACCAGCGCCGCGGTCTCAGCTCCTATTTGATTTAGAACTTGGATTAACGGAGGGGGAATGCAGCAAATCCATCATTTAATCGACGGCCAGTACGTTGCTGGCGGGTCTGGCCGAACTTCGCCGGTCTTCAACCCGGCCACCGGAGAGCAGACTAGCCAGCTCTCGCTGGCGTCATCCGCCGAAGTGGACACCGCGGTGGCTTCGGCCCAGGCCGCGTTCGAAGAGTGGGGCAATGTCTCGGTTGCCCGAAGAACCTCCCTGATGTTCGCCTTCCGGAACTTGGTGGTGGACAACGCCGAGGAGATCGCCAAGCGCCTTACTGCCGAGCACGGGAAGGTGCACGCCGATGCCATGGGGGAGGTGGCTCGGGCCATCGACAACATCGAATTCGCCTGCGGATTGGCCGAGCATCTCAAGGGAAGCCACAACGAGATGGCGTCCACCGGCATCGACGTCTACACCGTGCGTCGCCCGCTTGGGGTGGTAGCCGGCATTACGCCGTTCAACTTCCCGGCCATGGTTCCGATGTGGATGGCGCCCAACGCCATCGCCTGTGGGAACACCTTCGTGCTCAAGCCGTCGGAACGCGATCCGTCGGCACCGATGTTCATCGCCGAGTTGTTCCAGGAAGCGGGCTTCCCGCCTGGCGTGTTGAACCTGGTGAACGGCGACAAAGTGGCGGTCGACCGGCTTCTCGAACACCCCGCTGTGAAGGCGGTCAGCTTTGTGGGGTCCACGCCGATCGCCCGCTATGTGTACACCACCGGCACTTCGCACGGGAAGCGGGTGCAGGCGTTGGGCGGGGCCAAGAACCACATGGTGGTGTTGCCTGATGCCGATGTCGAGCTGGCGGCCGACTCGGCGGTATCGGCGGCTTACGGTTCGGCCGGGGAGCGCTGCATGGCGATCTCGGTGGTGGCCGCGGTGGGCGATGTGGCGGATTCCCTGGTGGATGCGATCAAAGTCCGTATGGAAAAGCTGGTCATCGGCGACGGCACCGATTCGGCATCGGACATGGGGCCGCTGATCACCCGCGATCACCGCGACCGAGTGGCCGGCTACGTGGGCTCGGCCGCCGAGCAGGGGGCGACCGTGGTGGTCGACGGGCGCGACACCCGGTTCGAAAGCGACGGCTTCTTCCTCGGCGTGTCGCTGCTCGACAACGTGACCGCCGACATGGACGCCTATCGGGACGAGATCTTCGGCCCGGTGCTCAGCGTCGTGCGATGCGACACCTATGGCGAGGCTGTGCAGCTCATCGCCGACAACCCGTGGGGCAACGGCGCCGCCATCTTCACCCGGGACGGCGGGGCGGCCCGCCAATTCCAGGAGGACGCCGACGCCGGCATGGTGGGAATCAACGTCCCCATCCCGGTGCCGGTGGGATACCACTCCTTCGGCGGCTGGAAGGACTCCTTGTTCGGCGACACCACGATGTACGGCCCCGAGGGGATCCGCTTCTATACCAAGCCCAAGGTCATGACCGCTCGGTGGCCCGATCCCGCGACCAGCTCAGTGGACCTGGGCTTTCCGACCAATGAGTGACAACGAGCGGCGGACGCGGCCGCTCATTCGGAAGAGGGGGTAGTCGTGGATTTCGGTGTTGTCTTGCAAACTGATCCTCCGGCTTGGCGGGTTGTCGAGCTGGCCAAACGAGCTGAGACGCTCGGCTTCAACTACGGCTGGACTTTTGACAGCCACGTGCTGTGGCAAGAGCCCTATGTGATCTACAGCCAGATGCTGTCGGCCACCAACCGCATGATCGTCGGGCCCATGGTCACCAACCCGGGAACCCGCGACTGGACGGTCACCGCCTCGCTATTCGCCACGCTGAACGACATGTTCGGCAACCGCACTGTGTGCGGCATCGGCCGGGGCGACTCCGCTATGCGGGTCATCGGCCACAAGCCCCGCAGCCTGGCCACTTTGAGCGAGGCCATGCGGGTGATCAAAGACCTGGCTGAGGGCCGAAAGACCCTCTACAACGACACCCAGCAACACTTTCCCTGGGCCAACGAATCCGAGCTCAAGGTGCTGATGGCGGCCTACGGTCCCAAGGCGCTGCACTTGTGCGGCAGCGAGTCGGACGGCTTCATCCTCCAGCTGGCCGACCCGGCCATCGCCGAATGGACCATCTCGGCGGTCCGTCGGTCCGCGGAGGAGGCGGGACGCGATCCCGACAGCCTGTACATCTGCGTGGCCGCGCCCGCCTATGTGGGCGACAACATCGAGCACCAGCGGGAGCAGTGCCGTTGGTTTGGCGGCATGGTGGGCAACCACGTAGCCGACCTGGTGGGCCGATACGGGGACCAGGGCGCAGGCGTGCCGCAAGCGCTTACCGACTACATCGCCGGCCGAGAGGGCTACGACTACAGCGGACACGGCAAGGCGGGCCACGACCACACCGACTTCGTGCCCGACGAGATCATCGACCGCTTCTGCCTGCTCGGCGACGAGGACGCCCACTTGGCTCGATTGCGGGAGCTGGAGTCCCTCGGCGTGGACCAATTCGCCATTTACCTCATGCACGACCAGAAAGACGAGACCCTCAACGCGTACGGCCAGCGGATCATCCCGGCGATGAGCGGTTAGGGACGCAGCAGAATGCCGAACACCGACTCGATGGGCATGACCGACTCAATGCCGAACACCCCCGCAATATCCGATAAGGACATTGGGGCCGAGACGGACGATCCCCTCGTTCGGGAGCACCGAATTAAGCAGCAAGCGGCCCAAGAACTGCGCCGCGACGCCGTGGTGCGAATCGTTCGCCAGACGGTGACGTTTGTGGTGTTTCTGGGTCTGCTCGCCGGGTTGTACACCGGCTACAAGGCGTTCGGCCAGGCCATTGACGACCGCCAGCACGATTGGGCGGTGGTGGGGTCGGTTTTGCCTCGCACCGATGATCTGAACATGCCCCCGGTGGGCGAAATATTCGGCCAGTTCTTGGAGACCCCCGGTGGCCAGAACCAGATATACGTAAAGATCCTGTTCGACGAGGCCCTCTTCACCCTGCGGGAGGCCTTTGCCGGCTTCATGGTGGGCTTGGTGATCGGCATGGCCATCGCACTGGCGTTGGCACAGTGGCGCCGGATTGAACAGGGCCTGCTCCCGTACGTGATCGCTAGCCAGACCATTCCTCTCATCGCTATCGCCCCCATCATCGTGATCTGGGGTCGTAAGAACTTCGACGTCTTTCCGTGGGAGTGGCAGGACTGGATGTCGGTCTCCATCATCGCCACCTATCTCACGTTTTTCCCGGTGGCGGTCAACGGACTGCGAGGGTTGCAGTCGCCCCGACCGGAGAACCAGGAGCTGATGGACTCGTATGCCGCCAATTGGGTGCAGACGCTGTGGCGCCTGCGCCTTCCCGCATCGCTGCCGTACTTGTTCGCCGCGCTCAAGATCGCGGCCACAGCCAGCATCGTGGGCGCCATTGTGGGCGAGATCTCCTCGGGGGTCGAGGGCGGGCTTGGCCGGCGGATATTGCGCGAGGCGTTCAACTACACCACCGGCCCCGACCGACTGTTTGCCAGCGTGTTGGGTGCCGCAGTGTTGGGGATCTTCGTGTTCCTGGTGGTGACCGGGGTGGAGCGGCTCGTAGTCGGTCGCCAAGACAGGGGAGCGACGGCATGAACGCGATCGACATCCGAGGGGCGACCAAGGTGTTCAACCCCGGCAAGAGCAACCAAGTGGAGGCGCTGGCCGAGATCGACCTGGCCGTTGAGCCGGGGGAGTTCATCACACTCATCGGGCCCTCGGGGTGCGGCAAAAGCACCCTGCTCCGGCTGATTGCGTCCTTGATCTCCCCGTCAACCGGGACAGTGCAAGTCAACGCCAAGCCGGCGGAGCAGGCCCGCCTCGACCGCGACTACGGGATGGCGTTCCAAACGGCTGGCCTCTTCGATTGGCGCACGGTGACCAAGAACATCGAGCTTCCGCTCGAGCTGATGGGATGGTCGAAGGGCGACCGACGTCGCCGGGCTGCTGAGATGCTGGAGCTGGTCAAGCTCAGCGATTTCTCCAAACACCACCCGTCCGAGTTGTCCGGCGGTATGCAGCAACGGGTGGCCATCGCCCGCGCCCTGGCCTTCAGCCCGTCTCTGCTGTTGATGGACGAACCATTCGGGGCCCTCGACGAGATGACCCGCGAGCACATGCAGGACGAACTGCTGCGGATCTGGAAGGAGACCGGGACCACCGTGGTCTTCGTCACCCACTCGATCCCTGAAGCGGTGTATCTCTCCACCCGCGTAGTGGTGATGTCGCCCCGTCCCGGGACGATCGCATCGACCATCGGCGTGGGCCTTGGAGATCGAAGCGCCGCAACCCGAGACGATCCCGCTTTTTTCAAGAAGGTCACCGAGGTGCGGACCGCCCTGCGGAAGGTGGAGGAGTGAACGCGCTGAAGGGGTTCTCCGCCCCCCTCGTGGCCGGTGTGGTGCTCTTCGGGTTGTGGCAGGGCGTCCTCTCCCTCTTCAACCCCGACGGATTCGTGCTGCCGGCCCCCTCTGAGATCGTCGGCGCGCTGATCGACAATTGGAATGAGGTGTATCAGGGTGCCCGCATCACCGGCTTCGTGGTGGTGTCCGGGCTGATCGCCGGGATCATCCTGGGCATCATCGCTGCCCTGTTGGTGACTCGTTTCCGGACGGCGAACGAGACCATTACGCCGCTGGCCGTGGCGGTCAACGCCATTCCGATCATTGCGCTGGCGCCGATCTTCAACAACTGGTTCGGACTCACCTCGCCTCGATCAAACCAAGCCATCGTGGTGGCGCTGGTGTTCTTCCCGATCTTCATCAACACCACCAGGGGCCTCACCCAGGTGGATCGAAGCCAGATCGAGCTCATGGAGTCGTATGCCGCCAGTCGATCGCGCATCACCCGCGAGGTGCGGATTCCCAACGCCATGCCGTTCTTCTTCACCGCACTGAAGCTGTCGACCTCGCTGGCCGTTATCGCCGCCATCGTCGCCGAGTACTTCGGTGGCCGACAAGACGCCCTTGGTCCGATGATCACGCAATCGGCGGGCCTTACCCGATACGACGAGGCGTGGGCCGCGGTGCTGGCCGGCACCCTCATCGGGGCCGTGTTGTATTTCGCCGTACTTGTGCTCGAGCGAGTGGCCATGCCGTGGAACTCGCTCATACGCGCCCAAGGTGACGATCAATGACCGCAAACCGCGGGTTGCCTCAGGGCAATTCGCCCACCAGAAAGGAATGATCAGTAGATCAGTGGTGAAACATGAATAAAGGAACCATTCATATGAGGGGGATCTGGCGGTTGCTTGCCTTGCTTCTCGCCTTTGTCGTGGTGGCCGCCTCGTGCGGCAACGACGACGATGACGCGAGCGAGCCTGCTCCTGCGCCGGCCACCGAGGCGCCGGCGGCGCCCGAACCGGAGCCAACAGAGGCTCCTGCGCCGGAGCCCGCCGAGCTGGTCGAGGTGTCGCTACAGCTCCAGTGGGTTCCGCAGTCGCAGTTTGCCGGCTTCTTTGCCGCTCGCGATCTCGGGTTCTACGAGGACGTCGGACTGGATGTGACCATCATCGACGGTGCTGTCGACATCGTTCCGGCCACGGTCCTGGACTCCGGGGCCGCTGACTTCGCCATCTCGTGGGTGCCGCGCGGGTTGGTGCCTCGTGAGGAGGGATTGAACATCACCAACATTGCCCAGGTATTCCAGCGCAGCGGCACCTTGCAGGTGTCGTTCGTTGACGCCGGCATCACCGGTCCGTCCGACCTCGAAGGCAAGCTGGTGGGGAACTGGGGTTTCGGCAACGAATTCGAGCTCTTCGCTGGCCTGGTCAGCGTGGGTCTCGACCCGCAGGCCGATGTCACTCTGGTGCAGCAGGACTTCAACATGACCGCGCTCATCAACGGCGACATCGACGCCGCTCAGGCGATGATCTACAACGAGTACGCCCAGGTGCTTGAGACCATCAATCCCGATACCGGCGAGCTGTTCCAGCCCGAAGACCTGTCGGTCATCGACTGGAACGACGTGGGCACAGCCATGCTGCAAGACGCCATTTGGGCCGACGCCGACAAGCTGGAGACCGATGCGGAGTACCGCGACATCGCGGTGCGCTTCGTGGAGGCGTCGCTGCGTGGGTGGATCCACTGCCGCGACAACTTCCAAGAGTGCGTTGACATCGTGGTAGCCGCCGCTCCGCCCTTCGGCGGCCCGGCGCACCAGGCGTGGATGATGAACGAGATCAACGCCCTCATCTGGCCGTCACCCGGTGGGGTCGGGATCATGGACCAAGCTCTGTATGACCAGACCATCGACGTGGCCACTTCCCAGGGCATCCTTCAGGCGGCGCCCGATGCCGGTGCGTTCCGCACCGATATCGCGGAGGAAGCCATTGCCAACCTGGAGGCCGCGGGCCACGACGTGTACGGCAACGACTACGCCCGCCGCACCGTCGAGGTCAAAGAGGGCGGCAACTAGCCAACTCATCACCATTGATTCATTGAGCTGACGACGCTCTCCGCCGGTCGTGTGATCGGCGGAGAGCCCGTCGGTTATCGCAAATTGATTCATTGAGCTGATTGTGCTCTCTGCCGGTTATCGTGCTGCACCTTGGCGCGATTGAAGGGAGCAGCGCGTGAAATTCAGCTTCGGCCTTCCTCTGATGGCCCATCCGCAGAACCCCGAGTTCTTGACTGCGGAGGCCATTGCCGAGTTCGCCCGGGCCGCCGAGACGGCGGGGTTCGACTCCTGCTCGCTGACGGAGCATCCCCTACCCAACGACCCCTGGTTGGCCAGCGGGGGCCACGATGCCCTCGATCCGTTCGTGGCGCTGGCGGTGGCGGCGGGGGCCACCACCCGGCTGCGGCTGCTCACCAACCTAACCCCGCTGCCATACCGCAACCCGGCCATCTTGGCCAAGACGGTGGCAACGCTGGATCGGCTTAGCGGCGGCCGGGCCATCCTCGGTGCGGGAGTGGGCTACCTGGAGTCGGAATTCGACGCGGTGGGCGTGGACTTCGACCAGCGCAATGCCCTGTTCGACGAGAGCCTGGAGGTGATGCGGTTGATCTGGTCAGGGGAGACGGTGAACTACCAGGGGCTCAACTTCTCAATTGCCAACAGCACCGGTTTGCCCACCCCGGTGCAGTCGCCGGTTCCGGTGTGGATCGGGGGGAACTCCAAACTCTCCCGCCGCCGGGTGGCCGAGAAGGCCCAGGGGTGGATGCCCATGCCCAATCCGGCGGCTCTGGCCTCCCGCCGCCGCTCGGCCCACCTGGAGACCCTTGAGGAGCTGGCCGAGATGATCGCCTACCTTCACGACCATGCGGCCTCGGTGGGTCGCACCGAGCCCATCGACATCAAGTACATGGACCTCGAAGTCGGGGCCGTGGGCACGTCGGGCTGGAACTCCGAAAAGCACTTGGAGAACATCGGGGCCCAAGCCGCCATCGGGGTTACGGGATTGTCGGCCCCCATCGCCGGCGACTCCCGTTCGCAGGTGGTCGAGGCCCTCCAACAATACGGCGAAGAAATAATCGCCTATCGTTAGCGCCATGTTGAGATTCGTTGAGGAGATCCTCCTTCTGCTGCTTCGTGACGACGACGGGAAGTTCATCAATGTGTCCCAGTCATCCATGGACCGGGCGGTGGCTGGGGCGGTGTTGATGGAGTTGGCCATGGAGGACCGGATCGACACCGATTTGGAGCACTTAATCCTGGTCGATGCCACCCCGGTAGGCGACGACCTGCTGGATCCGACTTTGGCCATGATCGCTGCCGGGCAGGGAGTAGAAGGCCAGGAAAGGGATGCCCGCCACTGGGTGGAGCAGACCGCCCAAAAGGCGCCGGAGATCCGGGAGGCGACGCTGGACCGGTTGGTGGAGCGGGGCATCCTGGAACGCGAGGACGACCGCTTCTTGTGGGTGTTCCGGTCCCGCCGCTACCCGACGGTCGACGGTGAAGCTGAGCGCGAGGTCAAGCTGCGGATCATGGGAGTGCTGTTCAGCGATGAGATTCCCAGCCCTCGTGACGTGGTGATTATCTGCCTGGCCCACGCCTGCGGAATTTTCACCGAGCTGCTGTCCAAGCGGGAACTGGAACAGGCCACCGCCCGCATCGAGCAGGTGCGCAAGCTAGACCTCATCGGCCAGGCCATGACCCAATCGATCCAGGACTTCGAGATATGGCTGGCCAACGCCGCCGCCCAAGGGCGCGGATTCTTCTAGGGAGTTGAACATGCCTGTGTGGTCGGTGGAGCCGATCGGGGGAGTGCTCGGCGCCCGGGTGGCCGGCATCGATTTGAGCCAGCCGCTGGGTGACGGGGAGCGGAAGGATCTGTACGAAGTGCTCTTGGAGCACCTGGTGCTGGCGTTTCCCGGCCAGTCCATTGGCGACTCCCATCAGATGGAACTGCTGGCCCCGTGGGGCCAGCCCTACATCCACCCCATCGGCCGAGTGGCGGGCGGGGTGGAGGCCAAGGTGGAGCGCATCGTCGATGACGAGGAGCGCCCGCCCTACCAGGACAAATGGCACACCGACGTCACCTGGGACCCCGACCCCCCGATTCTTGGCACACTTCGGGCCATCGAAATGCCCGTCCGGGGCGGAGACACCCTGTTTGCCAGCATGTACGCCGCCTACGACGGACTGTCGGAGACGCTGCGGGACCGGCTTGAGGGGGTTTCCGCCTGGCACGACATGGGGGAGGGCCAGGCATTCAAGTCGAAAGCCGGCGTTGACTTGTACGACCGCACCAAAGAGCAGTTCCCCGGCGCCGAGCGCCCGGTGATCGCCGTGCATCCCGACACCGGTCGCCGCTATCTCAACGTCAACAAGAACTTCACCAGCCATCTGGTGGGGTTCGATCGGGCCGAGAGCGACGCGGTGCTCAACATGCTGTATGAGCACGCCACCCAGCCCAACTACACCATCCGCTATGAGTGGGCCGAGGGCGATGTGGTGTTGTGGGACGAGCGCTGCACCCAGCATTTCGCGGTGGCTGACCACTACCCCCAGCGCCGGGAGATGGCTCGACTCACGGTGTCCGCCCCCGCCTGACCGCAAGTCTCCCTGAGCAACCTCGTCGCTCTCGGTCAACGTGTCGCAGAGGGTGTGGGCGATGTCATTACGCCCCTTTGGTCAACTGCTAGCCCGTGCGGTCGTGGAGGGGCCCGGCGGGCAAGCGGCCGTCGACGTCGGTGAAGCCGTAAGCGTCGGCCATGTCCCGGGCCGAGACGGCCTGCCCGGAGTGGCGGGACCGGTCGGCGTCGATGGCCAATGCAGTCACCGCCCGTCCGGTGAACCGGGGCGACTCCGCGGCCGACAGGTCCAGGCTGGGCGGTAGCTCGACCCCGGACTCCACGGCCATGTCAATGCGCTCGGTGCGCACGAAGCCGGGCCACACCGACACCATCGACACCCCGGCATCCCGGAGCTCTCGGGCGCAGTCGGCGGTCATACGGTCGAGAGCGCACTTGCCCACTCCATAGGCCACGTGCCAGGCGTATTCGACCGCCCCCGAGGAGCTGATGTTGGCGATCAGCCCATCGCCCTGTTCGATCATCGCCGGGGCCGCCAGCACCGAGGCCACATAGGCCGATCGGGTACCCACGTCCATCATGTCGTCCCAGTTGGAGATGGGCACCTCCCAGAAGGGCAGCATGGCGGTCAGCTCGTCGGGAATAGCGAAGGCGTTGTTCACCAGCACGTCTAAGCGGCCGTGGTCGGCGGCGATCTGGTCGAACACCGCCCGCACCGCGTCGTCATCGCGGTGATCGCAGGCCACCGCAACCGCAGTACCGCCCACGGCAGCTATCTCCTCGGCGGTGGCCCCCACCGTGCCGGGTAGCGGATGCTGGCCGGCGCCAGTGGTGCGACCGGTGATGTACACCGAGGCCCCCGCGGCAGCCAGCTCCAAGGCGCATCCCTTGCCTATGCCCCGGCTGGCCCCGGTGACCAGGGCCACCTTGCCGGCCAGGGGTGATCCGTCAAACAGGCTCATGAATCCTCCTCAGGTTGGTTGGCAATAGCCATAGGGGGCGACGAACACGACGTGGACCCCTTGGCCCGGAACGGGGAGTGGCAAAACACAAAGCGGTCCACGCCTGCGGCGGCGATCTCCTCGCAGCTCATCGACTCGGCCATGCGGATTCCCTCCTTCACCAGCATTATCTGGTGGCCGGCCGACACCCAGCCGCCGGTGGCCTCGAAATCGAACACCCCCCACATCCAGCTGTCAGTGGACACCAGCGCTGGCCGGTGCGAGGCCAGCCATTTGTTCTCAGCGATCCACGGTCCGGGCGAGGCAGCCAAGAACCGCTCGGGGTCTTCCCGAGTGAGGCTGATCCAACCGGTGCGCAGGCACAAGGCGTCGCCCGCCTCGGGCTCGGGGAGCTCTTGGCGCTCGATGGCGCCCTCGATTTGCTCGACGGTGATGCGGTGGCGATCCATCAGGCGAGGCAGCCCCGACTGGTTGGTTTCCACATCGCCGGTGGTGTCGGCCACATAGGCGGCCACGTCGATCATCAGCCCCCGGGTGAGCAGCGGCGGCCCCCACGAGGGCACGTCCATGGCGGTCACCCCCTCGGTGCGGGCCAGATCGGCTCCCTTGTGGCCGTTGTAGAAGGTGCCGTCCACCGCCGCGTGGGTGAAGCCGTTGATCTTGGAGCTCATGTTGAAGGTGTACGACACCCGCTCCTCGGAATAGCCCAGCTTGGACGCGCCCAATCCCTTGGTGCCGCTAGTGATTTGTCCCTCGAAGCCCTCGCCGGGGTCGTAGCCCGCCACCACCAGCGTCTGGGCGAACTGGCGATCGGCGAAGGCCGGGTAACCCGGCCAGATCCCGTCGCCCAACGAATAGGTGCGGATCGGCTTGGTCAGGTCCAGAATCGCCAGCGCGTCGGCCCGCTTCTGGTCGGTGACTTCGTTGTAGGTGCCCAGCACATCGTCGGGCCCGTACCGGCTCGGAACCCATGCCCCGGCCACCACCGCGGCGACGTCGAACTTATCGTCGTCGAACATCACCGCCGCAGCCTAGTTACGTTCGCCAGACAGAGGGCATCCCCTGATGGTGGACTAGCTGAGCAGCCACAGCATCTGGCGGCGACGCTGTACGCCGGTGTGGCAGGGGTGGCCTAGGCTTTGCTTCGCATGACCGCGGTGGAACCTTTTGCCATCGAGGTGTCCGACGAGGTGCTCGATGACCTGTATCGGCGCCTGGACGCCACCCGGTGGTTCGACCCATTGCCCGGGGCCGGTTGGGGTGAGGGCACCGACCTGGACTACCTCAAAGAGCTGTGCCGCTACTGGCGCCACGACTTTGACTGGCGGGCCATCGAAGCCCAGCTCAACCAGTTCCCTCAGTACTCCACCACCATCGACAACCAGAAGCTGCACTTCATCCACGCCCGCTGTCGCAACCCCGAAGCCATGGCCTTGGTCATTCACCACGGCTGGCCCGGTTCCATCACTGAGTTCACCAAGGTGATCGAGCCGCTGCGGGAGCACTTCCACGTGGTGTGCCCGTCGCTGCCCGGCTACGGCTTCTCCGGGCCGACCGCAGAGCCGGGTTGGACGCCCCGACGGATGGCCGCGGCCTCGCTGGAGCTGATGAGCCGCCTGGGCTACGAGCGGTTTGGCGCGCAGGGCGGGGACTGGGGGGCCATGGTCACCGCCCAGATGGCCCTTCAAGCTCCCGAGCGGCTTTTCGGCATCCACCTCAATTTGGCCATTGCCCCCGAGCCGCCACCCGGCGCCGTGCGCGACCTGACTGATGAAGAGCGGGCCCACCGGGCCGAGGGCGGGGCTCGCAACCGGGTGGAACGGGGCTACCGGCAGCAGCAGGCCACCCGGCCCCAGTCTCTGTCGGTGGGACTGAACGACTCTCCGGCCGGGCTGGCTGCCTGGATCATCGAGAAGTTCTTGGTGTGGAGCGACATCGGCCCCGACAACGACATCGAAGCCAGCTTCACCAAGGACGAGCTGCTCACCAACGTGATGGTGTATTGGGTGACCGGCACCATTGCCTCGGCCAACCGGCTGTACTACGAGACCCGCATTGGCGGTCGGGGCTCTTCGGCCCCCGATCGGCGCGTGGAGGTGCCCACCGCCTACGCCCGTTTCCCCGGCGACGGCATCAGTCCGGCCCGTCCGTGGGTGGAGTATTGGTACAACATCGTCCGCTGGACCGAGATGCCCCACGGCGGCCACTTCGCCTCCCTCGAAGCCCCCGAGCTGTACATTGCCGACGTTGTCGAGTATTTCAACTCATTGACCTGATCACCGGCGGGCCATCCGGTCTGCTTTGGGGGCGGTGGCAGAGGGGGGCAGAACAGACAGCTGGTCTGCTTTGGGGGCGGTGGCAGGCGTGTGGTGAACTTGCCGCCGTGCCCCAGTTGCATGACGTTGACTACACCCTTGAGTATCCCTATACCCGCACCACGGGACCGGTCATCGGTCCGTTTCTGACCGGCCTGCGCGACGGGCGCATCCTCGGCCAGCGGTGCGGCGACCGGGTGCTGTGCCCGCCCATGGAGTTCGATCCGGACACCTTCGCCACCCTGGAGCCCGACCTCGTGGAGGTTGGCCCCGGCGGGGTGGTGGAGAACTGGACCTGGGTGGCCGAGCCCTCGGCCAAGCACCCCTTCGACCGGCCGTTCGGCTTTGCCTTCATCAAGTTGGACGGGGCCGACACCGCCCTGGTGCACGCGGTGGACACCGGCGGTGATCCCGAGGCCATCAGCACCGGCATGAGAGTGCAGGCCCAGTTTCGGGAGGAGCGCCACGGTTCAGTTGCCGATGTGTACTTCGTGCCCGAGGCCGACGCAGCCGACCAGGTGATCGAGCCGGGCGACGAGCCGGTGACCATCACTGAGCACCTCATCAGTCTGCGGATCAACGAGCCGCTGTACCCCCATCGGGCCCGGTTCGCCCAGGGACTGCTGGACGGCAAGATTATCGGCCAGCGCAGCCCAGTCACCGGCAAGGTGTACGTGCCCGGCCGGGGCTACGACAACATGTCCCGGGTGCTGATGAGCGAATCCGACGAGGTTGAAGTGTCCGACGTCGGCACCGTGGTGGCGTTCACCGAGCTGAACCCGGTGCAGTACTACGGTCAGACCGAGACCGAACCTTATGTGCGGTGCTCGATTTTGTTCGACGGGACGGACCAGCCGGTGATCGGCATCGACATCCGCGACATGACGGTGGACGAGATGCGGGTGGGGATGAGGATGCGCTGCATCTGGCGCGACCCCGAGGATCGCTCGGTGGAAGACATCGACAACCGCTTCGGCAATGTTCCCGAATCGGTGTACGTCCGGTTTGAGCCCACCGGCGAACCCGACGTTCCCGCCGACGAGCTCAAGGAGCACTCATGGTAAGCCTGGCCGAAGACGTCGCCATCGTCGCGTTTGAGCAGACTCAATCCCACGCCCACTTCAACGACAGCGAGCCGGCCATGATCATGCCGTGCGTGAACTCGGTGATCGAGCAGGTGGGTATGGACCGCCACGACATCGACTTCACCATCGCCGGCAGCTGCGACTACCTGTCGGGTATGCCCTTCGCCTTCGTCATGAACATCGACGCGGTGGGGGCGTGGCCCCCGGTGTATGAGAGCCATGTGGAGATGGACGGCGCCTGGGCCCTGTTCGAGGGGTTTGTGCGGCTCCAGTCGGGCGACATCGACACCGTGCTGGTGTCGGGTTCAGGCAAGTGCTCGCCGGGCAGTTACCGGGAGGGGTTCTCGCTTCAGACCGACCCCTACGTCCATGCCCCTATTGGTTTGGACCCCCGGACCCAGGCGGGATTTCAGGCCCAGGCCCTCATAGCCGCGGGCAAGGCCACCGAGCGGGACTTCGCCGAGGTGGTGGCCCGCAGCCACGCCAACGCCAAGAGCAACCCCTACGCCCAGCTCAGCGGCGACTTGTCGGTGGACGACCTGCTGGCCGAGCCCTACGTGCAGCAGCCGCTGCGCCGCCTCGACTGCCCGCCGACTAGCGACGGGGCCGCAGCCATGATCATCGCCCGGGCCGACAGGGCTCGGGAGCTGTGCGACAACCCGGTGTGGATCCGGGCCATCGACCACCGCATCGATTCGCACCACCCCACGCTGCGGGACCTAACCGACTCCCCGTCGGTGCGCATCGCCGCTGAGCGGGTGGGACTCCACGACGGACCGGTGGATATCGCCGAGTTGACCGTGACCTATAGCCCCGAGGAGATCATCTTGCGCGACGCACTTGGTCTCAACGGCGAGGCCTCGGTGAACCCGTCGGGCGGGCCGCTCACCGGCAGCCCTTTCATGGCCGTGGGCCTCACCCGGGTGATCGAGCTGGCCCGGGCCATCCGAAACGGCGATGGCGGTCGAGGCGTGGCCCACGCATCCAGCGGGCCGGCACTCCAACAGAACCTGCTCTGCGTCTTGGAAGGAGACAGCTGATGTTTTTGAGGAAAACGCAGGGTCAGAACACAGAGAGGACGAGCTAATGGCCCCTCGACCGTGTGCTGTGCTGGGAATCGGCCAGACCAAGTACAAGCGGCGCCGCGACGACGTGACCTTGGACGGCCTGGTGCGGGAGGCGACTCTTAGGGCCCTGGAGGACGCCGGGGCCACTTTCGACGACATCGACGCCATCGTGATCGGAAAGGCCCCCGACGCCCTCGAAGGGGTGATGATGCCGCTGCTGAGCCTGTGCGACGCCCTAGGCGCCATCGGCAAGCCCATCCACCGGGTACACACCGCCGGGTCGGTAGGGGCTTCTACCGCCATTTCCGCAGTGAATTTGGTGGAGTCGGGCATGTACGACACCGTGCTGACCATCGCCTACGAGAAGCAGTCGGAGGGCAACGCCACTTGGGCGCTGTCGGGCGGCAAGAGCGGCGGGCAGGGCGCGGGCGGCACGTTCGCCCCGTGGATCCGCAACTACATCGCCCGCTCCAAGGCGCCCGAGCACATCGGCTGGATGGTGGCCGTGAAGGACCGGCTCAACGCCCTCAAGAACGAGTACGCCCACCTGCATCTGCCCGACATCTCCGTTGAGAAGGTGCGGGAGTCGCCCATGCTGTGGGATCCGCTCCATTTTCTGGAGTCGTGCCCGTCGTCGGACGGGGCCGCGGCCATGGTGTTGGGCAACGACGACATCGCCAAGAAGTCGGGCCGCCCGCCGGCGTGGGTCATCTCCCACGCCAAGCGGACTGAGTTCGGCCAGTTCCCCGGGCGCGACACGGTGCGGCCCCAAGCCGGGGTGGAGTGCTCTGAGGCGCTCTACCGCAAGGCAGGCATCACCAACCCCCGGGAGCAGATCGACTGCGCCGAGCTGTACGTGCCGTTCTCGTGGTACGAGCCCATGTGGCTGGAGGGGCATCTCATCGCCGAAGAGGGCGAGGGGTGGAAGAT